>JADJXH010000005.1 GCA_016715895.1 Flavobacteriales bacterium | reverse complement strand
GGGTTCAGGTGATGGGCAAGGCTGGCCAGATAAGGCCGCGCCCGCTCCCAGTAGTTATCCGTACTACTTGCCACCAGATAGATCATTGATTAAGTCCACCCACTGTCGCGCCGATTGCTCGACGTTGTAATTGGCGGCTACGTACTCGCGCCGGTCGTGCCCGGCTTCCATCGCGTTTATGGCGTTCGGCAGGTCGTAATAGCTTTCGCCGGTGATGACCTGCAACCCCGCCGCCAACCCCGTGACCGTCCTGTTGTTGCTCTTGACGCGCCCCCACGGCCCCGGATAGGGCGGCAGCAGGGCGATATGATGCGCCGCCAACGTCTCGGCCTCGGTGTCCAGTGTCCATCGCTCGTAAGTGACCGGCAGAACCGCGTCGAGACCGGGGAAATGTAGATCGGGCGCGTCGTCGAAAATGGTCAGCGATATATCATGGCCGTCACCCCGCCAGCGCATCAGGTTGACCACGGCGGCGAAAAGGGCGAGCCGGTTGGCGGCTATTCCGTACCAGATGAGCTTCACCGGCTCGCCGGGCACGTAACGAAGCGGCGGGTCGAAATGCGATAGCTCCACCCGGTCAGGGATGACTGTCATCTTTTTGGTCTCTGTGCCATTTACAGCCGCCCACGCCCCCAAGTCAACGGCCAGCGGTAAGCTGGAGGCGACGATCCAATCGACGTTGTTGACCGCCTCTATCGCGCCTGTCTTGTCAAACCACCACGAGGGGTCACATACATCCCAGACGACAATCCTGCCCAACGCCCGCAACTCGACGGCCAGCGTCGTGGCAATCAGCTTCTGGAATACGTACACCGCCGCATCGGGTAGCTTGCCCTGCTTCACCTCGGCCATCGTGACCACGGTCGCATCGGCTATATACCGCGCGGGCCAGTAGGCACGCATCCGGCTACTACCCCATTCGACCGGCCCCGCCGTGACGAAACAAATGCTATTCATGTTTCAGGGCCTCTATGCGCTCAGCCCACAGAACGCGCCCGCGGTCGGTAGCGTCGTAGACCTCGCGCATTGTGGTCGCGTAGGTGCTCGCGCCCTGCGCCGCGTAGTCCGACGGATGCAAGACGTAATTCAGCATGTGGCCGGGTCGCACGTCGGGGTCGCCCCATAAGTCGTATCCCGCCGCCCGCGCCATGACCGGGTAGCGGATGTCACTGCCCACCGGCCGCCGGTCGTATTGCCCCCGCAATGGGCGCAATAGTTGCTGAAGTGTGTCAACGTCCCCCGCGGCCAGCGCGCCCATGACCTCGGTCAGGTCATAGGGCCACATTGCCATTTCATCCTCGATGACATCCCATTCGCCGCGCAGTACCTTTTGCCGCGTATCCTGAACCACGTCCCGATGAATCAGGACACAGCCCCAGCCCGACGCCCCCAACGGGTGCAAACGCCCCTGCTCCGGGTCTTCGAGAAACGGACGCAAGGGCCACTCGTCACCGGGATGGAACCAGACCGGCAAGAGCGGGCTGTGCCGCCGTTGCAGGTAGTAACCGCTCACATACGGCACGCCGTGCGACCGCAGCTGCTCCAGTGTGTCGGGCGAATAGACCATGTCGCCGTCGAGCATGAGCAGCCACTCATGCTCGCTTGCTATGAATCTGTTAAAGTGCTGCTGCCGAACCTCGTAACCCTTCGTGCCCCGTCCAAAATGGAGGCTGTCGCCGGGTCGTTTGTCCAGCAGTTCGATGCTGTCGCGGCATTCGCCATATTCGATACCGCCCTCAGCAACTCCGATATAACACGTTCCCATTCCCTGCTCCTAAGTCTGGGCCGCGGGGCTGTGGCCACGTCAATAGCGCGGAGCAGGATACGGATTGACGTAACCACAGCCCCGCGGCCCAGACCAACCCACTACTCGATCACGTCCGACCAGAAGTAACCGAGGTCGGCGGCCACCACGCACTGATCCCACTGCTCCTTGTGCTGCAGAACGTCGGCATGACGCGCGTCGTCACGATAGCGATAGATCGTGCCCTCGCCGCCACCGGCGGCCCACGTAAACGTCTTGCCCGCCGTGGCGTCGAAAATGCCCGCGCCGGGGTTGTTGTAAATCAGCAACGCCTTGTCGGCGATGATCGGCGAGGCCGTGAAAGTGCTCGCCTCGTTAGTGGCGTCATAGTTCGCGCGGCAAACCAGAATCTGATTGACGCCCAGCACCGCCGTCAGCGACGACGCCACCAGCGCGTCGGTCGTCGCCATGACGTATTTCAGGCGGTCAACCACGTCGGGATGAATCATCAACGCGCGGTAAGCGTCGTAACCGATGATCAGCGTGTTGGGCACGTAGCCCGTCGCGCCGGAGATCGCGTCAGACGCCAGCAGGATGTCGCCAATGGGGTCGCCGGAGGAAGAATTGTCCCATTTGCGAGCAGAGGTTAAATCCGTGCCCCAGACGCCGGTCTTCATGAAGTCGGCGGCGAATTGCAACTCCTTGCGGAGCAGCGACTTCTGAGCCAGAAACTCGATGGCCACGCGCTCCAGTTCCATCGGAATCTGCGAGTTGGCGCGAACCTCGTCAGCGAGAGCGTAGTCGGCGGCGAATTGACGGGTCGCGTATGTCCCCTTATCCACGCCGAACTCCAGCCGGGCAAACGGGTCGCCGGGCGCGCGGTCGCGCAGCCCGTCGGTGAAAAAATACTTCTTGGTCAGCTTGGCAAAAGAGCCGCTGTCCGAACTCACCGGCACGGAAGGAAACGCCCGACCGGCGACAAAGTTGGCCGCCGATTGCCGGTAGCCGACCATCATGTTGGTCAGCACCGGCTCGACCAATTGAACATCGTTAATCGTTGGAAGTGCCATGTCTTAACTCCATCCCTCCTAGTAGTTCGTCAGGGCGACGAAGACCTCAAACAATTTGCCGCTTGCTCCGACGGTCACGGCGCGACCAATCATCGATGCATTGGCCGTGGTACTCACGATGCATTGCCCCGTCGAATTGCACGTCACCCACGAGCCGCGAGGAATGTCTCCGCCCGCGTAGGCTTTGGTCATACCGGCGGCCACGACCGAAGCCGCCTCATTGGCGACCGGGTCATTTTGCAAAATACCGATATTGGCCGCCGTCTTTGCCCCGACCTTGACCTGACCGGTCGTGTTAAGGGCCACGGCGTGGTACTGCTTGCCGGAAAGGTCGGCGGCCGCCGTCAATCCGTGAATCCGAAGATTGTCTCCGCTGTTCGCTGTCATTGTTATTCTCCTATCGGTAGGCAGCCGCGATCAGGTCGGGCTGTGTCGCGCGTACCCGCGCCATTGCTTGCACATAGTCCATCTTCTCGGCTGCCATCACAGACTTGATGGCCGCGTCAAGTTCCATCACGGGGTCGCCGCTGGGGGCTTGTCCCTCGTGCCCGACGTTGGCCGTCAGCGCACTCACGCGGGCCTGCTCAGCCAACGCCTTAAACCGGCGCATCAACTCGCTGGCCGTCTCGTCGGACAGCCCGGCCAGCAAGGCGGGCAACCCGTCGTCATCGGCCAGCGAGGTCTCGGCCAGTTCGGCGGCGAAACGCTGGACACGCTCGGCCTGCGCCGCTTCGCTTTCCATTCGGGCGATTTTTGCCGCGAGGTCGTCGCGCTCGCTCTCCACCGCCGTCAGCCGGTCGGTGTCCACCGTCGCCACAGGAGCGGGCGGGGGCGTTTCCTCAGGCACGCGGCCCAAAAGTCGATCCAGCCAGCCAACCGGTACAGTTACGGTTTCTCCACTCATTTTCTGTTCTCCTTGTGTAATGTCGGCTGTATACAGGGCCGCCGCCTCGCCCAAGTGGGGCGTGTGCAGCAGCGCGTCGCCAATGATGAGCGGCCCGTCCTGTACATCCCCCGTCTGCGGGTCTTCCAGCCCGCCTTCCCAGACAATCTCAGGGCTGTGGTAGCGAAACGCCCCACGAGCCAACGCCGCCGCGCCTTCGTCGTTGTATTCCGGCACGGCATACAATCCGTCATCGCGCACTTCCAGTGCCACGATATGGCCACCCGCCGGGGTCTCGTCCTTGTGCGATCCCAGCTTTATCGGCGGGCGAAAATGCGGCAAACGGAAACGCGCGGCCAGTTCCCGCGTGACCTCGCGCTTGCGTCCGTTCTTCACAAGTTGCCCAAACGGCAACAGGCGGAAGGGTTCCCCCGCCGCCACGGTCACAAAATCGGTAATTACGTATTCACTCATAGTCGTAAAATGAGAAAAGCCCAGAGCCGCTCCCCTTAAAGGAGCGACGCTGGGCTTATAGCCTCAAACTGTTTCCAGTCGCGTCAACGGGCGGCCAATTGGCCAGTGATCAAGTCATCCACCCGTGAGGTATGAGATTTCAATTCATTCTACAACATGACCGCGCCTTGCGTCAAGTATCCTCTCCATCCGCTGCTGTAATGACGTGCATCCGCCCGCAAGCCGGGCAACGAATCTCGATGTACGCGCCGGGCGGCAAATAGCCCACGAACAACAGCCGGGAGCAATCCGGCGCGCGATGCCGGTACTCCCGCCGCATCCCGTAACGCGACGGCGTAACTGTCACCCTGGTGATCCCCGTTGTGTCAATCATCGCCCGTCCAGAAACGCGGCCAGCCTCTTTGACATTGCCTCGAACAATCGTTCAATGCCCGGCTTCGCCTTCTCTCCGACTTTCTTCAGCGTCCACCATCGCCCCTTGTGCATCCATGCCTGGGTATCATCACCGATGACGTATGGCGCATATTCCAGCCGCGTGCCCAGCCGCGCCTCGTAGCCGCCGCCAATGCGCCGCGTCTCGTAAATCTCGGCTTGCCCGTCCAGCCCGATGCTGCGGCCCATCGTCCCTGTGCGAACGTAACCGCTACCCGACGGCGGGGAGGGGTATTGCGGTACGCTGCCCTGAACATGCAACAACGATTGTTTCATCGTTTGTTCCATCTCGCGCTCCAGCCGTTCCGGGTAGTTGCGCATCCGCTGGGCAAGGTCAGGCGGGTTGAATGTCACCTCGATGTCAATCTGTGTCATGGCGTGCCTCCCATCGGGTCGAATAATCCCGCCGCCGCCTCGTCATCCGATAGCGCGGCGAGGACTACAGGGGTTAGCCAGCAACGGCAGCCGGGATGCCCTGGCGGCACGATCACGGTCATCGGCGCCCTCAGGGCTTTGGCCAGTTCGGGGTTGGCGGCCAGCACCGCCGCGGAAAACTCCCAGCCCCCGCGCAGGTCAACGTAGGAGCCGTGCAGCTTGCTGCATATCGGGCATACCATCTCGTCTCGCGCCGTCTGCCAGCGTTTTCCGTCCACCACGCCCGACGCCTTCCACGCCATGACGTTGCCGCTGGCGTAAATGCGCGTCACTTCGGTCACGGCGATCATGTGCGCGCGACGGTCGTCAAACAGCCCGCGCAACCGTAGCTCCAGTTCTGGCAACGGCGCGCCGGATTTGACCCAGCGGGTTATCTCGTCCGTCACGCCGCGCCGGGTCGTCTCGTTCACCGCCCACGCCCACGGGTAGGCCCCCTCACTGGTCAGACCGGGCAAGGGCTTGTCACCGAGATACATGTCGAGCCAGTCCAGCGCGTCCTGATTGTACGCTTCCCAGTCTATCGAGATGCCGCCGATACGACCGGCGTCGCCACCGGCCAGCAGGATGTTCATCGTCAACTCGGCGAACTCGCTGCGCAAGCCCGACAAGTACCGCCGCCACCATTCCACGGAGTAGATGCTATCGGCCATGTTCGCGCCTCGCCTGTCGCATTACATCGTTCTGTTGCCGGGCCAGAAACACCGCCATTTTCTTTTGCCACTGCCTCTCCCACTTCTGCCGGGCCGCGTCATCGCCGTCGGCGGCGTATTCCTCCGGCTCAACCTCGGCGGTCTGCCGGTCAATGGTTGGCATTGTCATTGCCTGTCGCGCTGCCTCGGCGCGGGCAGCCTGGGCCTCGTCACGGTCGGCCTGAATTGTCTCCACGTCCCGCACCGGCAAGCGAAAGATGGAGCGCAACCAGACCTCGTCATCCGCCGACCACGTCAGGAACCCGCTTTGCCCGATTTGCCCCAGCGCGGTCGCGATTTGCTCCGGCTTCAGCCCGCCCGCGGGGCTGTGGGTCAGTCGCACGCCGTGCGGGTCGAGGCCGTTAAGGCTCAACAGCCGCTCGACCGCGAACTTGGTAAACGTCTCGGCCATCGTGTCGGCCACGGCGTTTAACGTCAGGGTGAAGAAGTCCTGCGAGCCGGAGTAGGTGGCCAGCGCGCCGATGTTGTCCATCCCCAACATGATGAAC
Source organism: Flavobacteriales bacterium (assembly GCA_016715895.1). NCBI lineage: Bacteria > Pseudomonadati > Bacteroidota > Flavobacteriia > Flavobacteriales > Flavobacteriales bacterium. The sequence goes on along the minus strand of JADJXH010000005.1, from coordinate 45,829 downwards.
TGCGCCAATGCACTCATCAGGATGCGCTTGTCATAGCGACTAATCACCGCGTCGGTATTGTTCGCCCCCGTGCCGCCCGACGCCGCGAGCCGGAAGTCCCAGCCAAACGGGATGACCAGCCCCGCGTTGCTGTCGTTGCGCACGGACTTGGCCAACTGCCGGGCGCGGCCCACGTCGGTGTCTTCGCTGTCGCTTTCCGTCGTGTCAGCCCCCTCCGGCAACTGGACAATGGGAAGGCCCGCAAGGTTGCGCTCGATACCGATTGCCTCGACGTGCTGAATGTTTTTGGCGTAATACCACGACGGCCACGCCGGGCGCAAGATGCTGAACCCCTCAGGATTGCCACGCGCCCGGCGAAAGCGATAGATGACCATGCGCTCAATAGGAACGGGAGCGGGGTTAAGGTGCGGCCATTGCTGAATGCCCGCCATGCCTCCATCTTCATCGTACAGCCACCGCTGTAATGTGTCATGCCCCAGCGGCCGAAACTTGCGCCACAGGATGCGCCCGTCACGCTGCTGGTAGGTGATTGAAAACATCGACCACCCGTACCACAGGAAGTCGAGCGCGTCAGTCACGTGGTCGTTCCAGCTATGGGACAATGCGCCAAACGATTCGTTGAGCAACTCCAGCCGCGGGTCGTCCTCGCCCTCGTCGCTTATGAACTGCCAGTCAATATCGCGCAGCGGCATCTCGACGGCCAGACGCAACGCCCCAACCGTCGCGCTGTTGTAGAGCATCTCCCTGACCCGCTTGGCCTTGTTCGCCGCGCCACGCCACTCGTCAAGAAATTCGTCGCCCGATTCCCCCCAACCGCTGGTGTTCAATCCTATATCGCCGATGTCGTTATACAGATTTTGCTTCGCCATTAGAACCTCTGCCACCTGCTTTGTTGTGCCGCCTGTCGCGGTATGGGGGCCGGTTGCCTGTCCACGCCGTGCCACGCCAATGCCAATGCCATAACCATATCGTCATGCAAACCCGACGGCGCGCTGTAGCTCATGCCGCCGGCCAGCCGCTTGCCCTCGTAAGCCTGAAGCTCTCCCACCTGAATCGGGTCGGGCAATATCCTGATTGTCCCGTGTTCAAACGCCGATTGCAACGCCTGAATAAGCGGCTGTTTCGTCGCCGCCGACGTATGGAAGGGGACAATGCTCATGCCGCGGCCGCGCAAGTGGTCAATCACCGGCTGGCCGATGCTGTTGTCCTCGATGATCATCGTCTGGACATTCCAGCGATTATAAGCGGCATGAATACGATCTTCGAGCGCGGTATAGCCGACGCGGTTAAACCGGTCAATATAGACCTGTTCGCGCGTCCGGGCGTCAAGAATGCTGATCACCGTGAAGTCAGCGGCGTCGGCCACGTCAACCCCGGCGACATAGGCGCGGCCGGAGACCGGGCCGTCGAGGGGCGTGGCCGTAGCGCATTCCATGACGCGGTGAAAGACGCCGCCTAGATCGTCATGGAATATGCCGAGTATCTCCTGCTCAAATACCCGCTCCGGCATGGACTGCCACATCTGGACAATCTCAGAGAAGGGCACGTCGGGATTTTCCAGCGGGTGCGGGTCGTGTACCAATTCGCCATCAACCACCTTGACGCCCCGCGTCGGTATCTGCCACGCCATGTAATCATCATGGTCTTGTGCCTTGCTAAATTCCTGATGAAACCAGTTACGCCCCTTCGGAGTGCCAATGCCCCACGCCCAACCGCCGGTATCAATCAGCATCGGCCGCAAGACCTCGATCCATGCGTCACCCTTGATAAAAGCCGCTTCGTCCATGACCACGCCATCGGCCGTGTAGCCGCGCACATTGTCGGGATTGTCCAGGCTGCGGAAAACGATAGTGCCGCCCATCTGTGGCAGTTCGTATGTCATCCGGCTCAGGTTGATTGTCCCTGCCGCGCCTAATGCTCGCTTGACTTCACCCATGCCGATACGCACCTGATCATACGTCGGGGCGCCCCAGATGTAAGTGCCGCCCCGGATAGCCGCCTCCACGACAATCGACATGGCGAGGGTTGTTTTCCTCCAGCGCCTCCCCGCCGATAGCCAGTTGAATCGGCGGGCGTGGCTCAATACGTGCCGCTGGCCGGGGTGCGGGTGGGGGAGCTTAATCCTACCCTTCGCTCTCATTGCGCCAATCATTGATGTATTCAACCTGGATAGGTGCGCCGTCCACACCGGTAACCTCTTGCCGTTCCCCCCAGCCCCGCCGCTTGGCTTCGGGCGATGCCTTCAACGTCCAGATGACGGCCGTCATGTTGCGGTCAAGAACCTCAGCCCGCAATGCGCTCTCGGCCATGTCCACCAGTGATTCCCGCTCTTCCTGCAGCACCTGCTGCAACGCCGGAGACCGCGCAATGCGGGCGTGGAGCGACGTCCGGCCGATGCCCAGCCCACGCGCCGCCGCTGTGACGTTGCCCGCCGCCTTGCGAATGGCGTCCTCGATCTGGACAACCGATGGCCGCTTTTTTATGGGGTGTGTGATTTTGTCAGATTTCGCGGCCATTAGTCGATTAACTCCGGCGTGATACCGAAGGCATCACTGTACCGCTGCAACGCCACCGCCACATACCCCGGCGAAATCTCAACCCCCCGACACACCCGCCCCGTATTCTCCGCCGCAATGAGAACAGTCCCGGAGCCTGAAAACCAATCCCCCACAATCTCGCCCTCACGGCTACAATGTATGATCGCGAACTCAGGTAACCTCACTGGTTTTTGACTTATATGTATCCGGTTAGCTCCCGGCGATGCCTCGGCTTGTGGGATATCCCAAACATCGCCTATGCTCCGATCCTCGATTTTCCAAAGCTCATAATCCTTTATTCTGCTTGCGAATCTGGCGTTAAAACCAGTGTTCAACGCATACAGAATGAATTCGTGCTGGGGCCGAAAATTCGCCCCCATCCTCATCGCACCATGAACCCAGACAATCAGATTCTTGGGATCAATCTTTCCCAACCCAAACAGCATCGGATAACTACGCCAATCACAACAAATAAATAAGGCCCTTCCACGCTCCACACAGGGCAAGGTAGCATCTAACAACTTCTCATAAAACGGGCGAATCATCCCAAAGTCTGTAATCTCTAGTTTTCCTGTCGAACTTGCAAAAGTAGCAAATGGGGGATCAGTAAACACCATCCCCGCCATCTTCCCCCCCATCACCCGCTCCACCACATCCCCATCCGTACAATCCCCACAAATCAACCGATGCTCCCTCCCCGCCGTCCGGCTCGACAATCGCCATATCTGCCCTGTTTCCACCCCCCACTTCACCCGCAGATCCTCCGCCCGGTCAATCTTCGGCTCGGCGTCCTGCGGGTCTTCCTGTGGCGGGTACAGCCCCGCCCCCTCAGCCAACTCCGCCAGCATCTGCTGCACCGCCGCCTCGCCACTCTGCACGCTCGATAGCAGCGCGTCAAGCGCCCCGGCGTCGGCCGTCGCCATTGCCGCTAAAGGGTCGTGGGTAGCGAGAAGGTAGTCGGCCTCGGCGTCGTCAACATCCAGCACCAGCACCGGCCACGTCTGCGGGGCGGCGTCTTTGCGTAGATGGCCGTCAATGACGACCAGCGCCCCGCCCTGCCGCTGGCTGCGGTAGGCTAACAGAGCGCCCGCAATGCCGACTTCATTGAGGACGCCTTTCAGCGCCTCAGCCTGGGCAGCCGGATGTTCTCTCCAGTTGCCGGGGTGTTCCGTCAAGTCGGCAGTCTTGATATATTCAAGTCCCAAGATGCGATTGCGGTAATTTGTCATAGCATAACGTTACGTCAAGCGCCCCTCCCTGCCCGTATTATGCCACATCCCTACATACAGCGTCAACACAAGCCTGTCTATCACCAGCAGGAACACATATACAGATGTGTCTATATGTACCATTTTGCTCATATTGGCTATTGACAATCATATCGAAATGACATATACTGTGTACATAGTTAAGCGAGCAAAAGGAGAAACGAAATGACGCAGGTAACATTCAGTGACAACCAATTTCAAGCAGCGCACGGACGCAAGCCGAGAGGCACGGGCAATTGGTGGTTTCGTTTCAGTGGCAACGGGCGCAGTGAGCAAAATTGGCACGGAACATTCAGCGAGGCAAAGAAACAGGCTATGGCCTTCGCAAAACAGAACGGCTTTGACCGGGTGGAAGTGGGTAGCTGAGATAGGCAGACAGGTAAATAGGAGAAACGAAATGCACGAATACAATGGCAAGAAATACGCGACCGCAGGAACCTTGGAGGGTGTGGTAACCCTCAAGGTGAAAGCACAGGAGCAACTATGACCCGCAAGCGCGATCACAATGAACGGCTACACTTTGCGATAGAGGAACTAAAGATGGCCGGCAATGACTATCAGCCGACCCGGCTGAGCATCCGGCGGGCCATGATGGAGAAATACGGGTGCAGCCACGCCGCAGCCTATCGGACAGTGACGAAGGCGGCGCGTATGCTGAAGGGGCAGCCCGTCGCGGGGTGGGGTGGGCGGCGCGAGGGAGCGGGCAGACCACCCAAGGCAAGTGAAGAGAGTAGCGCGAGTTAGCGGCTAAAGTCGTGGTGATAACAACACAAAGCGGCTACTTGGGGGAGTAGCCGCTGCGCGACAGGGGGACGGCGAGACGCAAACTGAAGCATCTAAGTATTTGACAAAGTACCATGTTGTATTATATAATAACCTTAGTGGGATAATCCACATGGAGGTGTTGTCAATGGCAAGAGAGAAAGCCCTCGATAGGGACCAAAAGAATATCCGCCTATCCTCAGCCCTTCGCGCTGAACTGAGCGCGACCGCCAAGCGAGAGAAACGAACCGAGAGCGCCGTCATCGAAGCCGCCCTGGAAGAATATTTCCAGCGGGGAGAATCAACCGGCCTCCCCGACGAACTCATCCTCGCTGTTGAGGAATATCTGGCCCGGCAAGGGTATCACCCCGCGACAGGGTGAGCAAGTTGAAAGGCAAGGTGAGACCATGAGATTGGCAACACGCCATGACGCAATCCAGATAAGCCGCGAGTGCGATATTTGCGGCGAGACGTTTCAGAGCAAAAACCCACAGGCCGCGTTCGCAATGGCCGCCGGAAAGCTGCGCGTCTGCGATACCTGCCGCCGGGCCGGGGCGCGGACACAACTCCCATACAGCGAGTACATCAAATCCGACGGCTGGAAGGAGCGCCGTCTGCGGGCGCTGGCTCTGGCTGAGAACCATTGTCAGGTGTGCCACGCGGAAGCGCGGCTCGACGTCCACCACAACACGTATGAGAGGTTAGGCCACGAACGCGACGCCGACCTCGTGGTGCTGTGTCGTGGATGCCATGACCTATTCCACAATGACGGCCGTCTGCCGTACTAAGGGGATGGGTTATGAGCGTAAAGGTAATGAGCGCCGTATGGGAATACGGCCCAACAGATTCAACCCAGCGATTCGTGTTATTGGCATTGGCCGATAACGCCAGTGACGACGGCGGCAACGCCTATCCGTCGATACCGGAGATAGCTCGCAAGTGCGCCCTGTCTAAGCGAACTGTCATCCGCGCCCTCGATGCGCTTGTCAAATCCGGCTATCTGATTCGCCGTCGCCGCCAGGACACGTCCAACATGTACCAGATAATCCTCACATCGTTGGTAAGTGACAAAATGACACATCCCGTAAGTGACAAATTGGCACATTCCAGTGTGCCAATTTGTCACATTGGAATGTGTCAGGATGACACCCCAGGGGGTGACACTGTGTCACCTAAACCATCCATTAACCATCCGATTAACCATCCTACTACTACGCCGCCCAAGCCGGAAGAAGTAGAAGTAGTTTTAGATGCCCCGGTTCTCGCCCTTGCTGAGCACTTCGCCACGAAAGCGGGAATCGTAGCCGGCGTGCCTGATGTCCATGCGTCGATGTACCAGGACTATTGGAAACCAACGCTGAGCGCCATCTTGAACCGGGTTGGCGGCGATGAAGAAATGGCGCGGGTAGTGGTTGACGCCTCGATTGCGTTTTGTTGGGGGAAGGGTACGAACACGAGCGGGAAAACCTACCCGCTATCCAACCCGCACAGCATCAGGAACATCTACATTAACCGGGCCTCCGAACTGTCGGCGCACGCCGTCACCGCCGACGACGATTCCATCTGGCAGCGCGCTATTCAGGCTATCACCCGCCGCGACTACTCAGACGAGCGGCTCAAAGCGGCTATCCGGGCCATCGGCGGCAGCGACCGCATCGCCACCGCCAACGGCAAAGACACCGACTATCTCAAGAGGAATTTAGGCAATGAATATCGACGAATATCAGCCCCCGTGTGACGTGGAGGCGGAGCAAGCCGTGCTTGGCTCATTGCTCATCGACCCTGACGCCTATTACGACGTGGCCGAAATCCTGGAGCCGACCAGTTTCTACCGGCCGCCGCATCAATGGATTTACGAGGCCATCGGCAACCTGTACGGCCGCAGTGAGCCGCTTGACCTGTTGACCCTGTCCGCAGAATTGCGGCGTATCGAGCGGCTGGAGGATAGCGGCGATCAGCCCTATATCCTTGACCTTCTGAATACCGTCCCCACGTCGATCAACGTCGCCCACTACGCCGGTATCGTGGCCGAGAAAGCCGCCCGCCGCCGTCTGATTCACGCCGCCGGACAAGTCGCCAAAGTCGCCTACAACCAGGCTCTGCCGATTGATGAGGCGTTCGCCTCCGCAGAGGCGGCCGTATTCGACGCCGGCAACAATGCCAATCGGGGAACCGTCCTATCACCCCGGCGATACATGAGCGACTACATCGACAGCTTCATGGCCGATGTCGTGTCAACCGATACGCCGCGCATTATCGGCAGCGGCCTTCTTGACCTTGACCGCTTCCTCGGCGGGTTTGAGCGGCCGCATCAATACCTCATTGCCGGGCGCACGTCGATGGGCAAGTCGTCACTGGCGCTGGGCATCGCCCTGCACGCGGCCATGAAACAGGGCAAGCGGGTGCTGCTATTCAGCCTGGAGATGAGTCAGGAGCAAATCACAAACCGGCTCGTATCACTCATGACACGCATCCCCGTGGAACGCCTGAAACCGGCCCGACGGCGGGAACTATCCACCCAGGATCAGGCGCTCGTCATGAAGGCCGGGGGTAAGCTGGCCGATAGCAGTATCTACATCGACGCGACGGCGGGCATACGGCCGTCGGATGTACGCGCCCGCGCCTCGCGTATCTTCGCCGCCCACGGCCTCGACATGGTGATTGTTGACCATATGCACATCATGCCGGCCAACCAGCCGACCGGCAATGAGGTGCAAGACCTGGGCGCTATCGCAATTGACCTCGCCAACATCTATAAGTCGCTCAACGTGGTGGGATTGACACTGGCGCAACTGAACCGGGGCGTTGACGCGCGGGCAATCAAGCGGCCTATGCTCTCGGATTTGCGACAGTCCGGGCAAATCGAGGAAAACGCCTATGCCGTGCTCTTTATCCACCGCGACAGCTATTACGACGATACCGCCCCTGTTACCGACGCTGAGGTCATCATTGCCAAAAACCGCGACGGGGCAACGGGCAGTGTCACTATCGGATGGAAACCGGAAATGGCGACGTTCGTCAGCCGGGCACATCCGGGAATGGAGACATTATGAGTAAATCGACAATATCCCAGGCCCTCGCCGTGACGCTCTCCGGCGCAGACGGCCCCGACGAGACGAAAGACGCCACCATCGCCCGGCTTCAGCGGCTGGTCGTCAGGCTGTCGGCGCGGTTGTGGGAGGTGCCGTCATGGCGTGTCAGGGCAGGAGGGAGGTGACGCGATGAGCCGCCTGTTGCCTGCGGCCATGCTGCTGGCCGCGCTCGTTGCGCCGAGGACGTCGCCACAAACCGGCTACGTCTCGCGCTATGACCCCGGCGTGTTCGAGGGGGTTGTCGCCCATCGGTTCGCCAACGACTGGTGGCGCAACACGCCGCCGGACGACTGGCAGACTGTTGCCGGTTACGCGGCGACAACCGATTGCGATCAGGTTGGCAAGGTCGTGCTCATGCGGCCCGTCGGTGCAGAGACGTGGGAGCGGGTGCTCGTGGGCGATTGCGTCGGCGACGTCCAGACGATGGACTGGATGCTGGACAACAACATTGTGGCCGAACTGGACTACGAACTATTCACCCGCTGGGCATCCGAGTACGGCCTGCCGCTGGCTGTGGAAATGCGATCGGAGGGAGTCCGTTATGATTACGCTCTGTGGAGGTATTTATGAATCACAAAATTGAGGTGAGTCGTTGCCGCATTCTGAGCGGCTACATGGCGTTGGCGCGGGACAGGAATAACCAAATTATACAGGTGATTTTCGGCGATTCGCCGGACGCGGCGCGGGGCAGGATGCGCCGATGGTTCAGCCGGGCGGGAGAATCGAGATGAGCGCGTCCGGCCTGGAGGAGACGCTATTGTTTTATCTGCGCATTAACGACATGCCGGCGCCGATGACTGAGTACAGGTTTCACCCGCGTCGTCGCTGGCGGTTTGACCTGGCATGGCCGGAGCATCGGGTCGCTGTCGAGATACAAGGCGGTATCTACATGGCGAAATCCGGCCATAACACGGCCGCCGGAATCACCCGCGATTGCGAGAAGGGCAACGAGGCAATTGTCACTGGTTGGAAGGTACTGCATGTTACTAGGGAGCAAATCGAGAACGGCGCGGCGATTGACTGGATACGTCGGGCATTGATGGAACAGGCGACCGAGCCGCCGCCATTCTGAGGTGTAACATGAGCGACAAAAACGCATGGCGGCGCTGGTGGTTCCAGACCGACGAGCTACGGGCAATGCGCGACCTGAGCGCGGCACTGACGGCGCTGTCGGCGTTAACCGCTGAATGGGAACCGGCGTGATTAGGTTCCATTTTCGGCGGGCTTCACGACGCCAATGGCACGCAACGCCGTTTCAACCTCGCCGCTATCGGCGCGGTAAGCCTCGGCCAGCGATTCAAGCATGTCACGGACGGACGGCTGGCCGTAATACGTACCATGCCGACTGACCTGGAAGGCCAGAGCCTTAGCCAACTCCATAAGCGAATCCCTGGCCTCTACGGCAAGAACCGGCCGATAGTCTTTAATCTCTTGTTTTGCATCTCTAGGTGACATATGTACATAGTAAATCAATCAATCTTGAAAGTCAATAGTTTTGGGTATTGACAACTATGTACATAGATGCTATACTATGTACATAGTTAGGAATTAAGCGAACAGGAGTACACAGAGATGATAACACAACCCGCAACCCAAGACCTATCCACCGCCATCCAGACAGCCGCCGCCCGCATCGCCGCCCGTCACCCGCACCTGGCGAGCATGGCCGACAAAGCGGCCGAGTACGCCGAGCGCGATAACGGCGTGCTCGTCCTGTCGGCCAAGTTGGTACACGTCCGCAACGCCGCTGGCACGACCTACCGGCTCACATACACCCCCGACAATGGCTGGCAATGCACCTGTCCGGCGTTCGCCCGGCGCCCGGCGGTCATCAATGGCCGCTCCTACTGCAAGCACATCATGGCAATGGCCATCCACGAACGCATCAATGGAGGCCTCCAATGAACGGACGTGACGACGAACTGGACATCTACGGGCCGCAAGACGACGACGAATGGCAACAGCAGGCCGAAGAAGAGGCCGCGCTGGCTGACTACTACGAGACCCTGTACTGGTTTCTGGCCGGTACGAGATAAACAGCAACCACAAGGAGAATCTATCATGACACTGGCCATCATCGAGGAGGCGGAGGCGACTATCCGCGACACTATCAAAGCCCCCGGCCTTACCCTTGAGCGCGTGGTCGAAGTGTGTGGCACATACGGGGCATCTTTTTCTTACCGGGTCAATCCCACGGCGACGATGGGATTTGGAACGCCATGGTATCGCACATTATCCGAACTGCTCAGCTCAGTCCTGGACACGCTGGAGCACATTCAATCAAAAGGAGAAATAGACGTGAACATATTTTCGACAGATTTATTCGAGTGGTTGTCGGCTGAAATGATCGGCCACAACAAAACAGTCTCGATGACTATCAAGGATGTATTCGAGGACAAGGTCGGGGGGCCGCGTGGCGAACAGACGAAAATAATCGTTTCGTTTGTTGAACGCCCAAAGAAGCTCATCCTCAACAAAACCAATGCTCGGGCATTTGCCGCGTCTCTGGGTGCAGAGACAGACCGCTGGCGTGGCGCAACGGTTACGCTAGGCGTGGATATGGTCAAGGTCGGCGGCGGGAATGTTCCGTCCATCCGCGTCAGAGGGGCAACCCCGGCGGCGGCAAAAACGAATGTGCGCCAAAACGCTGTGGATGTCCAGAGTAACGGCGTCGCCCCGTCCGCACAAGACGACATGTTCGGGGACACGCCCGTCGCCGTCGTCGCCAACGGAGCTTACGAGGAATAAGCGCTAACCCCGCTGCCCGACTCGTGACGTGGCTTGTACCGGCACAGCATCGGCCACGGCAATCATGACCAGCTAGACGGTCAGGCGGCGGGGGACTTCAGGAGACAACACAATGACCACAATCTTTTTATCCTTCCTCGGCATTCTCGCTTTCATCGTCCTCCTGTTCATCATCGAGCGGATTTATTACGCGCTCTTTCCTGAAAAGGACGAGCGATAAGGTTGATTCACTCCGGCGGCCAGTCAAAGCCACCGGATGAAAACCGGCATGGGGCGACTTGCCCGTAGCCGGAAAGGGCGCGGACTGTCTGGCATGTGTTCCACGCAACGGTAGTTAAGAGACCGCCGCCTGAGTCGTATTTGCGCCCGACGGCTCAGGCGGCAAAGCCGGAGGCAGACGAAATGAACTGGAACGAAACGCGAAGACAACTGATTGAGTTGGGAGTACCGGAGGGACGGCTGCCGGAGGAATGGCAACCATATATTGATTTGAGCGGTCTTGACCTTTCCGGGGCAGACCTTTCCGGGGCAGACCTTTCCGGGGCAGACCTTTCCGGGGCAAACCTGCGCAGGGCCTACCTGCGCGGGGCAGACCTGAGCGAGGCCGACCTGAGCCGGGCCGACCTGAGCGGGGCCAACCTGAGCAAAGCAAACCTAAGCAAGGCTTTCCTGAGCGAAGTAAACCTGTTCGATGCCAACCTGAGATGGGCCAACCTGAGCGAGGCCAACCTGACCGGGGCCAACCTGAGATGGGCCAACCTGAGCGGGGCCTACCTGCGCGGGGCCGACCTGAGATGGGCCAACCTGCGCGAGGCAGACCTGAGATGGGCTAACCTGAGTGGGGCAACCCTGAGCGAGGCTAACCTGAGTGGGGCAACCCTGCGCGAGGCCGACATGGTCAATATTGATCTGACCGGGGCCAACCTGACCAGAGTTATCACCCAGCCCGTGGCACGTAAAGAACAAAAATGAGGCAAATCATGGAACTGTTACTGCTCATTGCCGGGGCCGCCGTCGGTCTCGGCATTTTGTACCTGATATGGCGCGGCCTGCGGGGGCTGATCGACTTCCTTGAAAACGACGGCCCCGACTACCACGACGGCGAGTGGTAGCCGCTCGAACAGGAGGCAATGTTGGAGCAGTACGAGTACACCGCACCCGCCGCCCGTCGCGTCAGCTACTCCCGGCAGCCGTCGTCGCTGTCGAGCGACACGCCCGGCCCGTTGACGGTGGCCACGCTATGCGGAATAGCGGCCACCGTCGGCGCGGCCGCCGTGGTCATGCTGATCCCGCTACAGGCACGCTGGCTCTGGATCGCCGCCCTGTTGGGCGCGGCCGCGTTTCTGGCCGCGCTGATATGGCGGCTTCAGGTACTGGACACGCTATCGGTCATCGAACGCGAAACGACAATTACAGGCACAGAGCAGGCCGTCCGCCCCGTCATCCATGACCGCGCCGTGGGCAACGTCATCCGGCGCGGCAACTTCCAGATGAGCCGCGAGCAGTGGATGCGGCTCTACGAACTGGCCCGCAACGGTCGCCCGCTGACCCGTGACGCCGCGCGAGATGCGGACGCCATGCCGCGCGACCTGTATATTGAGTGGGCTTCCACAATGGCCGAAATGAGACGCATCGGGCTGATTGACGACGAACACCGAATGACCGACGCATGGCGTGACTTCCACCGCTCCATCGTCGAAAATACCACGCCGCCCGCCGCCCGCCCGCCCGCGTCTGTAATAAATCCCACCGACGCATGGCGGGGCAGGGGGGTGGAATGAACCATCAACTAACCGAAGCCATCCGTCTGTTGGCCTACGCCGTCAACGTCATGCTGAGAGCTGACAGCTCACCCCAGCGCGTTACCCCCAACATCACCGTCACCCGGCGCGACGGCTATACCATCATCGCCTTCGAGGAAACCCCCGGAGAGCCGCCCGGCGACGTACCGCCGCCGATTGACCGGACGCATTTGCGCCGCGACCCGGCGCGAGGAGGGTGAACACTTGACAGACGCCACTGTACACGCACTGTACGGCCTCAGGACGCGCCTAAATGAACTACACGATACATCCGGCCTGTCATGGCGACAAATCGCCTTACAGCGCGAATTTAGCGGTATCAGCCATAGCACCTTGCGGGCCATTGCCGTGGACGGGCGCGACCCGCGCGACCCAAAGCACCGGCGCATGTTGGGACTGCCGCCGCGAGCCGTGCCGGTCGTGCCTTGCGAGGAGTGCGGGCGCGTGCACACACAATACAAGCAGTGCGACCGGCGACCGCCGCCTGTCGGCAAACGGCGGTTCTCGTTCTGGGTAGACGCGGCTGACGTTAAACGACTGCGCGAAGTAGCCGACAGTCACCCGGACGGTCGCACGGCGTGGCTGTTGGAGCGGGTGGCTGATTTTGACTGACCGACCTGACTTATCCCGTCCGCGCTCACGCGGCGAGGCGGGGCACATTATGAGGAACAAAATGACAGAGATGGATTTAATAAACGATGGATTGGCAAAGTATGAGCAGGCCCTCGAAGCCGGCATGAGTCGCAATGAGGCGAAGCAATACGCTTACTCCGAGATACCGGAATTGCGCAAAATTATTGGAAAGCGGGAATGGCTAACGCATTGGGGCAACGGTATCAAGGCGATCAATATATCGCGCGACCTTACACCTCAAAGAGAGAAAAAGCCTGCCCCGCCGCCGATGTTGGACTTTTCCGACGACACGCCCAAAGAAAACAATTCGACCGGTTTAGTTCGCACTTCGACAGGAAAACTCGCCATTACCAAAACCGTACTGGCCGCGCTGGAGCATACGCGCCCCGCCGTCGGAGACGAGGTATGTATGGGCAACCTGGAGATGTGGGGACACATTTTAGGCGTAACGCCAGAGGCGTTGTCCTGGCTATTTCGTCATTACACGGCCCGACCGTCAGCGGCAGAGCGTGCCGGTTGGCGTTTTGAAATCGTTAATCCGTCCAGGTACCGATTTACCGTGCGAGTAGTGGCCGCGCCAAAGAACCCACCGGTTAGCGAAAAAACTTACACGTCTGCCGAAGTTCAGGCCCTGTTTGCTGAGTTTATGGCGCAACACAAAACACGAGGGACAAAGTGACAACCCATGGACACGCATCCGAAATGCCCCCTGACGAGGACACCCATGACTAACCTAACCGTCAACGACCGCGTCCGCCTCCCTGACGGGCGTCTCGCCAAAGTCATTACCGCGCCGATAGGCACAAACAAATTCGTAACCGTGCTGGTCGAAGATGAACCCGGCGAGGGCCGCGCGTACCAGGTGGACGCAAACGAACTGGTGAAGATATGACCTTGAAAGCACCCTATCCGTGGTTCGGCGGCAAGAGCAAAATCATGCGCGAGGTCTGGAAGTGGCTCGGTGACACGCCAAACTTTGTTGACCCGTTCCTCGGTAGCGGCGCGTCCGTTCTCGGTCGCCCGCCGTGGTACGGAACCAGCGCACGAGCAAGCAGCGACAACGACATCCGCGCGTTCCACGACCGTTATCTGGCGGGCGAACCGGTGGCGACCCTTGCCGAGGAAGCGGGGGTGAAACCAGTGACCGTCCACGACTGGTTCAGGGGCTTGGGGCTGCCCCTGAAAACAACGCCTCCGGCCAAGCGCACCTGCTCCAACTGCGGGCGTGTGGTTCAGGAACTGCGACATGGTCGATGCAATTCCTGCTACCAGTGGCATCGTACCCATAACGAGGAACGTCCGCTCAAGGCGGATGTACGCGAGCCTCTCCGACGCGCACGCCTCGCGCCCGATGACGTGGTACTTAAGCTCCACGCCCGGTACATGGACGGCGAGGGTATCACCGCGCTGGCCACCGAAGTGGGCATAGGGCGCGTCACCCTGTGGCGACGTTTTGCCGACCTTGGGCTGGAGCAGAGGGGGCACAACGTCCCGCGCCCATGCTCGATGTGCGGGCGCAAGATGGTTCTAAACGAACATGGCATTTGTCGCTCGTGCACCCGTGAAGCGGCGCGGTTTCGCTGTCCCCGGTGCAGCATTGTCGTGCCCGTCGAACTGGCAAAAGGGGAGGTGTGCGACATGTGCAAGGACGACGCGGCTCACCGCGCCGCTATCGATGGGTACAGGCGGGTGAAGTCGAGGAATGGGTGCGGATGATGGACGACGGCCTGACCGCCCTCGACGCCCTAATCAACCAACACGCCGCCCGGCTCGTTCATCTAGCGATGCAATTCGCCGCCCAACACGGCGAGCGGCACGAACTGGAATTCGAGCGAGTAGAAATCAGCCGGTGGCGCATTGTGATCCACATGCGGCCGAAACCGGCAGTAGTTGAAATGGAGAAACAACCATGACGAAACACACAACAACAACCAGCGCCGAAACGATGGACTGGATGGAACGAGCAGCAGCAGCCGAGGCAGAACTCGAATCCGCGCTGGCCGTCGTTGACCTGTACCAGCGACGGGCGTTTGATGCCGAGGCCGTGGCGGACGCGCTCCGGGCGCAACTGGCCGACATAATGGCGGGGGATGCCTATAGATATGTCCGCGAACACCCCGAAATTGACGCGGCTATCGACCGAGCGTTTGGCCTAGATAAAGAGGAATGATCATGACATACAAATACATTGACAATCCGACCGACCCGCAGCCTGAGCGCGGCCTTGAATCGGGCGCATCTTTTCCGTTCGATGCCAGCGACGAATGGATGGAGCGCGAGGACAGAGAGCTTCCCCCTCCTCCGCCGGTCGATTGGGCACACGCCGCCGCTCGCTGGCGACCAAAATAGATTATGGCCTTCACGCAGTTGTGCTTAATAACCGGGTTCTATCTTTGTGACAATTGCGGGCAGTTGTGCGACCGACTGCGCAAGACACGCCGTTTTCGCCTGTGCCAAGATTAATGACCGGCGGGCACAAGGCTACGGTCGAATTGCAATGCAGGTCACTGACAATCGCCAGAACAGTTGCCACAGGCACGCCCCATCTGAAAGGCGGCGGTCAGGTAAATCTTGACCGCCGCCGTCAGTTCGTAAAACGTTCGCTCACTGCTCATGACCGTTTGCAGCACGGCCAGCGTCGCCAGAAGCTCAAGGTTGGCGTCATGGGAAGGCGTGACACCGGCGCGGCTGTACCACTCCGTTACCACGGCCTCGGCCTCGGTCAGATAGTCCCTAAGCTCTGTCGGCTGGTCGTGCTGCATCATGGTCAGGCGAAGATGTCGCGCCGCGTCATGGAATGGACTGCCTGATTGCCCGCCGAGGCCAGCAGAAGCACGACCAGAATCTCGCCCAGCGTGCCCCACGGATTCGCCGGGCACGTGTTGCCCCAAAGGTAGCAATTGCCCAGCACCAGCCCGCCGCTGATGAGAGCGACGAGCGCGGCGTTAATCGTGGTCTTCTTGGCCGACGACAGAGCCTCGAACCATCCGGCCACGCCGGGCAACCACTCCAGGACAATCGACAGGATGGCCGCCGCAATGACAGCCGGGGTTACAGTCTCAATACTCATCTTTATTTCTCCTTGCCGCATGGCGGCTAAAAATACGGTCTTCATGATGATGCCAGCCCGCCCCCTTTCGTTGGGGCGACCGGCCCGGCGTATACACGCCTGCGGATTTCAAGCTGTCTCTGATTGCACGCTCCGACCAGCCCGTGGCCCGTGCAATGTCACTGACATAATCACCGCGCTGGTAGGACGCGACAATCGCGGCCACCTGCTCGTCGGTCATCTGCCGCCGTCTCGAAGCGGGCACGTGGTTGTAGATCGTGCCTTCGCCCACTCCCAGCCGCGCGGCAATGGAGGCGACCGGCACACCCCGCTCGTACCACGTGCGCATCTTGTCACTCATAGCAGGTGTGACGTGGGTGCGTTCGGGCCGGAACAGGTCGCGCTGCTTCAGGTAGTATCGCACGCCGCCATGAGACCGCCCGACGGCCTCGGCCACCTGCTCGATGCTCATGCCGTCGTAGTACAGCCGTTCTATCTCGGCGCACTCATCAGGCGTCATCCGGCGCGTCGTATAGCCGCCGTTGCGTTTCAGCCAGCCGGTCACGCCGTTGGCCGTCCGGCCTGTGTAGGCGGCGATATAGGCCGGTCGCACGCCCGCGTCATGGAGCGCGGTCATCGTCGCGCCCTCGTCATCACTAATCCGTGTCGGGCGCATAAACGGCCACCATCCGCCACGGCGTGGCGTCCCAGTCAATATCGCCGCGCTCGTCAACCTTGATTTTGTCCGGCGGCACATAGCGGACTTCGAGCGTGTCACCCGACATAATAGTGCGGGCGATGACGTGGATAACCCGCCGTGGCTGTTGCTCCGGTTCCGGTAGCGGCTCCTCGACGGCCTTGACCAGTGACACGTGGCCGATGCGATAGACCGACCCCTTATCAGCGTAAGGGGCCAGCCAAATGCGCAGCCGCCCGTCGTCCAGCACCCCTTTCGGCGTGGTGAAGTAGGTGGCGAATGACTTGGCCTCCCTGTCCACGTCCGCGATGTAGTTTTGCAGACCGTAGGAGCCATGAGGCGCTTTGTTGCGATGCACGTGAACGGCCAGCGTGTGCGGCCCTTCCGATGACGCCGTGAACGTCAGCAGGTAGCGCGTCTCCGGCTCCAGCGTTAGGCCCGCCTGATATAGCTGGATGTTGTCACTGCGACTTGCCACCGTCAGCCGCGCCATGCCATGCTCAATGTCGAAGCTGCTCCCCTTCGGCGCGTGGAACTTCCAGCCGGTGAAGCCGTCGCTAAAGTCGCCATTTACCAGTATGCTCAAAATTTTCCCCTCGGTGGCCTGACCTGATACATGGCGGCCACCAGTTTGTCGAATTCCCCATGCCGTTTGGCGTAGGCTATCAGTGCCCGCGCCTTGCCGCTTGCGGTCGCCTCACCCAGGTCGTCGGCATTGACGCCCAGCCGGAAGGCAAGGTCATCCAGTTCATTGCTGTCGAATTCCTTCGATAGCCGCGTGTACAACTCTTTGGGGTCAACTGTCGGCGTGTCGCTTGCGCCGTCCGTCGTCGCCACGGGGTATTCCGGCTTGTGGCCGAGGCCCATGAGTTGCGACGACAGGATACTGACGCCCAGCGTCAGGTCAGCCACCTTTGTTTGCAATCTGCTAATTTCGGCGTGCATCGAGGCTACCTGTTCCGATAGCCCCCGGATGGTCGCTTCCATCGCCGCGTAGGCCGTAGGATCGTTCCGCTTGCGGGCGATGTACAGTGCCGACCAGCCCGGCAGGGAGATCAATGCGACGAACATAATGACCGCCGCCCATGCTTCATAGTCCACTGTCATTCCCCCTGTTCGGTTGCCAGATGTAGATGACCAGCCCGCCCAGCACCAGCGACACGCTATGCAGCCACAAGGCCGCGCTCAGCAGTATCGCCGTCTCGCCGGGCGGCAGGATGCCCGTCAGTACTGCCCCATAGAACAGCACGCCGTTAAGCGACCACGTGAGGGGCATGATGACCTCCAGCCGTCGCGCCGGTTGCTTGCAATACATCCAGACGCACAATACCAGCGCGGCCACGAATTCGACCAGCAGCAGGTATTGCAACAGGTAGGTGATGGTCATCATGTGCCCCTAACTCATCGCTCGGTCACGAAAACCGTGATTGACCGGTCGTCGGTACGCCCGCCGGTCGTTGTAATGCGGTTGGTCGCCACATACGTTTGACCGGGCGTGCCGCCGGACAGCCAAACCGTCGTTGTATTATCCGCGTCCAGCGCGTCGCTGTCCTTCACCAGACCGGTCGTAGTAGTCCACGTCGAGGTAGCAAGGTCATCCCCCGTCGTCAACCACTGCGACCAGTCCAGCGTGTAGTCCAGCACGGCGTTGGCGTCTTTCGTTGCCCGAAACGTCTGTGCGGTCATGGCGTTATCCTTATGCGTTGGCAGCCGTCAGCGTGACCGTGATGGTCAGCGTGTCATTGTCGTTTAGCGTCCGGTTAGCGGTGAAAGCCGCGCCGCCATAGAGCGTGCCGGTTGTGCCTGACTTGGTATTGTTAGTCACCAGAAACGCCCCGCCGATAACGGTGCTGTTGGTCGAGATGGTAAAGACCGCCTTCGACGCGCTGTTATCGACCGACCCCGCGCTAACGCTTCCCAGCGTCAGCGTCTGCCGGTTGGCTTCGTCATAGGCCGCAACCTCAGTCCATCCGGCATGACTGCTCATCGTGTCCCCGGCCGCGAACGTGGGGGAGCCGGCGGTAATGCCGACGTACCATGCCGCCGTATAGGATGACCCCTTGAAATGCTTGTCAAGGCTGTCGTTCAATCCGGCGGTCGTCACCAGATTCGGGACGCTCTCGCGCCACAACTCATTGCCGTCCTTGTCGTGGGCAACTATCTCATACAGCGTACTGCGAACCATCGAAGATTTAATACCGTCCATTTTTACTCACCTCTGTCAACTGTAAATTTGCGCGTTTCCCGCGCGACGCTAAATGTTCTGCTTTCTGTATCTACAATGTATACCCTGTCTTCGTTATCTATAACGAATATATGCCGGTGTGTGATTAGTATCGTGATACCAACTCCCACACTCCGGTAAACCGATAGTCCTATCGCGCCAGCCAGCCCCGCCGACGGGGTGACAGACGCGGTATCAACCCGTTCCAGATAGAGCGCGGCCAAAGCCTCGGCCAGCCCGTCGGCGGTCATGTCCTGCGACCGGGCCAGCGTGAACAATGTGTAAATGGCCGTCTGCGTGTCGGCGGCCAGTCCGGCGGCTTGCCCCAACGCAATGCCGACGGCGGCGTTCAGCACGTCCGCAACATCAAGCCCCTGCGCGACGGCCAGCGTGAGGGCTTCGGCGGCTGCTCTTGCCGCAACCATGTCGAGGGCGCGGTCGATGGCCAGCACCACGCCGTCCCGCGCTGTCGCCGCGCTTGACTGCTCCACTGCCTGCGCCCGCAACAAGGTGAGCGCGGTCAAGACCTCAGCCGTCCCGTTGGCGGTCAGGGCCGCAATCAGCCCGGTCGTTAGTGCATCCGCCGCGTTCGCACTTGCGCCGCTCTCGGCTATTAGTGCCCGGCCCAACGCAACAGCCTCGGCCAGCCCTGTCCCCGCCGTCGCGCCAACATCCCGGCCCATAGCCAGCAACAGGGCCTCGGCAAACTGACGGATTGTCGTCATGTCCACGGCGCGGGTGACGCTCAGCGTGGTCGCCTCGTCCACCCCGGCCACGGGCGTAATGATGACGCCGTGTTCCCTGAGCAACGTGCCCGCCGCGCTTGCCGCCGCCGTCGCATCGTCTGACAATGCCCGTGCCAATGCCAGCGTCAACCCGACGTAACCGGTCGCTTGCCCGGCGTATCCGACGGACAAGGCCCGCCCCAGCGTCATGGCCTCCAGGACGGTGAAACCGTCCTGAACGGTTACGCTATATCCGATGGCCAGCGTAATGGCCTCGGCCAGCGATAGCCCGCCGGTCGTTACCATATCGCGCAAGGCCGCCAGCACCACACCGTCCGTTGCGCTTGCCGCCCCGTCTCCGGTCATGGTCAACGCCCGGAGAATCGTAAAGCCGTCCGCCGCGCCTGCTACCCCGTCACTGCCTGCGCCCCGGCTCGTGTCCAGTGACAAGCTGCCCGCGCCGCCCGCCAGTGCTACCGGCGAGAAGCCCAACGCTCGCAGAACGGTCGCGGCCTCTTGCGCTCCCACGATGTCCCCGCCGGTCATGGCCAGCAGACGGCTGATTGTCGCGCCCGCGCCTACCCCCGCCGCGCCCGGCGTGCCCGCGGCCAAGCCACGCCCCACGGTCAGCCCGCCAAACGCCCCGGCTAATGCGCCCCAGTCTCCCCCCCTCTTGGCGGCAATGGTCACGCTCTCGGTGACATTTAGGGATGACGTGTAGTCGATGGTGATGGACGGGTAGTCTCCGGTTCCGCCGTCGTAGGCTCTGATGATCATGCCTGATCCGCTTAGGGTGTCGAGGATGATGGCGATGTCGTTACCGCTGCTCCATCCGGCGCGGTCGATTATCTCCTGTATGACTGTGGCGATGTCCGGGCTGTTGCACCATGTTGCTGTGCCGATGTTGGTGGCTGTCCAGTTGACTTTGGCGGTGGTGAGGGTGCGGCCGCTGATGTCGTTATTGGTGGTGGTGAAGGTGGCGGCGTCGTCGGTATCTTCGCCGTAGATGTCAAGGTCGGGGTCGTCTTCTGTGGTGGTACGGACGCTGATGTAGGCGCTGTTGATTGTGCTGCCGGCGGGGATGGTGACGTTAGTGAAACGGAGGCCGATCCATGTGTTTGTGGCTCCGCTGTTGATTGTGGAACCGGTGAGGTTCATTGTGCCGGAACCGCCGGACTGGCGGGCGTCGTCGGAGGAAGCGGCGACGGATGTGTTGAACGTAGCCATGACTAGCTATCGGCAATACAAAGCAGGTTATTCCGTCGCTTCGCTTTCTTCGGGAACGAGCAAGGCTTCCAGCGCGGCAATCTGCCCATTCAGGTAAGCAATACTGCCGTTGGCTTCCTGAATCAGTTGGTCGCGTTGCGCCTTAAGTTCTTCTACTCTTGCCTTAATCTTTTCTTCCGTCATGCCAATTTTTCCTCCAGTTCTTTAATTTTTGTCGCCAGTTGCCAGACCGCGCCGGTCAGCAGCCGATTGAGCGCGGCGCCATTGATGAAGCCGCCGTCGCTAATGATTCCGGCGTCAATCAGGTTCCGCCGATTGGTCGTAATGAACTTGTCCCACACGCTGTCAATCGTGCCGCCCCACATTTCGCGGGCCAGGGCACGCAGTAACCCCACGTCGTCATGCTCGTCGTAGGCCGCCCCCGTGCCGTCGTAAGCGAAGTCGCCGTTGCCCTTGACGATGAAGCGCGTATCGAGATTATTACGTACAACGAAAATATTGTCGCTGGAACCGTAGCTCGTTGTGCCCGTACCGCTCTTCTTAAACGCGCTGACATGCACCGCGCCGGTCGCCGCCGTGCTGGTCGCCGTGTTGGTCGTCGTTCCGTATCCGGCCAGATTTAGCCCAACAACCGTTTCCGTCAGGCCGCGTATCAGCAGGCCGCCGTCGCTGTTATTCAGCTTCCCGAAGTTGGCATACGTCGAGGTACTCGCAATGGCGGTCATGCCGTGGGCGATGTCGGTCGTGTCCTGTAGAACGATTTGCGCGTTGTCGCTGTTGCCGCCCAAGTTGAGGGCGATGACGCCCACGGGAATGGCGGGTAGAGCAGTGGGGTTGTAGCCGACGCCAAGACCGCCGCGGCCAATGTAGAAGCTGGGATAGGACGTGGTAGCCGTCAAGTAAAGATACTTGTCGGTTGAGTTGAGCGAAAGCCTCACGTCCGCGCTATACATCGTTGCTTGAGAGACAGCGAGGGTCCGCTCCGCGAGGAATCCAGTATAATTGTCTCCACTATCAGCGATACGAAAATTGGCTACATTATAATTGACAATCTTAGCAACGTATAAGCCACCAAACGGCGCTCCGCCGGGTGTTTCGGAAAAGATAATGCCCGCCGAATTTTTAATATCTCCCGCATTGGCTATCTCAATCCCCCGGTCATGGCGCAACGTCACACCCTGGTTGCCATTGCTGTCAAACATGGCCAGCCGCCCCTCGCCGCTTTCGTTCCATATCTTCAGGCCCGATTTTGGCGCGGCAAACGTGCCGGTAGAGGCTTGCCAGATACCGCCGTTCGTACCCAGCGACAGGGGGCGGGCAAAGCTCGACGTGCCGTCGGACTTTAGCTCGATGACGTTCTGGTTGTCGCTGTTGCGGATGGCCAGCGTGGAGCCGTCCCAGCGCAAACCGACGCCGGTCGCCTTGCCCAGCCGCATTTTGTACGTGCCCGCGTCACGGCCTACCCAGAAGCCGTCACCGCCCGCCTCGTAGCCCGTCGGCAAGGGGTGGCCCACGGCCAGCGAGGGCACGTTCGGATCGAGCCGGATGGCCTCGAACGCCGTGTCGCCGATGATGTACTCCCAGCGCAAGCGGAGCCGCGCCCCGTTCCATTGCGCCTGTGTCGCGTTGTTCAGGCGGGCGGCATCGCCCACGGTGACGGTCGTCGTCGTGTTGCTCGTGGCCGTGTAGACCAGCACTTCGCCCGATAGCGGCGTCAGTTGGTCAGCCGTGAACACCTGCGCGTACAGCTTGACGGAATCGCCGGAGAAGTTGACCGTCTTGATGGCCGCGTAGAACGTCACCATGACCGTGTTGCCGTTCCACGTCGGGTTAGTCAGCCCGACAAACAGCACGCCGTCGGAGCCGGGCATATTGGCCACGTAGTCGCTGTGGTTGGGCGACCCCGCCCCTTCGTCGATGGTTGACCAGTAGTTGCCCGCCGTCGATGTAAGGCCCTCAGCTAAATGATCTTCGTTGGGCACTAAGGAGCTATAGGCCGATATTGTCCGGTAGTGCCTAACATCGATGGCCGACAGTTGCAGCGTGCCACCACGGGCCGCGTAGAGCGATACGCGCGTGCCGTGAAATTCGCGCCGCAAGTTGCTCAGGGTGATATGGTTGGTATTGGTCGTGCCGACGCGCAAGCCGAACTCGGATTGTCCCGTCACCCCCGATAGCTGCCCCAGCCTTATCTGGTGCGACCGGTTGGCGTCCGTGTAGGGGTCGGCCCCTTGCCATGTGGTGATGCCAAGATAGGGCGCGCCCGCCGGGTCGATGGCCGTCTGCCATAGCCAGCCGTCGCCCGATATGCCGAAGTCCATCGCCATGCTGCCGCGCTGCGCAACTTGCCCCACGGCTGACCCCGCGCTGCGTGTGGTGAATGTCCATGACTGCTCACCGGCGGCAAGGTCGGCATATCCGGCCACCTGGCCCCATGCATTTTGTACGCTTAGTCCCCCGCCGGAGCGGTTCATGATGCGCAACAGCACCCAGTCCTCGTTAGCAAAGACCGGCAGATTGTCCAGCCCCGGCGCGTCCTCGACGTACAGCGTGCCGGTCGAACTGACCGCCGGAATGGTAAAGCCGCGCGAAACCAGAGCCATCGATGGGGTGATGTACTCGCTACCCACTTTCACCCGCGCGGTGTCGGCGATGAACGCGGCCACGTGCAATTCGTCGGCGTAGATGCTGCGGAAGTCGGCGGCCCCGGCATAGGTCACACCCCAGCCCGTGCCGAGGAAGCCGCTCGACCAGTGATTCGTCTTGAGCGTCGTCGCCGACAATAGCTCAGCCGTGTTGCCGGTGGGGTTGATGTTCAAACTCCCCGCCGGTTTCAATGTCAGATTGCCGACACTCGTGTCAACCTGGGGGGTCGTCACTTTGTCGGCCACAA
Organism: Flavobacteriales bacterium; assembly: GCA_016715895.1. NCBI lineage: Bacteria > Pseudomonadati > Bacteroidota > Flavobacteriia > Flavobacteriales > Flavobacteriales bacterium. The sequence goes on along the minus strand of JADJXH010000005.1, from coordinate 22,172 downwards.
AGTACCGCGTCGTCAGGTCGCCTGAGCCGTCGCCTTGCAGAATGGTATTGGTCGTCGTCTTGGCGTTGGCCGTGGTCGTGATAGCGTGGGTGTGGCCCGTCGCCGCTCACGGCGTTGGTCGTGGCCGCCGTCAGGGTGGAGGGGTTGAGATAGACGCCGGTCGCGTCAACCTTGACGCCGCTGTTGGCCGGTCGCTTGACCGATACCGCTTGCCCGCTCACGTTGATGGAATTGTCGCCCGCCGTGACCGGCGCGTGGTGAGCCGAGGCGTTGGCGGCATGGGCCGAGATGTCCACCCCGTCTACCGTCTGCGTGCCGCTGAATCCGATGTTGCCGGTCATTGTGCCGCCGGTCAGCGGCAGGTAGGAGCCGACAGGCGGCGCGCCCCCGCCGCCAGGTAAAGCCCCCGACCCGGAGCCGAACGCCACGGCCATGTTAATCAGTTGCGGCGATGCTGCCTTGCTCGCTATCCGTTCTACCGTCGCCAACCGCTTGCCGATTTCAGCGCTGGGCGTCGGCACGGAATATGTTGACGGCGTCAAGGTCAGGGTCGTAATCGGCGCGCCGGGATAATCTCCATCGGGCGATGATTCCCGCCGCACGGATTGCACATACAGCGACGCGGGGCTGGTGTAATCGATGGTATATTCACCCGTTGGCGACTGGAAATATAGCTCAACCTTTTGCCCCGGCCGGATGCCGATAGGCGAGATGCAGCGCGCCGTTATCTCTCGCGCCGCGTCGGTGTGTTCGTTCAGGTAGTTTATCGCCAGATTTAGCAGCCGGTCGGCGGCGGACTGGATGCTGGCGACGTTATCCCCTTCGATTGTCACCTCGCTAAACGTCACCCGCCGCTGGTACAGCCCGATGGAACCGTTAAGCGCCGTGTTGGTCACGTATGGCGCCGCGTACAGCCCCAGCCCCGTCGTCGTCACACTGAAGCCCGCCGCTGACGCCGCCGACAGGGCCGCCGCCGAACATGAGAATAATGTCACCCGCGCGTCACCGGCCACGGGGATGACCTGCGTCACCGGGTCGTAATGCCCGGCGTGGCGCGGCCGCTCGATCATGATGGCCCGATTTTTGTTGGCGGTGTCGGTCGCCATGTCGGCCTGCGCGGGCATGACCAGCCTGACCGTGCCCGACACGCCCGCCGCGTCCGGCGTGCGCCGCCAGACTATCTTGCGCTTTGGCCCCTTCGGCGATGCTTCGGCGGACTTTAGTCGAAACTGCTCACCGGTCTCGTCGGCGATGGAGCGCAATACGTCGTAGACATTATCGCCGCCGCCGGGATAGCGCGTGCCCGTTGCCGTGCCGGAGCCGGTCTCGAATTCGACCGTCCAGCCGGGCGCAAAGCCGGTGATGATCTGGGTGATGTCGTTGGTCGCCGGTTGGCTGTAATCCTTGACCTGTACGGCTTTGCCGGAGTTGGCGAGGCTGGGGATTGAATCGCGCAAGGTGATGATATTGCCCGCGTCGCCCGTCGGCCCTTCGTCAATCAGCGTCTGGTGGCTGCCGCTATTCAGGGTGACGGTGATCTCTTGCCCGGCGGCCAGACCGGCGGGCGCATTTACTTTTATCTTGCGAATGCGTATCTCGATATTGTTGCCGCTGGTGGCTGTTGACGGCAGACGGTCAACCGTGTCCAGATATTTATTGCCGCCTTCCTCTCGAACGGCGCGGATCATGCTGATGAACCACAGCAGGTTATCCATCTTGACGCGCAACTCGCGGCCCACGTCGGCGTCGCTCGCGGCACTGACCCGAAATGAATCCGCGCCCGCCGTGGCCGTGGCCGACAGGGTGCGCCCGGTGTCAGGCGCGGCGGCCGCTTCTGCCAGCGTCGTGTTATAGACGGTCTCGGCTCCCAGCGGGCGGTAGATTGTCCACCGGCTTAGATCGGAGTGGAGCAGCGGGCCGCGTATCTCGATCATGTCCGTGCCGGGGATGGTGATGCGCTCGCGGATGACGAACGGCTCGGCAAACGTCACCTCGCCGTCACCCAGGTCGCTGCGCACGGCGTCGGTCTTGACCGCCCAGCACAAATTGCCCTGCGCGGCCAGCGTGTTTAAATTGTTGTTGTTGACGAATACCAGCGAGGCCTGCCCCATGCCGCTGACGTTGTCATCGAATGAACCCGATACGGCCTGATGCGTCGTGCCCCCCTGATTAAGCGGGGTCGAAATGTCGCTCAGTGAGTAGAACCGCGCGGTTATCGGGCCAAAACGTCCCATTACACCCACTCCGTTTTCTTCTGCCAGACGACTGTCACATAGGCGCGCTGGTAGTAGTTCTTGTTCATTGGCGGGGCGTTATGCACGCTGATGTCTTCCTGAACCACGTCTATACACCGCGCGGTGCAGGTGTAAGTCACGTCAGCCGCGGCCCGTTCAATGCCCGTCAGCGTGCCTTCCTTGCCGCGTAACCCTTTCAGCACGGCGATGCCGCTGTTTAGCGCGGTCACACCTCTGGTTGACGGCGTTATCTTGTAGCGTGCCGTGACCTGACCAAGCGACACGTCGGCGTCGGCCGTGCCGTCGGCGTCAAACAACGCGCCGTTCTCCAGCACGCCCATCCGCGTGTAGGACGGGTATGTCTCGCTCATCGAGACCATGCTGCGCCCGGAGGCAACGATGGTCGTGCCGTCGAATGCGGTGATGTCCAGCAATGCCATTTACCAGTTCACCCCCTCTTGCAACAAGTCGGCGTAGAAGTCGCTCAAGCCTTGTTTGATTGACGACACAACCCGGCGCGGGTCGGCGACCTGCCCTGAAAAGTTGACATTCAGGTTGATGGTCGTATCGCCGGATTTCCCGCCGCCGGAGCGACCATGAGGGATAATTGTCCCCGCCGTCCACGGGACGAATAGCTCAGGGCCAACCTCGCCAACCCAATATGGCGAACCTTCACTGACAGGCCCGCCGCCCGCCCGGTGAGGAATTTCAGGCGTCCCGGACGTTACGTAGTCAACGATAACGGTGAGGTGACTTTGATCAATCAGCACGTTAGCAGCGTTAACGAGTTTTGTGTCAGGTACGTAAGCTACAGTCGCGTCAATGGCCGTGATAGCTTTTTGAATGGTATCGGTCGCGTCCGTCACTGCCGTATATTCTGCGCCGAATGTGATGAGCTTCTCGTTGTTGTCGGGTATGCCGTCAATCAAGCCCAGCGCGGTCTGCAAGGCTGACTGTTCCGGCGTAAACTTGACGCCAACCTCAACCTCTTGCACCCGTTCTTCTGCCGGAAGCCACGCCCATGAATCCCGCGCCGGATTTTCGACCTGCTTTAGCTCAACCTGTATTTCAACCAGCGACTTGGATTGCAGGTCGCTAATGAGCGCGTCATAAGCGTCTATGAATCCGCTCACGTCCAGATTACCGGCCGCCAGTTGCCCGAACAGATTTTGTAACGCCAACTGAAAGATGCCCGCCTTCGCCGCGGCCTCGGCCGTCTTTTCGTCAATCACACCCATTTGCACGCCCATGTCGGCAAGGATGGGGACAGACAGGCCGAACGCGCCCGCCATGTCAAACGCCGATTGTCGCATTGCGTCTACATTGCCAAAGTCCGGCATTGCGTCCGGCTTCAGTGCGGCCATGAATGCGCTGGAGGCTTGCCGCGCGGCGTCCGTGTAGGCCTCCTGTATAGCCGCGGCCGCCTCTTGGTGCTCCTGCGCAATCTTGTCGGCGGCCTCGGCGGCCTCGGCTTCGGCCGCGTCCAGAATGCCCTGAATGTGCGCCCCGGCCACGGCCCATATTCCCGACTGGGTGGCCCCTTCCACCCCGGAAATATTGAAGTCGCTTAGCTCAGCGGCGGCCAGTGCGGCCTTCTTGGCTTCGTCTGTCCACTCGGTGACAGAACGAATCTTTTCTTTGGGTATCCCGCCCCATTGTTCCATCTGACGCAATTCGGGGTTGGCATAAGCGGCGGTGTCTTTCAATGCCGCAATATCGGCTTCCAGTTGCTGAATAACCAGAGACAATTGCTCGACCGATAACCGGCCGCTCATGTCGAAGATGCCTTTGTATCTTTCCTCGAATTCCGCCATGCTGCCGCCAGCCGCCAGAAACGCATCACGGAGATTGTCCATCTCCATCCGCATGCCTGACGCCGTGACACCGCGCAAGATGAAGCCGGAAGTAATGGCGGCATATTGCCCGGCCCATTCCGCGGCATACTTCCAACTGTCGCCCATCGCCATAGCTCCACCGGCGAGATCTTGCATGTCACCGGCCAGCCCTTGCGCGAATGCGATCTTGAACGCATTGCCCGCGTCCTCGGCCGCCGTCGTCAATTGCCGCATGGCTTTCTCGGCGTCGCTTAACTGGATGATGTCCAGCTTCTGCTCGCCCATCGTAATGACGGCCTCGGCGTAGGCTTCCTTCGCCGACATGCCCGCCGCCTCAAACTCTTTCGCTTTGGCCTTGACTTTGTCCAGTTCCAGCCCCAGCGCGTCGAGACGCAAGCCGGACATGTTGTTGAGCTCCAGGATGAGGTGCTGCATGTTCCAGCCGAGTTGACCGGCCACGCTGCCGAGCCGCACGGTCTGGTCGTGGGTGCGGGTCAGGCCTAACGCCATCAGCTCGCTGGCACTGGCCATCAGTTGCGCTTGCGAGACCATCCCTTGCGTCGCCGCCGTCAGGTCGTTGCGCAATGCGTCCGCCGTTGTGCCGATGCTTCCGGCCAGCCGCTCGAAGTTGCCCTGAGCCGTGGTCAGAGCCGCGCCCTCGCCCAACGCACGCCATGCCCCCTGCACCGTGCCGGTGAAGGCGTTCATCGCCGCGCTGGCGACTTGCATCGCCGAATTGATGCCCAGCGCGGACATACCCAGCTTGCCCAGCTTGTCGCCGAAGCTCTGGATATTTTGACTGCCACGGTCTACGGATTTTACGGCTACAACAACTTCGGCCATTAGACCCTCACCCCTATGGCGTCAAGCCATGCCAGCATCCGCCCGTCGTCGGGCCGCATGTTGTGAATGGCGTCGCCGGTCAATCCGCGCACCCGTTGCACTGTGTCGTAGACATTGCCTAGCAAGTTCATCGTGTACATCGTTTGCGCATCCTGATCCATCATGCCGCCCGCTTCCGGTAGCGCGTGATACTGGCGGCACATCCAAAATAATCTGAGCTCCGGCGGCGCGCTTTCGTCGTCGCCGTCGGCCAAATCGACCACGCGCTGTATCAGTTTTTTTCAGGCGCGACCAGTGCCAGCATGTGCCCGGCGACGCTGTTGGCCGTCCATTGCACAATGTCGGCGATACGCGCATCTGTCTCCGTGTCCATATCCAGCGCGGCCGGGTCGGGTATCAGGGCGCATTGCCAACCCTCGATGATCGGCAATGCGGCCACCCAGTAACGGATAAAAGCCGAGTCGCTTGCGACCCGCCCCAGATGTCCGCGAAAATTCAGATTGTCGCGGACGGTGAATCTGTCCGGCAGACTAAAGGATACGCCCAGTTCTTCATTCTCGTAATGAGCCACAATCCCTACTCCCTTTGTTCACTAGGCCGCCGCGACACTGGTCGTGCTCAGCCCGTTCTCCGCCGCCAATGTGGCCGAGAAGGAATGCCGTTGTCCGACGTTCTGGCTAAGTTGCACGTTGGTTACATACACCTCACCAACGCGATATTTCCCGGTTGCATATTTGATCTCCAGCGTCTTGGTCACGCTCGTGCCGTTGACCAACGGGGCGAAAATGGGATATGTGGTCGTGTTAAGCGCGCCGTTAATCTGCGTCTCAGTGCCACGGGCCAGCCCGGCCAGCGACCGCTCGCGGGTATCGCCCAGTCCTGTGTCGTCAATCCGGTTAGACCCGCCGCTGTCGGAAACGCTGTTGATGTATTGACTAATGTCGGTGATTGCACCGGCTGCATTGTCAATCCGCAACCCGCCGTTTTTGCTAGTCCAGTTTGGCATCGTTTTCTACCTCCATGTTCAATAAGGCGCGGATCGCTGCCGCGCGTTGATGATGATATGTGTCCATGTTGCCGCGCGCCTCCAGGTGTCGGGCCGCGTCCTCGTGGTATGCGAGTTCGGTTTCCAGATTAGCGCGTGTCTCAGCCGTCAATGAATCTTTCTTCTTGCCAGTCAATGTATACCTCCCAGACTGCCCACATCGGCCCGCCTTCCCGCAACCAGCGTTGTTGCATTTCATTGCCGCCGGTTATCCAACCCTGTAACGCCATGCCGTCAAGCGGCGGGTAATGTTCCAGATAATCGATTAGCCGCCCGACCAGTTCCTGCAAGGCGATAGCGGTCGGCGCGTCATCAACCCATCGCCGCCATACTTCGACAACCGTGCGCCATGTCGTGATGGCTGCCCCGGCCGACAGGGATGACGGTTCATTGCTCCACGAGCCGGGTTTCAGGATAGCGTAGTGTGGCGCGTTCCCACTGTTAAGCGGTTTCCAGTCGGCACGCGATACATTGCTCGCGCTAAAGTCGGGCATGTCGGCGATGATGGCCATAATCTGTGCCTCTCCGGCTGCGTAGCTCATATGTCGAATTGCCCCCGCGTGAAGATAGGCGTGGGGTCGCCGGTGAAGAAGGTCAGCCCCGCATGAGCGCGTCCGGGCGTCAATTCGCCCTGTTGCCGCAAGGCCTCGGCAATGCGCAAGGCAAGGTCGTCACCCATGTCGTCGGGCCTGAGCGCGCGGATGCGGCTGCCCTCATCGTCGTTCCAGCCCGTGCCCCGCTGCGTTAGCTCCACCTCGGCCGCCGCCTTGCGGATGACCCATTGCGCACACATTTGTTTGGCGATGACGTTCGTGACGGGCACGGCGATGCCACGGTTCAGCAGGGCCACGTTTAGCGTCGCCGACCATCGGTCAATCATGCCTTCCACGTCGTCGAGCGTAGGACGGGTGGAAGCGTCAAAGATGCCCGCGCCGTCCAGCAAATGCCGTGTCAGTGCGCGTACATTCTCGACTGTCCCGTAGCTGTCATTTCTCAGTGACATTGCCCTTACCCTTGCCCTTTGCAATCGGCGGTTCTGGAGTCACCGCCCGCAGGGCTACAAAGTCATTGTCAATAATCTGCCGGTCGAATTTGCCGCCGCCCGGTTCCCATACGTCACCCGGCTGGTATTGCCGGTTGTCGTAGCGAAAGACGCGCCGGGCGATATATTCCATCGTGATACCCATTAGCTACCTCCAGTGAATCGTTCCTGTACATGTGTCCATAACACCGGCCAGCCCCGGTACAGAACCGTCCGGCCGTCGCGGGTCACGCCGTCGGGCACGCCGTAATGAAAATGACAGTGCCAGTTGGGTGATACCGTTATGCGCGTCAATCCCGCGACGGCCGCCGCGTAGCTTATGAGCCACTGGACGCGCGACTTGTGCTCGAATATCGCGTCGGTCAGGTCATGCCGTGCCATATACTCCCGATATAGCTTCTGCCACGCCTCCCGCCGCGCGGCAATCCAGCCTCCGTTAATGCACGCCATTGCCGCGTAGCCGGGCATGACGCGGTCGATTTCCACATCGCTGTAAGCCGTGCCCATCCGGCGGGCCTCGTCGGCCAGTGTGTCGCCGGGGCCTGCGTTCATCCCCGCCGCGTAGCTGGCATCGGTCAGGGCGTCGAGGCTGGCCATCTCGGCGGTGTTTAGCGGTCGCTGTAACATCATGTCGCAATCGGTACAAACGATTATGTCTTGTGGGTCGGTCGTCGGCATGTACGGCAAGAAGGAGCCGTGCTGTATTGACCGTAGTTGTGTCTCGCCAACGTTCCGGTCAATTCGCCGCGTGCCTAGCCCCATATCAACTACCCACTGAGGCGCGTCGCAGCCGACACTGAAAATAACCGGCACTATCTCCGGGTTCAGGTGATGGGCAAGGCTGGCCAGATAAGGCCGCGCCCGCTCCCAGTAGTTATCCGTACTACTTGCCACCAGATAGATCATTGATTAAGTCCACCCACTGTCGCGCCGATTGCTCGACGTTGTAATTGGCGGCTACGTACTCGCGCCGGTCGTGCCCGGCTTCCATCGCGTTTATGGCGTTCGGCAGGTCGTAATAGCTTTCGCCGGTGATGACCTGCAACCCCGCCGCCAACCCCGTGACCGTCCTGTTGTTGCTCTTGACGCGCCCCCACGGCCCCGGATAGGGCGGCAGCAGGGCGATATGATGCGCCGCCAACGTCTCGGCCTCGGTGTCCAGTGTCCATCGCTCGTAAGTGACCGGCAGAACCGCGTCGAGACCGGGGAAATGTATATCGGGCGCGTCGTCGAAAATGGTCAGCGATATATCATGGCCGTCACCCCGCCAGCGCATCAGGTTGACCACGGCGGCGAAAAGGGCGAGCCGGTTGGCGGCTATTCCGTACCAGATGAGCTTCACCGGCTCGCCGGGCACGTAACGAAGCGGCGGGTCGAAATGGGATAGCTCCACCCGGTCAGGGATGACTGTCATCTTTTTGGTCTCTGTGCGATTTACAGCCACCCACGCCCCCAGGTCAACGGCCAGCGGTAAGCTGGAGGCGACGATCCAATCGACGTTGTTGACCGCCTCTATCGCGCCTGTCTTGTCAAACCACCACGAGGGGTCACATACATCCCAGACGACAATCCTGCCCAACGCCCGCAACTCGACGGCCAGCGTCGTGGCAATCAGCTTCTGGAATACGTACACCGCCGCATCGGGTAGCTTGCCCTGCTTCACCTCGGCCATCGTGACCACGGTCGCATCGGCTATATACCGCGCGGGCCAGTAGGCACGCATCCGGCTACTACCCCATTCGACCGGCCCCGCCGTGACGAAACAAATGCTATTCATGTTTCAGGGCCTCTATGCGCTCAGCCCACAGAACGCGCCCGCGGTCGGTAGCGTCGTAGACCTCGCGCATTGTGGTCGCGTAGGTGCTCGCGCCCTGCGCCGCGTAGTCCGACGGATGCAAGACGTAATTCAGCATGTGGCCGGGTCGCACGTCGGGGTCGCCCCATAAGTCGTATCCCGCCGCCCGCGCCATGACCGGGTAGCGGATGTCACTGCCCACCGGCCGCCGGTCGTATTGCCCCCGCAATGGGCGCAATAGTTGCTGAAGTGTGTCAACGTCCCCGGCGGCCAGCGCGCCCATGACCTCGGTCAGGTCATAGGGCCACATTGCCATTTCATCCTCGATGACATCCCATTCGCCGCGCAGTACCTTTTGCCGCGTATCCTGAACCACGTCCCGATGAATCAGGACACAGCCCCAGCCCGACGCCCCCAACGGGTGCAAACGCCCCCGCTCCGGGTCTTCGAGAAACGGACGCAAGGGCCACTCGTCACCGGGATGGAACCAGACCGGCAAGAGCGGGCTGTGCCGCCGTTGCAGGTAGTAACCGCTCACATACGGCACGCCGTGCGACCGCAGCTGCTCCAGTGTGTCGGGCGAATAGACCATGTCGCCGTCGAGCATGAGCAGCCACTCATGCTCGCTTGCTATGAATCTGTTAAAGTGCTGCTGCCGAACCTCGTAACCCTTCGTGCCCCGTCCAAAATGGAGGCTGTCGCCGGGTCGTTTGTCCAGCAGTTCGATGCTGTCGCGGCATTCGCCATATTCGATACCGCCCTCAGCAACCCCGATATAACATGTACCCATTTCCCGCTCCTGAGTCTGGGCCGCGAGGCTGTGGCCACGTCAGTAGCGCGGAGCGGGTAACGGCCTGACGCAACCACAGCCCCGCGGCCCAGACCAACCCACTACTCGATCACGTCCGACCAGAAGTAGCCGAGGTCGGCGGCGACCACGCACTGATCCCACTGCTCCTTGTGCTGCAGAACGTCGGCATGACGCGCGTCGTCCCGATAGCGGTAGATCGTGCCTTCGCCGCCGCCGGCCGCCCACGTGAACGTCTTGCCCGCCGTGGCGTCGAAAATGCCCGCGCCGGGGTTGTTGTAAATCAGCAACGCCTTGTCGGAGATGATCGGTGTGGCCGCGAAAGTGCTCGCCTCGTTAGTGGCGTCATAGTTCGCGCGGCAAACCAGAATCTGATTGACGCCCAGCACCGACGGCAGGGATGAAGCCACCAGCGCGTCGGTCGTCGCCATGACGTATTTCAGGCGGTCAACCACGTCGGGGTGAATCATCAACGCGCGGTAAGCGTCGTAACCGATGATCAGCGTGTTGGGCACGTAGCCCGTCGCGCCGGAGATCGCGTCAGACGCCAGCAGGATGTCGCCAATGGGGTCGCCGTCGGAAGCGTTGTTCCATTTGCGGGCAGTGGCTAAATCCGTGCCCCAGACGCCGGTCTTCATGAAGTCGGCGGCGAATTGCAACTCCTTGCGGAGCAGCGACTTCTGGGCCAGAAACTCGATGGCCACGCGCTCCAGTTCCATCGGAATCTGCGAGTTGGCGCGAACCTCGTCAGCGAGAGCGTAGTCGGCGGCGAATTGACGGGTCGCGTATGTCCCCTTATCCACGCCGAACTCCAGCCGGGCAAACGGGTCGCCGGGCGCGCGGTCGCGCAGCCCGTCGGTGAAAAAATACTTCTTGGTCAGCTTGGCAAAGAGCCGCTGTCCGGAATTCACCGGCACGGAAGGAAACGCCCGACCGGCGACGAAGTTTGCCGCCGATTGCCGGTAGCCGACCATCATGTTGGTCAGCACCGGCTCGACCAGTTGAACATCATTGATTGTTGGAAGTGCCATGTCTTAACTCCATCCCTCCTAGTAGTTCGTCAGGGCGACGAAGACCTCAAACAATTTGCCGCTTGCTCCGACGGTCACGGCGCGACCAATCATCGATGCATTGGCCGTGGTGCTCACAACGCACTGCCCCGTCGAGTTGCTCGTCACCCACGACCCGCGAGGAATGTCTCCGCCCGCGTAGGCTTTGGTCATACCGGCGGCCACGACCGAAGCCGCCTCATTGGCGACCGGGTCATTTTGCAGAATGCCGATATTGGCCGCCGTCTTTGCCCCGACCTTCACCTGCCCGGTCGTGTTAAGGGCCACGGCGTGGTACTGCTTGCCGGAAAGGTCGGCGGCCGCCGTCAATCCGTGAATCCGAAGATTGTCTCCGCTGTTCGCTGTCATTGTTATTCTCCTATCGGTAGGCAGCCGCGATCAGGTCGGGCTGTGTCGCGCGTACCCGCGCCATTGCTTGCACATAGTCCATCTTCTCGGCAGCCATCACTGACTTGATAGCCGCGTCAAGTTCCATCACCGGGTCGCCGCTGGGGGCTTGCCCTCGTGCCCGACGTTGGCCGTCAGCGCACTCACGCGGGCCTGCTCAGCCAACGCCTTAAACCGGCGCATCAACTCGCTGGCCGTCTCGTCGGACAGACCGGCCAGCAGGGCGGGCAATCCGTCGTCATCGGCCAGCGAGGTCTCGGCCAGTTCGGCGGCGAAACGCTGGACACGCTCGGCCTGCGCCGCCTCGCTTTCCATCCGGGCGATCTTGGCCGCCAGGTCGTCGCGCTCGCTCTCCACCGCCGTCAGCCGGTCGGTGTCCACCGTCGCCACAGGAGCGGGCGGGGGCGTTTCCTCAGGCACGCGGCCCAAAAGTCGATCCAGCCAGCCAACCGGTACAGTTACGGTTTCTCCACTCATTTTCTGTTCTCCTTGTGTAATGTCGGCTGTATACAGGGCCGCCGCCTCGCCCAAGTGGGGCGTGTGCAGCAGCGCGTCGCCAATGATGAGCGGCCCGTCCTGTACATCCCCCGTCTGCGGGTCTTCCAGCCCGCCTTCCCAGACAATCTCAGGGCTGTGGTAGCGAAACGCCCCACGAGCCAACGCCGCCGCGCCTTCGTCGTTGTATTCCGGCACGGCGTACAAGCCATCATCCCGCACTTCCAGCGCGACGATATGCCCGCCCGCCGGGGTTTCGTCTTTGTGCGATCCCAACTTCATCGGCGGGCGAAAATGCGGCAAGCGGAAACGCGCGGCCAGTTCCCGCGTGACCTCGCGCTTGCGTCCGTTCTTCACAAGTTGCCCAAACGGCAACAGGCGGAAGGGTTCCCCGCCGCCACGGTCACAAAATCGGTAATTACGTATTCACTCATAGTCGTAAAATGAGAAAAGCCCAGAGCCGCTCCCCTTAAAGGAGCGACGCTGGGCTTATAGCCTCAAACTGTTTCCAGTCGCGTCAACGGGCGGCCAATTGGCCAGTGATCAAGTCATCCACCCGTGAGGTATGAGATTTCAATTCATTCTACAACATGACCGCGCCTTGCGTCAAGTATCCTCTCCATCCGCTGCTGTAATGACGTGCATCCGCCCGCAAGCCGGGCAACGAATCTCGATGTACGCGCCGGGCGGCAAATAGCCCACGAACAACAGCCGGGAGCAATCCGGCGCGCGATGCCGGTACTCCCGCCGCATCCCGTAACGCGACGGCGTAACTGTCACCCTGGTGATCCCCGTTGTGTCAATCATCGCCCGTCCAGAAACGCGGCCAGCCTCTTTGACATTGCCTCGAACAATCGTTCAATGCCCGGCTTCGCCTTCTCTCCGACTTTCTTCAGCGTCCACCATCGCCCCTTGTGCATCCATGCCTGGGTATCATCACCGATGACGTATGGCGCATATTCCAGCCGCGTGCCCAGCCGCGCCTCGTAGCCGCCGCCAATGCGCCGCGTCTCGTAAATCTCGGCTTGCCCGCCCAGCCCGATGCTGCGGCCCATCGTCCCTGTGCGAACGTAACCGCTACCCGACGGCGGGGAGGGTATTGCGGTACGCTGCCCTGAACATGCAACAACGATTGTTTCATCGTTTGTTCCATCTCGCGCTCCAGCCGTTCCGGGTAGTTGCGCATCCGCTGGGCAAGGTCAGGCGGGTTGAATGTCACCTCGATGTCAATCTGTGTCATGGCGTGCCTCCCATCGGGTCGAATAATCCCGCCGCCGCCTCGTCATCCGATAGCGCGGCGAGGACTACAGGGTTAAGCCAGCAACGGCAGCCGGGATGCCCTGGCGGCACGATCACGGTCATCGGCGCCCTCAGGGCTTTGGCCAGTTCGGGGGTTGGCGGCCAGCACCGCCGCGGAAAACTCCCAGCCCCCGCGCAGGTCAACGTAGGAGCCGTGCAGCTTGCTGCATATCGGGCATACCATCTCGTCTCGCGCCGTCTGCCAGCGTTTTCCGTCCACCACGCCCGACGCCTTCCACGCCATGACGTTGCCGCTGGCGTAAATGCGTGTCACTTCGGTCACGGCGATCATGTGGGCGCGACGGTCATCGAACAGCCCGCGCAACCGGAGCTCCAGTTCGGGTAACGGCGCGCCCGCCTTAATCCAGCGGGTTATCTCATCCGTCACGCCGCGCCGGGTCGTCTCGTTCACCGCCCACGCCCACGGGTAGGCCCCCTCACTGGTCAGACCGGGCAAGGGCTTGTCACCGAGATACATGTCGAGCCAGTCCAGCGCGTCCTGATTGTACGCTTCCCAGTCCATCGAGAAGCCGCCGATACGACCGGCGTCGCCACCGGCCAACAGGATGTTCATCGTCAATTCGGCGAACTCGTTCCTGAGGCCGGACAGATACCGCCGCCACCATTCCACGGAGTAGATGCTATCGGCCATGTTCGCGCCTCGCCTGTCGCATTACGTCGTTCTGTTGCCGGGCCAGAAACGCGGCCATCTTCTTTTGCCATTGCCGTTCCCACTTCTGCCGGGCCGCGTCATCGCCGTCGGCGGCGTATTCGTCCGCCTGGCCTCGGCGGTCTGTTGGTCAATGGTCGGCGCATTGCCTATAGCAATTCGCGCCCGCGCGGCTTGAGCCTCATCGCGGTCGGCCTGAATTGTTTCCGCGTCCCGCACCGGCAAGCGAAAGATGGAGCGCAACCAGACCTCGTCATCCGCCGACCACGTCAGGAACCCGCTTTGCCCGATTTGCCCCAGCGCGGTCGCGATTTGCTCCGGCTTCAGCCCGCCCGCCGGGCTATGGGTCAGTCGCACGCCGTGGGGGTCGAGGCCGTTAAGGCTCAACAGCCGCTCGACCGCGAACTTGGTGAACGTCTCGGCCATCGTGTCGGCCACGGCGTTTAACGTCAGGGTGAAGAAGTCCTGCGAGCCGGAATAGGTGGCCAGCGCGCCGATGTTGTCCATCCCCAACATGATGAACTGGGCTAATGCGCTCATCAGGATGCGCTTGTCATAGCGACTGATCACCGCGTCGGTATTGTTTGCGCCCGTGCCGCCCGACGCCGCGAGCCGGAAGTCCCAGCCGAACGGGATGACCAGTCCGGCGTTGCTGTCGTTGCGCACGGACTTGGCCAGTTGCCGAGCGCGGCCCACGTCGGTGTCCTCGCTGTCGCTTTCCGTCGTGTCGGCCCCTTCGGGCAACTGGACAATGGGCAGGCCCGCCAGGTTGCGCTCGATGCCGATAGCTTCCACATGTTGGATGTTCTTGGCGTAATACCACGACGGCCACGCCGGGCGCAAGATGCTGAACCCCTCAGGATTGCCACGCGCCCGGCGAAAGCGATAGATGACCATGCGCTCAATAGGAACGGGAGCGGGGTTAAGGTGCGGCCATTGCTGAATGCCCGCCATGCCTCCATCTTCATCGTACAGCCACCGCTGTAATGTGTCATGCCCCAGCGGCCGGAACTTGCGCCACAGGATGCGCCCGTCACGCTGCTGGTAGGTGATTGAAAACATCGACCACCCGTACCACAGGAAGTCGAGCGCGTCAGTCACGTGGTCGTTCCAGCTATGGGACAATGCGCCAAACGATTCGTTGAGCAACTCCAGCCGCGGGTCGTCCTCGCCCTCGTCGCTTATGAACTGCCAGTCAATATCGCGCAGCGGCATCTCGACGGCCAGACGCAACGCCCCAACCGTCGCGCTGTTGTAGAGCATCTCCCTGACCCGCTTGGCCTTGTTTGTCGCGCCGCGCCACTCGTCGAGAAATTCGTCGCCCGATTCCCCCCAACCGCTGGTGTTCAATCCTATGTCGCCAATGTCTTTATACAGATTTGCTTCGCCATTAGAACCTCGTCCCCTGCTTTGTCGTGCTGCCTGTTGCGGTATGGGAGTCGGCCGCTTGCCCACGCCGTGCCATGCCAATGCCAATGCCATCACCGTGTCGTCATGCATCCCCGCCGGTGCGCTGTAGCTCATGCCGCCGGCCAGCCGCTTGCCCTCGTAAGCCTGAAGCTCTCCCACCTGAATCGGGTCGGGCAATATCCTGATTGTCCCGTGTTCAAACGCCGATTGCAACGCCTGAATCAGCGGTTGCTTCGTCGCCGCCGACGTGTGGAAGGGCACGATGCTCATGCCCCGCCCGCGCAAGTGGTCGATCACCGGCTGGCCAATACTGTTATCCTCGATGACCATCGTCTGGATGTTCCACCGCTCATAGGCGGCATGAATACGATCTTCGAGCGCGGTATAGCCGATACGATTGAACCGGTCGATGTAGACCTGTTCGCGCGTCCGGGCGTCGAGGATGCTAATCACCGTGAAGTCGGCGGCGTCGGCCACGTCTACCCCGGCGACATAGGCGCGCCCGGAGACCGGGCCGTCGAGGGGCGTGGCCGTAGCGCATTCCATGACGCGGTGAAAGACGCCGCCCGCGTCGTCGACAAACTGCACTATCAATTCCTGTTGCGCCACCGTTCCGGAAGAGATCGCCCATATCTCATCCAGTTCCTCGCGTGAGATTGATGGGTTGACGTCACTCGACATCTGCCACCGTGCGCCAGTCCGGATAGCCGCTATCGGCGGCCCGGCTCCATAACTGCCAAAATCCGTTGCGCCCGCCCAGGGAGTCGAAAACAACCATCCCGTGCCGCGCAGATCGGCCAGCGTCGGGCGGATGACGTAATTCAGGCGTCCATCATTAACGGAACGAACGCTGCCTCATCGACAATCACCAGTTTATATTTCCGGCTACGTCCCGCCTGTGGATTGTCCAGCGACCAGAATTCCAAAACGCCGCCCGTCGAATTCCAGTCGCCGCTCCTCCGCGTCTGCCGGGCGATAATCGGGGTAAACAACCGCGTCGCCTCCCGCCATACCTCCAGCATGAGCTTGTAGGACGGCGAGAACCAGCCGACAGGATGAGCCAGCACGTCCGGCGCGGCTTTACCAGATGGACGCCTAGCTGCGTCTTCCCGCTCGGCGGCCGACGCAAACGACGTTAAACCGCGCCGACTCCTCAATGACCTGAGACTGCCAGGAAACAGTGGCGACAATTCAGATCGACCGCGCTGGACGGCATGCGGTTAAACGAAAACGGGCCGGTATCAATTCGCGGCGTCGGTATCGCCATCATTTCGCCCGAACGCCTCAACAATCTCTGGCCTTGTCTGCCATAACCCCGTACAGCAGCACGGCCGCCTCGCTTCCACTGGCTGTTTTTGAGCCACCTGGGATCAGCAAAGACCTCGGCCTGAGCCTCCAGTGCCGCCAGATTGGCGCTCGGTAAGCCATGAGCAAATCTCCTATCTCAATCTTTTTTTCTGATCAACACCTGCAATGCCGCTCCCCTGGCCTTCCTCGAGCGAATAGTCGCGGCCGGAATTTGATACTCGGCTGCCAGCGCGACGACAAACTGCCCGGTCAACAATGCCGCCGTACAGCCGCCTTCGTTTCCGGATCGTATTGCCGCTTTGCTAACATGGTTCACTCTCAAAACGGCGGCCGTGTCGTTGCCGGTTCAGGATACATAAGACGACACAACCAGTCAGCCGCCGACCCGTCCTGAATCTGGTCCGCCATCACTACTCCGCATCTCAGCAACGACGGCCTCGTTGCGCTTCTCCTGTCACGGTGATCCCCGCCGCCGTGTTGTGGCCGCTCTTAACCATGTAGATGCCGCCCTGCACCTCGACGGCGATGCGCCGGTCGGGCCATGCAAAGATCAAACCGCCACTTTTGCGTTTCGGTGGAACCGGTGTTCCGTTTCCCTGGCGGGATATTGTTAATCATCATGTATTGTGACAGTATACCCTCTAATTCGCTTTTACCCATATTTGCCCCATTATCCTTATCCCTAAAACCGCTTGTAGCGCGTTTTGAGGGCCTCTACGTGCCTTGCGCAACATCCGCTGCTCGGCAACAGGCGTTTTCTCTGCCTCGTTCAGCCACGCCAGCCGGTGGCTGTACCGGCCGTTTAACAGGGTGACGAAATGAATAAACTCAGTCACCGCCGGAGAGCCTCGGCCGCGATCCACCGTTCGCCCTGTCGCCCAAAGAAGTGCCACCAGCGGAAACGATCCATCGCTACGGTCGCCTGTAGGGTGATGGGCGCCACTGAACCGGGCAACATGGCCTGCGTAGCTCTGATATTCCTTACTGTACACTCCGACCGGTTTCCCGGCTTGCGGGTTATCTTACGCGCCATGCTGTTCGTCTCCTAGAACGGAATAAGCTCGTCGGGTGTGTTCAGGGCGACGGGGGCCAGTTCGTGGTCAGGCTGAGCCTCGGCCACCGGCGCGGGTGTTCCATTCCGCCGCCACTCGTCAAAGGGCTTCGCTCGTGTAAAAAGTTCGGCATACTCGGCCGCCTTCTCCGGCCCGACGAACGCCATGCTGACGGCCTTGATAGGGTGGCCGGTCGCCTTCTGCTGACGTTGGCCGCCGAGGGTCAGGTCGATGGCTTCGCCGACTTCGAGATGAAGGCGCCAACACGGGGGGCGGTCGTCTTGCCGGTCGATGTCTTGAGCGTCTTGATATGTTCCACAAGCGCGGCCAGATGCCGCCCTCGAAACGCTGCATCATGGTAGGGCCGCCCAGCAGGTTGGCCCATGCCGCCCGCGCCGTCCAGCTTCGCGCGCCGAACGTGTGAAGCTCATCCCCTTCATGCCTGACCTGGAGCCGCGTTTGCATCTCGCCGTCCACCATGTCGGCGCGTTTCGTCCTGATTGGATAGCGGTGAATGTCGTCCCACGTTGCGCGTCTGTCACTTCCTTGCATTGCCTGCGCCGCGCAGGCACGATGTCAACGTCTTGCTCTCCTTCTCGCCGATGTAGAACCACGCCGCTTGTGGCGTTGTAACCGATAGAGGTCGTATTGCCAACGGTCAACCTCCTGCACACCTCCCCCCCCGCGAATCCGTCCATATTGCCGTTGTCGATTTTCATTTGGATTCTCCTTTACGGTCATTTACTCAGTCGTTTGTTAAGTCATTCATTCAGTCCCATTCGTTTGGTCGTTTTCGGTTCGTTCAATCGGCCTCCAATTTTTAACATTGCCGGCGTTGCCGGTGTTCTTTCTCGTTGCCGGCAACTCCTACACCATCTGCTTGAGATGTAGTAAATTGTAAAAATGCGTCATTTTCGACGTCACATTCGGGGTACAAAGACAAGGCGACGACAGTGGCAAAACTGCCAACAAGCAGATTATACTGGTAAAAACGTCGTCAAACCAGTTGCCTTTTTCCCTGGCAACAGGGTGACAACGGACGGCAACATATTATCGTCTTTTTGATAAAGGTTACTTGAGTTCTCGAGGGAGTTCTGGGGTCAGTTGCCGTGGTTAAAAGTCTCCTTCCTCTGCTAATAAGTTGAATGGTCTTGGATTAGTTTACCGATCATCAGCTTGCGAGACTGCGCCGTCTCTTTTCGGCGTTCCTTGTCAGTCCGTATGTTCGTCAAGTACCGTAGTCAATCGTTCGGTTTGTTTCGATTTTGGTCGCCGCGCAAACCGGTTGTCAAGTTCTCCGGTGTCCATCGTGGACATGCTCCAGTCGCCCGCGTCGTGCTCTATCTCGTAGTTCTGGAGCAACAGATTCATCCGCGGCCATTGACCCATGTGTTCACCGTTCAGGTTCACGCAGTATCTCCTGCTCGACCCGCGTCAGATTTCCACCGCCTCGCCCGCCCGCCAGGCGCACGGGATTCAGCCTGGAGTTGGGCGCGGTCGACGTCCGTCTCGCGGCCCAGTCGATGTCGGGGTGGATGACGGCCAAAACGGCGGTTGCCGGTCGGGTCGCTTCGGAAACCGGATCCGTCGGCGTTCCCTCCCTATCATCAGAGCGGCGGCGGGCTTGTCGAAGTCATAGCGGCCGTAAGGCTCACCTTTTTCCACTTGCTCGCGGCTGACGAAATTGCATCGGGGGCCTGACCGGTCAGGCGCGGCAGCGGTGGTCGAACTCCAGTTCGCCACTTCCCCAGAACCAGTTGTTGATTAGAAGGATAGGGTCGTCTTTGTTGTCCCTGGAGACTAATGGGGCCTTCATTGAACAGATAGAAGTGGGCAGAGCCAGCGCACCACCTGTGCGCTTGCCCTGCCCTGCCCGCTGACAACCTCTAGCATGAGGTTCTGCCGCCCGTCCAGAATCTTGGCGGTGGAACCAATCAAGCCTGCGCCAGAACATCGCCGCGCTGTCTCGGACATATCGAGGTGGTGCATGGAAGCGCGTCAAGTGGCGCCGCCGTCCTGTAACCCCTCCGGATAGTGCCTTGCGCCGGATGATGGCGATTCTCGGCCGCGCGGGTATGAAGAGGGCCTGCGCGTGTGGCCTTCGTTGCTCATGCCGTGGTCAAACAGCCGGTCCAACAATACAGATTGGTCGATGTCGGTCAGGGGCGTGGCGGCGAAAGGCCGTTCTGATTTCAAGCCGTTCGCTCGTTGTGTTCAGCTAATTCCACCCGCTGGCCAGACAACCCTTGAAACCGTAGTCTTCGGTTTCAGGAACGTGCAGACGTAGGGAACTCGCTGCCTTGTAAGCGTTCGGCCGAGCTTGCGCCAACCCCGGCCGGTCTTTTCCTCGACGTAAGCAGAGAACTTTAGGTCCTCTCTGAATGTAATGACGATCATCGGATTTGACGTCGTCGGTCGTGGCAGGATGTCTCCTACCTTCTTTACCCTTCAAGTGCCGGCGGCCGGGTTGCGCCATAGGTCAGGCCGTCCCGGATTGTCCGCTGTATTTCCTTGCGGTGGTCGGGTTCCGGTCTGCTCTTGCCTCCGCTTCCAGTTCGGCTTCCACGTCAATGCCGGATTAAGCGCGCCCGACGCCGCCAGCCGCCCAGTACCGATGGCCGCCCTGACTAGCGCGCTGTGGTCATCCTTCGCCCCTCGGCGCGTCTTTCTGTGCTTCAACTGTTTCCAACTTGGCATTTTGCAACGAGGGCGACGGGGCGGGCGGCGGCGCGTTTCGACCGGCGATGGTTGTCCGCAATATGACGGGATGAGCCGCGTCATACTGAGCGGTGATGTAATCAATCGTGAACACTGGCCAGTCATTGACCAGTTCGTTTTAGCGTCCGCCCTTCGACCAGTAGGCGAAAGAGCGGGTCTTTACAGGCCGGATTCTTCACGCCGAACCGTCCGACGGTTGCGAATCCACCATGCCTCGCCTGATAGATGCGCCGATATTCGACCGGCGACGTGACAGGCTGCTCAGTGTGAACACCGCCCGCGCCCGTGGCGCGGCACTCGGTATGGGAGACCGTTGTAAAACCGAACGATGCGGAACATCATCGCGGAACGTTCCGTCGCGCTTAATGATGTAATCAGAGCCTGCTTGTCTCGTCCGCCGCGTCAAAATCGAACGCCATGTGACCGCTTTGCTAACCAGTTGTCCTTTTCAACGCCGGGGCCTATAGCCGCCGGAGATCGTAAACGAATAACCGCGCCAGATTGCTGACTAGCGCTCGCGCGACGTTAGTATCTGTTTAGGCAACGTGGAATCAGAAGTGCGACCAGGTTGATTGCCAGGACCTTGTTGATTAAAGCCTCCGAGATTATCTCATCAAAGCGAAATCATTTTCAAGCATATCCATCTCCTCTTGATTGAAACCGATGAATAAATGCCTCCTGCTATCCCCGTCGGTCGGGCGAGCTTCACGCCACCCGGCTAGCGGTCGAGAGGAGACCTGCATCAGGGTGAAGGACATCATCGCCAGACAGGAGGTAACGGGCCTCGACCATGCTCCCGCGGCATCCGCCCGCTATCCTCCTCATTTACCCGCTGCCCTTCAGGTGAGGTAATACACGTGTCTGAAGAAACAGCCGGATAGTCATGATGTACGTAGTATACAGCAATGAGCAACATCTGACAGTAGATGGGAACAATATCGGGCAATCCGGGCTATTACTTGTTTTTGGGTATTGACAAGTCTTATTAGTCATGCTATACTATTGTTAAAGATTGGGCGGGACAAACTTAATCGAGAGGGGACTCGAGATGAAATATACAGAATGGATCAAGGACAATCCCGGCGGCTAATTCCGACTACGTACAAGCACGCTCTGCCAGCGGCTGGCACTATGGCCTGACCGGCGCGTTCGAGAATGTTCAGCCCGGCAAACATCATTATTTACGCTATCGACCGGCTGCGTACGCGGTACTACGACGACAAATATAATCCATCGTGGGGCGACTCAACCGATAGCATGGGTCCAGCGACGATAACGGCAAAAACCACGCGAGCATCAATATCGGCGAACGATACCGCCCTGCTGCGGCTGGCCGATCCTGAAGCGCGACTACTTTGAGAATAACGCTGTGGCTTTTGCCTCCCCTGTTAGCTGGAGTGTTATAGCAGATATTGACAGTGACTAAACGAGGTTATATAATTATTGGCAAGCGTTATAAGCAACAAGAGGAGAAGATTGGACACATGCGAAAAACCGTACGAATATGACAATGTGATTATAAAGGCGTCGCTCTACCAGGTGAACAGTGGGACATCGTGAGGCCGTCGGCAGGCGATGCGAAGCTTCCTGTATGTCCACACGCGCTTCACGACTCATCGTGAAAGAGTATGATCGGCTAATGGCCAGACCAACAGCCGGAAACAATAAGGCCTACCTCAGAATCAAAGAGGAAGCCGTAAAGTGATGACCGTGACGGCACGATACGAAAGGGGCTCAACACGGGCGACTACAGCAACGTCACCTGACCGCCGAGGCGACCGTCGCCCTCGACAAAGACGACGACGAAAGCGGTGCTGGCCTACGCTTTTCATATCTGCCGGAGCAAGTAAAAGCAGCCGCGCCATTCGAAAAACACGTCGCGGATGAATTTAATCAAGAGGAGACGATGCAATGAACGGACATGACGACGACGAACTGGACATCTACGGGCCGCAGGACGGCGACGAAGGCCAACAACAGCAGGCCGACGACGACAGAACTCTGGCTGACTACTACGAAACCCTGCGCTGGTTTTCTGGCCGGTACAGAAAATAAACCTGAGAATATCATGACAAACGCATTGACGCGCGGCGCGCAACGGTACCTTCTCGGCATCTTTGGCGGCTCGGCGGTTTTACGCCTGATGAGTTTAATCTGGACA
>JADJXH010000003.1:1712500-1993749 GCA_016715895.1 Flavobacteriales bacterium | reverse complement strand
ATCGCAGCTGGGCGTGACCACGGGCTTTGATGTGAACGGTCTGCTCGTGCAGGGCGGCGGCAGCATCTGCGCCAGCCTGGATGTGCCGGGTGCGCAGTTCAACGTGGCCAGCCCGAACGCCGGCACCCTGAGCGGTGGCGCGTCGATGCGCGCGATGGCAACGCGGTGACGCTGACGGCCGCCGCCGAACGGCGACGCCAGCGTGCCGGCCGGCTACCAGACGGTCTACGTCCTCACGCAGGGCGCCGGTCTCACGATCGTGAACGCGGGCCCGAACCCGAGCTTCGATGTGACCGACGACGGCCTGTACACGATCCACACGTTGGGTACGACCCCGCCACGCTCGATCTCTGATCGTGCAGCTGGGCGTGACGACCGGCTTCGACGTGAACGGTCTCCTCGTGCAGGGCGGTGGCAGCATCTGCGCCAGCCTGGATGTGCCGGGTGCGCAGTTCAACGTGGCCAGCCCGAACGCCGGCACCCTGAGCGGTGGCGCGTCGATCTGCGGCGACGGCAACGCGGTGACGCTGACGGCGACCCCGAATGGCGACGCCAACGTGCCCGCCGGCTACCAGACGGTTTATGTCCTCACGCAGGGCGCTGGTCTCACGATCGTGAACGCCGGTGCGAACCCGAGCTTCGACGTGACCGACGACGGCCTGTACACGATCCACACGCTGGTGTACGACCCGGCGACGCTGGACCTGAGCATCGTGCAGCTGGGCGTGACCACGGGCTTTGATGTGAACGGTCTGCTGGTGCAGGGCGGCGGCAGCATCTGCGCCAGCCTGGATGTGCCGGGAGCTCAGTTCAACGTGGCCAGCCCGAACGCCGGCACCCTGAGCGGTGGCGCGTCGATCTGCGGCGATGGCAACGCGGTGACGCTGTCGGCCACGCCGAACGGCGACGCCAACGCACCTGCCGGCTACCAGACGGTGTACGTGCTGACGCAGGGAGCTGGTCTCACGATCGTGAACGCGGGTCCGAACCCGAGCTTCGACGTGACCGACGACGGCCTGTACACGATCCACACGCTGGTGTACGATCCGGCGACGCTGGACCTGAGCACCGTGCAGCTGGGTGTGACCACGGGCTTTGATGTGAACGGCCTGCTGGTGCAGGGCGGCGGCAGCATCTGCGCCAGACTGGATGTGCCGGGAGCGCAGTTCACGGTGGGTACGCCGAGCGCAGGGACGCTGACCGCGGATGTCGAAGAGGTCTGTTTCGAGCAGGGTACGGTGATGATCTCCGCGACCCCGAACGGTGACGCGAACGTGCCGGCCGGTTACCAGACGATCTACGTGCTGACGCAAGGCGCAGGCCTCGTGATCCAGAACGTGAACACGGTGCCGGAATTCGAGGTGAGCGCGTTGGGCACATACACCATCCACACGCTGGTGTACGACCTGGCGACGCTCGATCTCTCGATCGTGCAGCTGGGCGTGACCACGGGCTTTGATGTGAACGGCCTGCTGGTGCAGGGCGGCGGCAGCATCTGCGCCAGCCTGGACGTGCCGGGCGCTGTGACCACGGCGGTGGAATGTCCCCTTGACTGCGATGCGAACGCCGGCACCCTGAGCGGTGGCGCCTCGATCTGCGGCGACGGCAACGCGGTGACGCTGACGGCGACGCCGAACGGCGACGCCATCGTGCCCGCCGGCTACCAGACGGTGTACGTGCTGACGCAGGGCGCCGGTCTCACGATCGTGAACGCGGGTCCGAACCCGAGCTTCGACGTGACCGACGACGGCCTGTACACGATCCACACGCTGGTGTACGACCCCGCCACGCTCGATCTCGCGATCGTGCAGCTGGGCGTGACGACCGGCTTCGACGTGAACGGTCTCCTCGTGCAGGGCGGCGGCAGCATCTGCGCCAGCCTGGATGTGCCGGGTGCGGCCTTCAACGTGGCCAGCCCGAACGCCGGCACCCTGACCGCGGTGTCCACGGAAGTTTGCCTGGAGAACGGTGTGGCCACCTTGTCCGCCACGGCCAATGGTGACGCCAACGTGCCCGCCGGCTACCAGACGGTCTACGTGCTGACGCAGGGCGCCGGTCTCACCATCGTGAACGCGGGTGCGAACCCGAGCTTCGATGTGACGGCCGATGGCCTGTACACGATCCACACGCTGGTGTACGACCCGGCCACGCTCGATCTCTCGATCGTGCAGCTGGGTGTGACGACCGGCTTCGACGTGAACGGCCTGCTGGTGCAGGGCGGTGGCAGCATCTGCGCCAGCCTGGATGTGCCGGGTGCGGCCTTCAACGTGAGCGTCTGCACGGACGAGTGCCTGGCGGACGCCGGTACCATCGCGCCGGAGGACTTCATCGAGTGCCGTGTCGGCGGCAGCGCCACGCTGGTGGGACTGCCCGGCGGTGATGCCGTGGTGCCGGCCGGCTACCAGACCCTGTACGTGCTGACGCGCGGCACCGGGCTCACGATCCAGCAGGTGAGCGCCACGCCGGTGTTCACGGTGCAGCAGCTGGGTCTGTACCGCATCCACACGCTGGTGTACGATCCGGCCACGCTGGACCTGAGCATCGTGCAGCTGGGCGTGACCACGGGCTTCGACGTCAACGGCCTGTTGATCCAGGGCGGCGGCAGCATCTGCGCCAGCCTGGATGTCACCGGCGCTCCGCATCTCGTCGTGGGTCCGTTCCTCTGCGCCATCCTGAACGGTGTGTTCGGTGTGGATCAGGACGGCACCCAGTCGCTGGTGCTGAGCGACGGCCGTGTGGTGGACGAGGAACTGGTGAAGGCCATCGAACAGGACATGCCGCTGGCCGACCTGAACCTGTGGCCGAACCCTGCCCGCGATGTGCTCAACATCGCGCTCAACACCTATGCGGAGGCCCGCGTGGAGATGAGCGTGATCAACATCCTGGGCCAGGAGGCCATCCCTGCCCTGGCGGTGAACGCCGGCAAGGGTGAGACCCGGACCATGATCGATGTGGCCGGTCTCGTGCCCGGCCAGTACATCCTGCGCCTGACGATCGGCGATGGGGTCATCACGCAGCGGTTCACGAAAGTGGACTGATCACGAGGTCCGGTGAAGGCGGGGCCCGGGTGGATCCGACGCAGGTCGGTGAAGCCCGGGCCTCGCTGATTGAGACTGTTCAGTAAAGTGTGTCAGGCCGGATTGCGAACTTCAACACCTGACCCATGGAGGACAAGACGGACAAGTTCGATTACGAAGCCTTCGAGAAGGAGGCCATGAAGCAATTGCTACTGGGCAAGCCCTTGAGCGGCAGCGATGGGGTGCTGACCCCGCTGGTGAAGCGACTGATGGAGGCCTCGCTACGGGGCGAGCTGAGCGCTCACCTGGCCGAGGAGCCGCCTGGAGGTAACCGGCGCAACGGACATGGGCGCAAGCGGGTGAAGACCGCCCACGGAGAGGTGGAGATCGCCACGCCGCGCGACCGTGAGGGAACCTTCGACCCGGTGCTGCTGCCCAAGCGCGAGCGCGTGCTGAACGCCGAGCTGGACATGAAGATCATCAAGCTCTACGGGCTTGGGATGAGCCAGCGCGACATAAGCGACCATGTGCGGGACCTGTACGGCATCGAGGTGAGCGAGGCCACGATCAGCGCGGTGACCGACCAGGTGATCGCCGATGTACAGACCTGGCGGCAGCGGCCCTGGAGGCGCGCTACGCGATCGTGTGGCTCGATGCCATCCACTTCAAGGTGAAGCAGGAAGGGCGCGTGGTGAACAAGGCCGTATACACCGCCTTGGGCGTTGGCCCCGATGGCCACAAGGACCTGCTGGGCCTGTACGTGGGGCAGAGCGAAGGGGCCAAGTTCTGGCTGGGCGTGCTGGGCGACCTGCGCCAACGCGGCGTGGAGGACATGCTGATCGCATGCATCGACAACCTGAGCGGCTTCTCCGACGCGATCTCCTTGGTGTACCCACAGAGCGATATCCAGCTCTGCATCGTGCACCAGGTGCGCAATACCCTGAAGTACATCAGCTACAAGCACTACAAGGAGGTGGTCAAGGACATGCGGGCCATCTACCGGGCCCCTGGTGAGCAGCAAGCGCTGCATGCCCTGGAGGTCTTCAGCGACAAATGGGGGAACGCTACCCGCAGGCGGTGAGCTCCTGGCACACCAACTGGCCGCTGCTGGCCAGCCAGTACCGCTACAGCGAGCGCATCCGGCGGCTCATCTACACCACCAATCCCATCGAGGGCTTCCACGCTCAGCTGCGCAAGTACACCAAGACCAAGCGCGTCTTCGACAACGACATGGCCCTGCTCAAGCTGCTCTATCTGGCCCAGCAGCGCATCGTGGAGAAAATGGCCGCCAAGCCCATCTTCGCTTGGAGGGAGATAGCCGCCGAGCTACGCCTGCTCTTCGGCCCACGCTTCGATCCACAGGCGATCAACACCGATCAACAGGTTCTGAGTCTCCCCGGACCCCCTCGTTCAAAACCCCAACAACATCAACATCATCAGCAATAACGATGATGACACACTTTATCTAACAGACCCCGCTGATTTTTTCATGTTGCAGTTCCATGACCCACCACCCGGCGTTCCCCTTGTTCCTGCCCATGGACCCTCACTTGCTTTGCACCCCGAACCCCGACCCATGCGTTCATCGCTCCTCCTCGCCTCCGTCCTGCTCGTCCACGGCCTTCACGCCCAGACCCCCGTCACCGTCAGCATCGCCCCGGGCTACGCCGACCAGGTGTGGTACAGCCTGCAGAACGGGGTGGTGGGCACCGCCCCGGTGAACAACTGGGACCTGGCCTTCGAGATCCAGGGCTTCACGGCCAGTGTGCTGGTGAACACCCAGAAGGCCGGCGTCGAAGTGGTGAAGAGCCCCTTCAGCATCGCCGACTGGAACAGTGTGGACACCACAGGGCTCTCCACCTGGCCGCGTGCCCATAATGCGGACACCAGCTGGAGCTTCGGCGCCCTCAACCAGGGTCCCTTCGCCGATGAGTTCGACCTGGGCTGGGGCAACTACAACACGATCACCCATGTGGTGGCCGGCGACACCATCTTCCCTGATCCACCTCGCCAACGGCAGCTGGCGGAAGCTGCGCATCGATGGCCTGGCCACGGGCACGTACACCTTCACGCACGCCGACCTCGACGGCAGCGACGAGCTTGTCGGTCAGATCAACAAGGCGGCATACAGCACGAAGAACTTCGCCTACTGGGACCTGGAGACCCACACGGCCGTGGACCGCGAGCCGGCCAATGACAGCTGGGACCTCACCTTCGTGAAGTACGTCGCCTTCATCCCGCAGCCTTACGGGGTCACCGGGGTGCTCCAGAACAAGGGCATCGAGGCCGCCCGGGCCGCCGGTGTTCCTCCTGCGGATGCCGACTGGACCTCCGCCGCCTACAGCGCGCACATCAACACGATCGGCTTCGATTGGAAGCGCTTCGACATGCAGACCTTCCAGTGGGTGATCGAGGATTCGTTGAGCTACTTCGTCAAGGACCTGGGAGGCAACGTGTGGCATGTGGCCTTCACGGGCTTCGGTGGCAGCACCTCCGGCACGATCGACTTCACCCAGGAGCTCGTGAGCGCCACCGGTTTGGCCGAACGCGACCGGCCGGCGGACCTCCGCGTATGGCCGAACCCCACGCCCGATGGCACCTTCACCATCGATGCCGGGGAAGCCCGCATCCTGGGCCTCGAGGTGTTGGACGCATCCGGCCGCCTTGTGCGCTCCCTCGGGGCCTTGAGCGCCGCGCCGTTCACCATGGAACTTGGAGGGCTTGGAGCCGGCAGCTACACCGTGCGTCTCCTCACCGACCGTGGCCCTGCCGTGGCCCGGCTGCTTCGCCAGTGAGCTGAACCTGACGTGCGCGTGACCGTGCGCACGCGCACGTGTGCGCTCCTTTGCAAGGTCCTTCCGATGGGTCCCTTCCTGCGCGTCCTCCCGGCCCTCCTCCTGACCGCTGCCACCAGCCCGGTCATCCTCCACGCCCAGGTCCGGCTCATCTGCATGGCCGAGAACGGGGCCCCCCTTCCGTTCGCAAGCGTCACCTGGCAGCAGGGCGGCGGACCGACCACGGCGCAAGCCGATGACCAGGGTGCGCTGACGGTGCCGGTGGATGCCTCGCGGCCCCTGCTGGTGCGCGTGCACATGATGGGCTTTGCGGCCTTCGCCGATACGCTCATCGGAGCCGGTCCACACGCGCTGCACCTGCGGCCGGCGTCCATCCACATGCCCGAGCTCGTGGTCACCGGACAGTATGGCGCCGGCATCGCGGAGAACGCGGTGCATCGGGTGCGTGTGATCGACCGCGGGCGGATCGATCGCATGGCCGCCAACACCCTGGGCGAGGCCCTGCGCAATGAGCTCACCGTGCGCCTCGGCCAGGACAACATCCTCGGCACCGCGGTGAGCATGCAGGGACTGGGCGGCGAGAACGTGAAGGTGTTGGTGGACGGTGTTCCGGTGATCGGGCGGCAGGATGGCAACCTCGATCTGGCGCAGCTTGACCTCACCGGCATCGAGCGGGTGGAGGTGGTGGAGGGTCCGCTGAGCGTCAACTACGGCACCAACGCACTGGCGGGCACCATCAACCTGATCACGCGCAAGCGCTCCAACGACCGCTCCAGCGCCAGGGCCACGGCCTACGCCGAGCACATCGGCCGGCTCAACCTCACCGGCACCGCCACCGCCCGTCTTGGGCACCACGACCTCGTGATCACCGGCGGCCGCAACGCCTTCGCGGGTTGGGACCCCTCCACCGGCGGCTGGTACGACCCTTCGCCCACCTTGGCCGACAGCACGCGTCACCAGCAATGGAAACCCCGTGAGCAGTACTTCGCCCGCCTCAACCACCGTTGGCGCGGCACACACTGGGACCTGGGGTACAAGGGCGAGGCCTTCCAGGACCGCATCACCAACCGGGGTCGTCCGCGCGCGCCTTATCAGGAGACGGCCTTCGATGAGCAGTACCTCACGCACCGCCTGGACAACGCGGTCTTCGCCGAGGGCCGGTGGGACCGGGGACGCCGGTTCAACGCCCTGCTCGCGCACCAGCGCTACCGCCGCATCCGCAACACCTGGTTCCGCGACCTCACCGACCTGAGCGAACAGCTGGTGACCACGCCCGGCACGCAGGACACGTCGCGGTTCACGCTCACCAACCTGCGCGCCACATGGTCCTCGGCACCCGACAGTACCCGGCTGGCGTGGGAGGTGGGCACCGACCTCAACCACGAGACAGGGGAGGGCGATCGGATGGCGGGCGATGGCGAGACCATCAGCGATCTGGCGGCCTTCGCCAGCGCGGAGTACAGCCCGTGGAGCGGCCTCACCCTTCGGCCCGGCCTGCGCTACGCCTACAACACCCGGTATGAGGCCCCGTTGATCCCCTCGTTGAACGTCCGCTGGACGCCGGCACCGGCGCTCACCGTCCGCGCCGCCTATGCCCGAGGGTTCCGCGCGCCTTCGTTGAAGGAACTGTACCTCTTCTTCGTGGATGTGAACCACGACATCGTCGGCAACCCCGAGCTGCGTCCGGAGCGGGCGCACCACGGCAGCGCCGGCCTCACCTATCGCGCACAACGGGAGCGGGGCACCTGGTCCGCCGAGCTTACCGCCTTCTTCAACGAGGTGGAGGACGTCATCAGCCTGGCCCAGGTGAGCGGCACGCGCTACACCTACGTCAACATCGGCGGGCTGCGCACCTATGGGGGCACGGTGGGCGCAGGGTGGGATGACGGACGCTGGGCGCTGTCCGCCGGAGCCTCCATCACCGGCAGGGAGGATGCCGTCTCGCCCGCCGCCCTGTGGAGCCCCGAGGCCCGCGCCTCGCTGACCTGGAACCACGGCCGGATGGGCCTTACCGCATCCCTCTTCTACAAGTACCAGGGAGAGCTCGCCAATTACATCGCCGATGCCGACGGCGCCGTGACCCGCGGCACGATCGGCGCCTATCACCTGGCCGACGCCACCCTGACCAAGGCCTTCCTCGACCGGCGCATCAGCCTCTCCGTGGGCTGCAAGGACCTGTTCGATGTGCGGAACCTGGCGGCCACCATGGCCGAAGGGGCCCACTCCGCCGGCGCCACCGCCGTGCCGATGACCACCGGGCGCACCTGGTTCATGCGCCTTGATGTTGAATTGCGCAAGCGATCCTGACCATGCGTGCCACCGCATTGCTCCCGCTCTCCATCCTGCTCCTCTCCGGGTGCATCAAGGATGAACTCCCCGTGCCCGCCCGTCCGCGTGGGGAGGCGGCCCAGGTGCAGCTTTGCATGGGCAGCGGCTATCAGGACCAGCTGTGGGTCGACATCTCCTCGCGCACGGTGGTGCGCAGCAACCCGAAGACCGCCTGGGACCTGGCCTTCGAGAGCGGCCCGGACCAGTGGCGGGTGTGGCTCAACGGCAGCCGCCTGATGACCGCCTGGTCGATCGGCCCGGGCGACATCACGGTGGCGATGGATACGGCGGGCATGGCCCAAGGGCGCCGTATCGACGCGCCCAGCGGCCACCCGGACAGCACCGCCATCGGGGACTGGCGGGGTGCGCAGGACATCCACCTGATCGATCTGGGCTACAACGCCTTCGGTGC
Organism: Flavobacteriales bacterium; assembly: GCA_016715895.1. Lineage (NCBI taxonomy): Bacteria > Pseudomonadati > Bacteroidota > Flavobacteriia > Flavobacteriales > Flavobacteriales bacterium. Next base: position 1,985,197 of record JADJXH010000003.1, on the reverse strand, counting down.
GCACCTTGGCGTCCGGAAGCTGCAGCTGCTTGAGGTCACCGCCACATCGTACACGTTCCGGACCGCCCTGCTGGACGGCAGCGGGATGCAGGAGCACACCCTGTCCAAGTCGGGCAGCAGCGCCTCCACCATGTTCAGCTTCGCTTCCGGGACGGAGGACGTGGAGCCGTCCGCAGGCAGCTGGGACATGGTCTTCACGCAGTACACGCACCAGTTCCACGAGCCCTTCATCCCCTACATCGTCACAGGCGTGCTCACCCCGCCCGGGGTCCGTGTGGCGCGCATCGTTGCTGCCGACATGGCCACGGTGAGCCTATCGGACACCTTGCAGCATCCCTTCAGCACCGCACGGGACGCCATCGGCTTCGACTGGAAGACCTATTCGTTCGACGACGGCGCCTACACGGTGGACCCCTCCATCGTGTACATCATCCATGATGCGCAGGGGCTGTTCCACAAGCTCCACTTCCTGGACTTCTACGACGATCTGGGAACCGTGGGCTGCCCCACCTGGGAGGTGCGGGAGTTGTAGCGCGCTTACATCTCCATGCCCCCACCGTCGCCGGCATCGCGCTGCGGCTGACGGCGCCGGAAGAGGGAGTTGTTCTGTTCGCCGAACTTCCACGTGAGGGTGAAACGCACGAAGCGCATCTCGCGGCGGCGGTAGCTCTCCTGTTCGAAGAAGGCCGTTTCCACCGTGTTGCCCCAGCGACGCGTGAAGAACACATCGTTCACCGATACCACGGCGTTCAACCGGCGCGTGATGTCCTTGCCCACTGAAAGGTCCACCCCGTACTGTTCCAGGCCACGCCCCTGCGGCTGCACGCGGGGTCCCTCGTACTCGCCGTTCACCTGCACGGACCAGTCCTTCGGCAGGCGGTAGTTCACGAGCAGCTTGGCGTTCCACTGGAGGCCCGTGTTCCGGACGCCGCCGTCGGCCGAGGACAAGGCCACGTCCAGGTATTGCGCCGTTCCGCTCAGCGTGAGCTGGAGGCCCTGCACCGGTTCCACCTTCAGCACGTTCTCCCAGCCCGCGGTGACGCTGTAGCTGCCGTTCACGAAGGTGTTCAGCAGCACGGTGCTGTCGGTGGCCAGCGGTGTGCTGTAGCCCGTGATCACATCCTCCGTGTAGCGTCCGAACACGCTGGTGAGCCAGCTGGCCCGGCCCTTCCAGAGGGGGAGCAGGTGGTTCACCTCGGCCAGGTTGTTCATCTCCGGCGCCAGGCCCGGGTTGCCGATGCGCACGTTGCGGGCGTCGCTGAACATGATGAAGGGCATGATCTGCCAGAAGCGCGGCCGGTCGATCTTGCGCGAGAAGTTCACCTGCAGTTCGCGCAGGCCGCCCGGCCATCGGTGCACCAGGTAGACCGCAGGGAACAGCGCCTTGAGCAGGTCCTGACTCCCATCGGGGTATTTGTAGCTGAACACCTGGTCCTTGCCGATCAGCTCCGTCTCGAACCACGTCTGCTCGAACCGCAGGCCGGCCTGCAGGCTCCAGCGTTCGCTGAGCGTACGCGTCCAGTTCACGTAGGCCGCGTTGATCAGGTCCGTGATCCGGTAGTCGTTGGTGAGCGCACTGTCCAGCTCGCCTGACGGCGTCTGTGGCGTCGTGAGCAGCACGTCCAGCCAGGTGCGGTCCCACTTCAGGTTGCTCTTCACCCCGTATTCCAGCTTGCTCCGTTCGCTCAGCGGGTCCACCATGTCGAACTGGAAGGACCACTGGTCGTAGTACGATCCGCCCAGGTTGTCCTGGATGCGCGGCGTGGTGGTGTCCGGGCCGCCATCGGCGATGAAGCGCCGGAGGTCGAAGCGCGAATCGCTGTCGCGGTCCCAGCGGTTGTACGTGAGGTCCACCGACCACTCCTTGCCCTCCTTGGGGTCTTGTGCCGGAAGGCCAGCTGGCCGTTGAGGCTCCGGGTCCGCGTCTCCGTGTCGTTCACCTGCGTGCCGTAGGTGCTCACCGCTCCATCGGACGCGCGGTTCTCGAAGGTCTGGCTCTCGCGCCCCGACATGTTGTGGAAGCGCGATCCCAGGGACAGGGACAGCACGCTTCGGTTGCTGACCTGCACATCCGCTCCGAAACGGCCGCCAAAGGACCTGCGTCCCGACCGGCTGTCGGTGCGCTGCTCGAAGGTGCCCGCCGGCGCACCTTGTGCGAGGTCCGTGCGCAGGGTGAGCCCGTCGGTGACGTTGGTGCCGTCGTTGTAGTTGGCGCTGAGGTTGAAGCCCCAGCGGCCTTCGCGCAGGTTGACGTTGGCACCGGCCTGGTAGCGGTCATTGGTGCCCACGCCGGCCTGCACCTGACCGCTGTACCCGGGCTTGGTGCTCTTCTTCAGCACCACATTGATGATGCCACCGGTGGTGTTGGCATCGAAGATCACCGATGGGTTGGTGATCACTTCCACGCGTTCGATCTCCTCCGCCGGGATCTGTTCCAGGGTCAGTGAGGAGGGGCGACCATCCACCAGGATCTGGGGGCGGGCCCCCCGCATCTCCACGTTGCCTTCCAGGTCCACGCTCAGCCCGGGCACGTTCTTCATCACGTCCACACCCGATCCACCGCGTGCGGCCAGGTCCTTGTCCACGTTGAACACGCGCCTGTCCACCAGCATCTGCATCGGGCTCCGCTCGCGCACCACCGTGGCCTCCTGCAGCACACCGGCGTCGGCCTCCAGCCTCAGGTTGCCCAGGTCGACCTCGCTCCGGTCACGGGTCACCTCAACGGTCTGTTCGATGGTGCGGTAGCCCAGAAAGCTCACCTGCAGGCGGTACCGTCCGCCCGGCACCGGTTCCAGCAGGAAATCGCCGTTGCCCCGCACCATGGTGCCGGTGATCACGCTGTCCCTGCTGCCGGCGAACAGGGTCACCGTGGCGAACTCGGCGCCCTTGCCGCTCACCGCGTCGATCACCTTGCCGTAGACACGGCCGCTCACCGGACGTCCGCCGCCACCAGGCCGTTGGGCCGGCAGTGCGATCACCCACCCGAAGGCGAACAGCAGGAGGAGCGCCCGAGGGCAGGGGAGGGACATGGCGCAAAGCTACCGGGATGCCCTATGGCGGCTCTGCGCCATGCGGGATCTCCGGTCGAGATCAACAACTTTTCACAGGGAACCGGGGTGTGGAACGAAAGAGCCCCGCCGAAGCGGGGCCCTTTGATGGCATGGGATGGGATCACCTCGTCGCGACGGTAGGAGCGTTCGCCCTGATCGCGGAAACCGCCGCGGTCGGGGCGGTAGCCGCCACGGTCGCCACCACCTCCTCCGCGGAAGGGGCGGTCGCCCTCCGGACGGGGGCGAGCCTCGTTCACCACGAGGTCACGGCCATGGAAGTTCTTGCCGTTGGTGGCCTCGATGGCCTGACGGCCGGCGTTGTCATCGGACATCTCCACGAATCCGAAGCCGCGGCTCCGGTTGGTGGCCTTGTCCATGATGATCTTGGCCGAGGTGACCTCGCCGTAAGGCTCGAAAAGCTCACGGAGGTCCTGGTCCTTCACAGAGTAAGGGACGTTGGCGACGTAAATGTTCATGCGTTCTACTGACGTGTTTGGTTGGTCTTTGCCTGTGCCGGGGTGGTCTCGCCAAAGCACACCACGGTCGTTGGGCGGCACGAAAGTAGGCAGAAGTCCGATCCCGGCAAGTACCCCCCGCCCGGCAGGCCTTTCCCATTGGGCATTTCGGACCCTAGCGCCCCGGCGGCCCCGCGCCTTCCGACAGGAAGCGGACCGAATGGGCCGGCCGCCTCACCGGTCAGGCCCGACGCGGCTCCGAAACCCGTCGACCGGTCCCCGTTCGTCCCTGCCGGTCATCCACCCACCGGTCCGTCCCTCTGTCCGCGGTCCGTCGCCTGCACAGCCCCCAGCTTCGGACCATGGACCGCGCCATCGATCCCAAGCCGGCCCGGCGGAGGCGCATGATCGCGTTCGGCGCAACGGTCGTCGTGTTCCTCGCGGCCCTGGCCCTCTGGGGCGGCTCCTTCGCCACCCGCCGTGTCCGAGTGGAGACCGCCAGGGTCACCATCGGCGAGGTGCAACGGGGCCTCTTCAAGGAGTTCATCCCCGTCACCGGCACCGTGCAACCCATTCAAACGGTCTTCCTCGACGCGCTCGAGGGCGGCACGGTGAAGCATCGCTTCGTGGAGGACGGTACGCATGTGAAGGCGGGCGACCCCATCATCGAGCTCAGCAACCCGCAGTTGCACATGGACGCCATCAACCGCGAGGCACAATTGCTCGACCAGCAGAACAACCTGCGCAACACCCGCCTGGCGATGGACCAGCAGAGCATCCGGCTGCGCGATGAACTGCTCAACCTCGACAAGGACCTGAGGCGGCTGGAGCGCGACCAGCATGTGAACGACCGCCTGCTGCAGGACTCGCTGCTCGCGCGGAACACGTACATGGCCGACCGGGAGAACCTGGAGTACATGCGGGCGAAACGCATGCTGCTGGCCGCGAACGTCCGCAGCGATTCGCTTTTCCGCCTCAGCCAGATGGGCTCCATCAGCAGCAACCTCGAGCTGATCCAGCAGAACCTCCACTTCCTGCGCGAGAACCTGCAGAACCTGGTGATCAGGGCGCCGATCGACGGGCAGCTCAGCGGGCTCAACGTGGAGCTGGGCCAGACGCGGCAGCGCGGTGAACGCATCGCCCAGATCGATGTGCTGGAGCGCTTCAAGGTGCGCGCACGGATCCCCGAGCACTATGTGAGCCGTGTCGTCATCGGCCTTCAGGGCACCTTCATCCATGCCGGTTCGGAGCACACCATCGAGGTGTTCAAGGTGTATCCCGAAGTGAGCAACGGCGAGTTCGATGTGGACCTGCGGTTCACGGGTGCGACGCCGGCCGACATCCGCCGCGGGCAGACCTTCCAGGTGCGGCTCCAGCTCAGCGAGGACATGGAGGCCGTGATGCTGCCACGCGGCCCCTTCTTCCAGGATACCGGCGGCCAGTGGGTGTTCGTGGTCGATGCCGAAGGCAGGGCCACCCGGCGCGAGCTGAAGCTGGGCCGACAGAACCCCGATATGTACGAGGTGATCGAAGGACTTCGGCCCGGCGATCGCGTCGTGACCAGCCGATACAGCGCGTTCAACGATGCGGACGAGCTCCTGATCCAATAGCAGCCACGGTCCTGCGCACCTCGCGTGTTGCAGGGCCTGCCAACACGGAACGTCGATCACGATAACCCCCCACCCCATGAGCCTCCTGATCACCCGCAACCTCTCGAAGATCTACCGCACGGACACCGTGGAGACCACCGCCCTTCATGACGTGAGCATCGAGATCGACCAGGGCGAGTTCGTGGCGATCATGGGACCCAGCGGCTGCGGCAAGTCCACCTTGCTGAACATCATCGGTCTGCTGGACGCGCCCAGCAGCGGCAGCTACATGGTGAACGGCGAGGACGTCAGCGGCCACAACGAGCGCAAACGGGCCGAGCTGCGCAAGAGCACCATCGGTTTCGTCTTCCAGAGCTTCAACCTGATCGACGAGCTCACCGTGGCCGAGAACATCGAGCTGCCCTTGATCTACACGAGCATGGGCAAGGCCGATCGCAGGCAGCGCGTGCAGGCGGCCATGGAGCGCATGAGCATCGCGCACAGGGCGAAGCACTTCCCGCAACAGCTCAGCGGCGGCCAGCAGCAGCGCGTGGCCATTGCCCGTGCGGTGGTGAACAGCCCCAGGCTGATCCTGGCCGACGAGCCCACCGGTAACCTGGACAGCGCGATGGGCGAGGAGGTGATGGGGCTGCTCACCGAGCTGAACCGGGCCGGCACCACCGTCATCATCGTCACGCACAGCCTCCGCGATGCGGGCTATGCCCAGCGCACCATCAAGCTGCTCGACGGAAAGGTGGTGGAGGGCAACGTGCCGGCTCAGGCGCTGCTGTGAACGCTCCCCTCCGCTAGCTTCGCCTTTCATGAAGCTCGTGGTGCGCAACATGGTGTGCGACCGCTGCAAGGCGGTGGTGCGGCGCGTGCTGGGTGAGCAGGGCCTGCGCGTGCTGCAGCTGGACCTCGGCGAGGTGGAGCTGGAGCAGGAACCCTCCGATGCCGAGATGGAGGCCACGCGCGCCGCGCTCAAGGCCGAGGGCTTCGATCTGGTGGACGGTCGTGAGGCCGCCCTCATCGCCCGCATCAAGGCCGCCATCGTGAAGCTGGTGCACCACAACGAGCAGCTCAATGGGCGCGTGAAGCTGAGCGAGCACCTGCCGGATGTGCTGCACCGCGATTACTCTGGGCTCTCCGCGCTCTTCTCGCAGGTGGAGGGCATCACCATCGAGCAGTACTTCCTGCTTCAACGCCTGGAGCGGGTGAAGGAGCTCATCCGGTACGACGAGCTCACCCTGAGCGAGATCGCCGACCGCACGGGCTTCAGCAGCGTGGCGCACCTGAGCGCCCAGTTCAAGAAGCTCACCGGCATGACGCCCTCCGCCTTCAAGGCCATGGGCATGGGCCGCACCCCGCTGGACCAGGTGGGTTGATGTAAACCTTCCCGATGAGGATGTAACGCGGAACGCTCCCGGTCGTCGGTGCTTTGCATCGTCAATCAACACCAACGACCATGGACAACACGAACATCGCCCTCCCCCTGCTCGACGTGAACAGCGCGCATTGCGCCCTGCGCGTGGAGAAGGCCCTGCATGGCGTGCCCACGCTGGAGGAGGCCCGTGTGGACCTCGACCGCCACCTGGCCACGTTGCGGTCGGCCACCTCGGCCCAGGCCGTGCGCGAGGCCGTCGCCGCCATCCGCAAGGCCGGCTACAACGTCGCCACCGAGCGGCACCGCTTCAGCACCACCGGCATCACCTGCGCCGGATGCGCCAACAAGGCCGGCGATATCCTCAACAAGCTGCCCGGCGTGGTGAGCGCCACGGCCGACCACGTGACCCGCACCGCCGACGTGGAAGTGGTGCAGGGCACCCTCGCTCAGGAAGACCTCCTCAACGCGCTTCGCCCGGCGGGCTATGGCCTGCTGCCGGTGGCCGCTTGAACACCCCCACAGCCATGAAGACCGAGACGAGCACCCTGGTGATCCCCGTGGAGAACATGGACAGCGAGCATTGCGCGCTGATCGTGGACAAGGCCCTGGGCACCGTGCCCAGCATCGCCACCCACCACGTGGAGCGGAACAACCGCAGCGCGGTGGTGCAGAGCATCACGCCCGTGGAGGCCGTGCGCGATGCCGTGAAGGCGATCCGCGACAACGGCTACGACGTGCCCACGGTGAAGCGCACCTTCCCGGTGACCGGCATGACCTGCGCCAGCTGCGTGGCCAGCGTGGAGAGCATGCTGCAGGCCCAGCCGGGGGTGCTCGAGGCCGCGGTGAACCTGGCCACCAACACGGTGCAGGTGCGCTATGTGCCCGGTGTGATCGATGAGCGCCGCATGCGCGCCGCGATCCAAAGCATCGGCTACGACCTCATCATCGGGGAGGAGCGCGAGGCCACCGCCGACATGGAGGCGATCGCGCGTGAGCGCATGGCCTCGCTGAAGAAGCGCCTGTGGGCCTCCATGGCCCTCAGCATCCCGCTGGTGGTGATCGGCATGTTCATGATGCATGAACCCTGGGCCAACCTGGTGATGTGGGCCCTCAGCACGCCCGTGGTGCTCGTCTTCGGCCGGCAGTTCTTCATCAACGCCTGGAAGCAGGCGAAGCACCGCAGCGCCAACATGGACACCCTGGTGGCCCTGAGCACCGGCGTGGCCTACGTCTTCAGCGTCTTCAACACTGCCTATCCGCAGTTCTGGACCGACCGCGGACTGATGCCGCATGTGTACTTCGAGGCCGCCGCGGTGGTCATCACCTTCATCCTGCTGGGCAAGTTCCTGGAGGAGCGCGCCAAGGCCGGCACCAGCAGTGCCATCAAGAAGCTGATGGGCCTACGCCCGAACACGGTGCTGCGCGAGGCCGCCGATGGCATCACGCGCGAGGTACCCATCGCCGACGTGAACGTGGACGACATCCTCGTGGTGCGTCCCGGCGAGAGCATCGCGGTGGACGGCGAAGTGGTAAGCGGGGAGAGCTACGTGAATGAGAGCATGCTGAGCGGTGAGCCTGTGCCGGTGGCGAAGACGGCCGGTGCAAAGCTGCTGGCCGGCACCATCAACCAGAAAGGCAGCCTGCGCATGCGTGCCGAGAAGGTGGGCTCGGCCACGCTGCTCGCCCAGATCGTGCGCACCGTGCAAGAGGCCCAGGGCAGCAAGGCCCCGGTGCAGAAGCTGGTGGACAAGGTGGCCGCGGTCTTCGTGCCCATCGTCATCGGCATCGCCCTGCTGAGCGCCATCGCCTGGTGGGTGCTCGGCGGTGAGCATGCCTTCACCCAGGGCCTGCTCGCGCTGGTCACCGTGCTGGTTATCGCCTGCCCCTGCGCCCTCGGCCTCGCCACGCCCACGGCCATCATGGCCGGCATGGGCAAGGGGCCGAGAACGGCATCCTCATCAAGGACGCCGACAGCCTGGAGCGCGCACGCAACATCACCGCCATCGTGCTCGACAAGACCGGCACCATCACCGAAGGCAAGCCTGAGGTGGTGGAGGCCGTGGGGTTGACCGAACAGCCCGTCGGCGCCGCGGTGCTCGCGATCGAAGCGCGGTCCGAGCATCCCCTGGCCGAGGCGGTCGTTCGGCACCTGCATGCCGCCGGCGTGCACCAGGCCGCTGCGGTGGGCGCGTTCGACAGCCTCACCGGTAAGGGCGTCAAGGCCACGGTGAACGGGTCGGGCTGGCTCGTGGGTAATCGCCGGTTGCTGGAGGAGAACGGCATCGTCGTCACCGGCGAGTGGCGCACGCACGAGAAGCGCTGGCAGGAGGCAGCGCACACGGTGGTGTGGGTGGCGGAGGGCACGCAGGTGCGCGCCGCCGTGGCCATCGCCGACCGCATCAAGCCTTCGGCCGCCTCGGCCATCGCACGCCTGAAGCGCGCCGGCATCAAGGTGTACATGCAGACCGGTGATGCGCGCCGCACCGCGCAGGCCGTGGCCCAGGCCGTGGGCATCGACGACTTTCGCAGCGAGGTGCTGCCCAAGGACAAGGGCGCCTTCGTGACCGGCCTGCAGCAGCAGGGCCACGTGGTGGCCATGGTGGGCGACGGCATCAACGACAGCGAGGCCCTGGCGAAGGCCGATGTGGGCATCGCCATGGGCAAGGGCAGCGACATCGCCATGGACGTGGCGCGCATGACCCTGATCGCCACGGACCTCAACGCCATCCCGCGCGCCATCGCTCTTTCCCGCCGCACCGTGGCGCTCATCCGCCAGAACCTCTTCTGGGCCTTCATCTACAACATCATCGGCATCCCCATCGCAGCGGGTGTGCTTTACCCGGTCAACGGCTTCCTGCTCGACCCCATGATCGCCGGTGCGGCCATGGCCCTGAGCAGCGTGAGCGTGGTGAGCAACAGCCTGCGCCTCCGCTGGGCGCGGTTGGACCGATGACGAACGGACTGAACAACGAACCGAACACTGAACGACCATGAGAACCCTATTCCTCCTCATCAGCCTTTCCCTGGCCTTCCTGGTCACCGGGTGCCAGGCGCAGATCCGGAACGCCCGCACCGTTCCGGTCACCATCACCGGGAACTGCGGCATGTGCGAGGAGACCATCGAGAAGGCCGCCTTCGTGAAGGGTGAGGCCACCGCCGATTGGGACAAGGACAGCAAGCGAGCCCTGCTCACCTACGATAGCACGCGCACGGACGCCGATGCCGTGCTGCAGCGCATCGCCCAGGCCGGCTACGACAACGAGCGCTACCTCGCCCCGGATGCAGCCTACGCGGCGCTGCCGGAATGCTGCCGTTATGCGCGCACCTTCAAGAAGGAGCCGGTCGCTGCTTCCGTGGTGCAACAGCCGGACAGGAGCACGGCGGTGGAGCAGTCGACAGCGGCTACGGCCAAGGCCGATCCCCTCGCCCCAGTGTTCGACCCCTACTTCGAGCTGAACGATGCCTTGGTGGCCTCCGACGCGGCCAAGGCGAAGATCGCCGCACAACGCCTCGATGAGGCCGTGCGTGCGGTGGACGTGAGCGCGCTGGGCCATGAGGTCCACGCTGTATGGATGGAGGTGATGGAGCCACTGGCGAACACCGCCACCGCGATCGCCTCCGCCAAGGGGCTGGAAGCCCAACGCAAGGCCTTCAGGGAGCTCACCGACCCCATGGCCCGCCTGGTGAAGGCGGCGCCGACATCGGTGCCGGTGTACCTGGACCACTGCCCCATGTACGAGGGCGGGGCCGATTGGCTGAGCCTCGACAAGGCCATCAAGAACCCCTTCTACGGCGCGCAGATGATGACCTGCGGCAGCGTGAAGGGGACGATCGTGAAGTGAACCGGACATCGCCTGGACCATGATCGCTTTCCACATGCTCCGCCACTTGTTGCTCGCCCTGCTGCACCTCCTCGCGCTGGCCGGCAAGGTCATCGCGCAGCACGCCGGGCACAGTGCCTCCGGAACATCCATCCTCACGGACGACTTCATCCCGCAGGTGACGCGCTACGACCTGGTGATCACGGACACCGTCGTGAACTACACCGGCAAGCCCCGCAAGGCCTACGCGGTGAACGGGAGCATCCCGATGCCCACGCTCACCTTCACGGAAGGCGACACGGCGCTGATCGTGGTGCACAACGCCATGGCGCACGAGGAGGCCAGCCCTGCACTGGCACGGCATCATCCTGCCGTACCACCTCGACGGTGTGCCATACCTCACCACCGCGCCCATCAAGGCAGGCGAGACGCAGGTGTACAAGTTCCCCTTGGTGCAGAGCGGCACCTACTGGTACCATTCGCACACCGACCTGCAGGAGCAGAACGGCATGCATGGCGCGCTCATCATCCACAAGCGGAAGCGCGATCCCATGCCCGAGCAGGTGGTGATCCTGAGCGAATGGACCGACATGAAGCCGAAGGAGGTGCACCGCCGCCTGCACGCCGCCAACGACTGGAGCGCCATCAAGAAGCACCGCATCCGTCCCGGCACGGTGCAGAGCTACAGCGATGCCATCAAGGATGGTGCGCTCGGCATCAAGGTCACGAACGAATGGAAACGGATGAACGCGATGGACGTGAGCGATGTGTACTACGACCGCATCCTCGCCAATGGCCGGCCGGTGGACGATGCGCCGCAATTGAAGGTCGGCGACCGGGTGCGTATCCGCCTCATCAACGGCGGGGCGAGCAGCTATTTCTGGATCACCTACGCCGGCGGGAAAATGAGCGTGGTGGCCAGCGACGGCATGGACGTGGAGCCCGTGGAGGTGGACCGCTTCATCATGGGCGTGGCCGAGACTTACGACATCATCGTGACCATCCCCGCGGACAGCACGGCCTATGAACTGCTGGCCACCAGCGAGGACCGCGTGCGCTCCGCCTCGGTGTGGCTCGGATCCGGCATCCGCCAGCTTGCCGCACCGCTCCAGCCCCTGAAGTACTTCGAGGGCATGGAGATGATGAATGACATGATGAAGATGAACGGGGACCTGGATGATATGGGCATGCACATGAGCCTGCAACAGATGGACATGAACGTGGTGATGTATCCGGAGATCACCGGTCCGAAGGATGCCACGCGCACCGAAGGTGCCGGAGATGATCACGGTGGAGACCGGTACAACAGCAACGCGCTGTCCGACATCGTGACGTTGAACTATGCCATGTTGCGTTCGCCTACGCCCACGACCCTGCCGCCGGGTCCGGTGAAGGAGCTGAAGTTCACCCTCACGGGCAACATGAACCGCTACCTGTGGGCGATCGACAACCGCACCGTGAGCGAGACCGACCGCATCCTCATCCGCAAGGGCGAGAACGTGCGCATCATCCTGACCAACAACAGCATGATGCGCCACCCCATGCACCTGCACGGGCACTTCTTCCGGGTGGTGAACGGCCAGGGCGAGCATGCCCCGTTGAAGAATGTGCTCGACATCATGCCCATGGAAACGGACACCATCGAGTTCGCCGCCACCGAGGAGGGCGATTGGTTCTTCCACTGCCACATCCTCTACCACATGATGAGCGGCATGGGCCGGGTGTTCGTGAACCCCGCGCCGCGGCCCAACCCCGTGCTGCCCGATGCCCGCAAGGCGGAGCGCCTGTTCCTGCGCGAGGACAAGGCCTGGCACTTCATGGCCCAGAACGACTTCGCCACCAACGGCAACGACGGGGAGGCCATGCTGATGAACAAGCGCTGGAACCTGCAGGCGGAATGGCGCCTCGGCTATACCCCCATGCACGGGCAGGAAGTGGAGATGCACTTCGGCCGATTCCTCGGCAAGATGCAGTGGTGGTTCCCGAACATCGGCATCGACTGGCGCACGCGCGAAGGCCACGGCGATGATGCGGAGGAGAACCTCTTCGGGCAGCGCAACACCAAGAACAGCCGGAGGGTGCTGCATGCCGGGTTCCAATACACCCTGCCCATGCTCCTTGTGTTCGATGCGCGCATCGACACCGACGGACAGCTACGCGCCCAGCTGATGCGCGAGGACATCCCGCTCACCCCGCGCCTGCGGCTCGACCTGATGGGCAACAGCGACCTGGAGCACATGGAGCGACTGCGTTATGTGCTGGACAAGAGCTGGGCGCTGAGCACGCACTACGACAGCGACATGGGCTGGGGCGTGGGGGTGACAGTGACCTACTGAATGGTGGAGCGCTCACGCGGGCTGGGAGAGTCACCCATGGCGTGCTGTCGAAGCCTACTTCTTCGTTCCGCGACGCGACTTGGCCACCGCCTTTTTGTTCGTGCGCCCCGCTCCGCTCTTCGGTCGGGTGCTGCCGCCATACACATGGCGTTCACGTTCGATCTGCGACCCGGGCTGCTCATGCATGCGCGCCGTCATGCCCGTCTGGCCGGGATGCTGTTCACCGGGCATGCGCGCATGGGCGGTCTTGGGCTTCGGCTTGCCCACAAGGCCCAGGCGGGGCTTCGTGGCTTTTGCGACAGGCTTCACGGCTTTCGCCGCGGCCTTGGCGGTCGTCTTCCGGACAGGGGCCTTGGCGGTCTTCTTGGTGGCCATTGGGGTGTGGGTGTTCGCGAGTTTCATGGATAGTTAGGCACGAGGGGCGCCGCTTGAATTGACGGCGGTCATCCGCACCCTGCAACCGGGTCATGCATGAGGGCCGGTCCGCCAACCGCCCGTCACGCGGCCAACTTCAGCGCACAACAGACCTCGCAGCACCCTGGTCCCGTTCCACCTTGGGGCCATGTGGCGCAACTACCTCCTCATCGCCTGGCGCACCCTGAAGCGCGACAAGCTGTTCGCCGCGCTCAACATCCTCGGCCTCGCCATCGGCGTGGTCGCCTGCTTCCTCATCTACATCTACGTGCAGGATGAACTGAGCTACGATGCGCACCATCGGAAGGCCGACCGCATCTTCCGCATCCAGGCCCATTATCACTTCGGCGATACGAAGGACGATTTCGGCATCACGCCCTTTCCGATCATGGACGTGCTGCTGCAGGAGTATCCGGAGATCGAGGCCGGGGTGTCGCTCTTCCAACTGGGGCAGACCACGCTCGAGTTCAACGGCCAGCGCTTCACCGCCGAGCACGGCTACAACGCCGACACCAGCACCTTCCGCACCTTCGACTTCACCTTCACGCACGGCGGTCCCGATGCGCTGGATGAGCCGGACCACATCGTGATCATGCAGGAGATGGCCACGCGCATGTTCGGTGCGGAGGATCCCATCGGCAAGCTGGTCACGCGCAATGGCCGCACGCTGAAGGTGGCGGGCGTGATCGATGAGAAGGCCGGGAACACCCACATCCCCATGGGGGTCTTCATGAGCAGGCTGGGCCTTCCGCCGCAGGCGAAGGAGCAGCTTTCGCAGAGCTGGGGCAACAACAGCTGCTTCAACTACCTGGTGCTGGCGCCGGGCACCAGCGCGGGCGATTTCCAGGGGAAGATCGATGCGTTCGTGGCCAAGCACATCCTGCCGCGCTGGGAGGGCTGGGGCTTCAAGGGTGAGATCCGCTTCAACCTGGAGCCGCTGCGCGAGGTGCACTTCAACAACGAGCTGATCTATGACACGCCGAAGAAGGGCAACAAGGCCTACGTCACGCTCTTCGCGATCGTGGCGGTGCTCATCCTGGCCATCGCCTGCATCAACTACATCAACATGAGCACCGCCGATGCCACGCGCCGCGCCAAGGAGGTGGCCCTGCGCAAGGTGAGCGGCGCGCAACGCGGACAGCTCATCGCGCAGTTCATCGGCGCCAGCGTCCTGATCGCGGTCATCGGCATCGTCGTCGCCCTGGGTCTGCTGTGGCTCTGTCTGCCGGCGTTCAACTCCATCACCGGGAAGGAGATCGGCATGGGCCACCTGCTGCGCGGCAGCTTCTTCGCGGTCGTGCTGCTCATCGTGCTGCTCATCGGTGTCGTGGCGGGCAGCTATCCCGCCTTCTTCCTCTCGCGCTTCGCACCGCAGCTGCTGCTCAAGGAAGGCATCGCGAGCGGAGCCGGGAAGCAGCGCGTGCGCAAGGTGCTGATGGGTGCGCAATTCGCCATCGCGCTCTTCATGGTCGTGGGCACGCTCGCGGTCTTCGCGCAGCTGCACTGGCTGCGCAGCACCGACATGGGCTTCCGCAAGGAGAACCTGCTCACCATCACCATGCCCCAGCCGCCGGGGCCCGATACGCTGGCGTGGGATGCCCTGCGCCCGGTGAAGCAGGAGCTCACGCGCGAGAGCTTCGTCACCGGCGCCGCCTTCACCCAAAGCCTCCCCGGGAACAGCGGTGGCCGCTGGGTGCTGCGGGTGGTGACGCCGGATGGCAAGATCGACAAGCCCATGCCCACCATGAACGTGGACCCCGACTTCCCGGAGGTGCTGGGCCTTCAGCTGGTGGCCGGTCGCATGTTCGATCCCGCCATCGCGAGCGACAACGACCGTGCGGTGGTGGTGAACGAGAGCGCCGTGCGCAGCTTCGGATGGAAGGACCCGCTCGCGGAGAAGGTCTACGTGCCCGGGGACAGCAGCGAGCAGGAGCTTTCCGTGATCGGTGTGGTGAAGGATTTCCACTATGCCAGCCTGCATACGCCCATCGAGCCGATCTGTCTTTTCCAGAGCGATCGCCGCTACGGTGTGGCCAACCTGGTGCTGCGTCTTGCTCCCGGTGATCCATCCGCACAGCTTGAAGCCCTGCAGGCGCGCTGGAAGGCACTGCGGCCCAACGACACCTGGGAGGCGAGCTTCCTCACCGACAGCATCGCGCAGCTGTACCAGGCCGAGGACAAGCTCTACCGCGTCTTCGCCGCATTCGCCGTGCTCACCATCCTGCTCACCATCATGGGACTCTATGGGCTGGCCTATTTCACCGCGAGGCAGCGCACCCGCGAGATCGGTATCCGCAGGGTGCTGGGAGCGCCGCTGATCGATATCGTGGGCAGGCTGAACAAGGAGTTCGTGGTGCTGCTGGGCCTGGCGCTCCTCGTGGCCTTCCCGCTGGCCTTCTACGCCATCGGCCGCTGGCTGGAGACCTTCGCCTACCACACGGACATCTCACCGATGCTGTACGCAGCGGCCTTGCTCATCACCTTGGTGGTGACCGTGGTGACGGTGACGGTGCATGCGTACAGGGCGGCCGTGGCCGACCCGGTGAAGGCGCTGCGATACGAGTGAACCAACGCCATGCGCGCCGTACAGCCCATCGCCCTGGTGCTCCTCCCGCTCCTCGCCGGCCCGGTCCGCGCGCAGTTCGAAGGCGACGACCGGCGCTACCGGTGCATCGCGCTGGAGGATCTTCCGGCCGAACTCGCCGCCTCGCCGAACGCCCTGTTGCTCGATGTCCGATCGGCCGGTGAGTTCAATGACACGGCCGCATGGGCCGGGTTGAACATCGGTCGGTTGAAGGGCGCCATCCACATCGGCTACAAGGAGCTGCCACAACGACTTGCCGGGCTCAGCGCGGATCGGGACCGTCCCATCATCGTGTACTGTTCCCACAGCCAACGCAGCCGCCGTGCGAGCAATGCGCTTGCGGACAGCGGCTTCACCCATGTCATCAACCTCAACGCCGGGCTGAGCCGCTACTGGCTCGAACGGGACAGGCTGCGACAGGTTTCGGACCTGATCGAGCGCTCGCAGCGCTATGGCATCATCAACGCCGTCGATCTGTGCGCGCTGCTGTCCGCGGGCCCGGTCAGCCTTGTGGACGTGCGTCCCGACACCCTGCTCGACCTCGAGCACCGGCCCGAGCGCGTGTGGGCGATGGGCGGCATCGACGGTGCGCTCCACATCCAGCGAGCGGATCTGCCCGGCCGCATGAAGGAGCTCCCGCACGACCGCCCCATCGTGCTCTTCGATGAAGGCGGAACCGATGCGCCCCGCGCAGCGAACCTCTTGTTGGACAATGGGTTCACGGACGTTCATGTGCTCCTCGACGGGCTGTCGGGGTTGATGGAGCTGCCGCTGGACCGCTTCCCCTGCCGTGCGCGGACCTGGACCGCCACCGCGCCGTATACCGTGCTTCCACCTGCCGAACTGGATACGGCGGCCATCAGCGCGGGACGCTGGACCGTGATCGACGTGCGCCGCCGCGAGCAGTATGATGAACAAGGTCCCAACGGCCCACGTGCCATGAACCGGTTCCGAGGCGCGGTCCACATCCCGGCAGAGGAGCTGATGGCTCGCATCGACGAGCTTCCGGCCGACCGGAGCCGACCGGTCCTGCTCATCGGTGACATGACCGGCGGACCGGTGCTCGACGCGGCCCGATCGCTCACCGATCGGGGGTTCGCACATGTCCACACGCTGTCCGGCGGCATCTGGGGGTTGCGGTGGGCGGTCCACAACCTGCCGGGATATGGAACTTGGCGTTCCTGGCTCATGGGCCCGTGATCGTGCCCCGGCCGACGGTACCCACGGCAGAATGAACCGTACGCCCACGAGCGGGATGATCGGTGCTTCGCCCGACGCACTTTCGTGCATGCGCCTGC
The DNA here is from genome assembly GCA_016715895.1 of Flavobacteriales bacterium. Taxonomy (NCBI): domain Bacteria; kingdom Pseudomonadati; phylum Bacteroidota; class Flavobacteriia; order Flavobacteriales; species Flavobacteriales bacterium. The sequence continues at coordinate 1,968,266 of JADJXH010000003.1, read as the reverse complement.
AACACCTGCCCGTACTGCTCGCTTCACTGTTGCTGTGCAGCGTGGCACGACCCCAAGGCTTCTGGCTCCAGCCGAGCTCCACGTGGCATGAGACCTATGCCTACTTCGACGGGACCTACCTGCACCATGCTGAGTTCGACATTGTGCTGGACGGCGACACCACCATCGCGAACCAGACCTATCACCAGTTGCGTCGGTACGGCACCGACACGACATGGGCGATCGGCGGGACCGTGCCGGTGGCCATCGATCCGCTGGACGACTATCTGGGCGCCTTGAGGGAGGACACGGTGTCGGACCGATGGTGGGTGGTCTTCGAAGGCTTCCAGAACGAAGAGCTGTTGTTCGAGTTCACGCTCGCATCAGGGCAGGTGATCAGTGGCACGTATGGCGATTGCGCCGAGGGCTACACCGTGGATGCGATCGACTCTGTGCCGATCGGAAGCTCATGGCGGCATCGCTATCATGCCGGCCCGTGGAGCGGATACATCATCGAAGGCATCGGGATGCACAGCGGCCTGTTCGGTCGTCTATGCCTCGGGTTCGAGGAGTTCGGCTGTCTGCGGAGCTACGCTGTAGGAGGCGATACGCTCGTTGTGGACGGCTGTCAGGAGCTCACACTGGCCCTGCCTGAACCGGCGCGATCCCCGGTCCCGTCGCCATTTCCCAATCCGGCTACGGACCGATGCCAGCTGGGGGAAGCGTTCACGGGGGAGAGGATCCTCATCCTGGATGCCACGGGCCGCGTGGTCGCGCATGAACGCTTGGAGGCCGGAGGTTCCGTGGATGTCCATGCGCTGCGACCGGGACTGTACGTGCTGCGTGGGCCCGACTGGCAGGTGCGCGTGATCCGTCCGTGATCGGTCCCGACCGCACACCAGCAGGTCTGTCGCCCCGGCGGACCGCGCACCCGGTGTCCCGCGGCTGTTCCGGGTGGCCACCACCGCAGGGCGAGGGCACCATGAACCGTTCATCACCGAGGCAACGCCAGCGCACGAAAGCCAACGCGGGTATGGGTGGTCAGGAGCACCTTGCTGTCCCTCGTTGCCGCCATCATGCTCAAGAACCTCCTCCTCACCGGCTTCCGCAACCTCTGGAAGCAGAAGCTCTACACCCTCATCAACCTGCTCGGCCTGGCCACGGGCATCGCGTGCTTCGTGCTCATCGGGTTGTATGTGCGGTACCAGCGCAGCTTCGACCGGTTCGTGCCTGACCACGAGCGCGTGCACCGCGTGGTGGGCGAGATCGAGATGGAAGGTCAGGGCGAGCACAGCAGCAGCATGGTCTTCGGCCTCGGGCCCACGCTCTACCATGATCACCCCGAGCTGATCGAACGCTATTGCCGCTGGTTCGATTTCCAGGACCCGCAGCACACCTTGAAGGTGGGTGACAGCCTGAGCACCGACCGCATGTTCACCGAGAGCGGCCTCTACCTGGTGGACAGCACCGTGTTCGACATGTTCAACTACCCGTTGCTCGTCGGCGATCCGAGGACCGCGCTCAGCAAACCCGGCAGCATCGTGCTCTCGCAGGAGCTGGCGAAGAAGTACTTCGGCGATGAGGACCCCATGGGCCGGATGATGAAATGGGACAATGCCATGGACGTGCAGGTGACCGGCATCCTGGGTGAGACCCCTCGCAATTCCCACATCAGGTTCACGGGACTGGTCTCGTTCTACACCATCACGCAGTTCTGGCGCAACATCGAGAAGAACAACTGGGTGTGGAACCCCTGCTGGACCTATGTGCGGCTGAAGGAGGGTGTCACGAAAGCCGAGGTGGACCGCGTGTTCCCGGACTTCATCCAGAAGTACTACCCTGACTTCCTCAAGAACCAGATAGGGCACGAGCTTCAGCCGCTCGCCGACATCCACCTCACCAGCAAGCTTGACTTCGAGATGCGGCAGAACGGCGACCGGGGCAGCGTGAACATCCTCTGGGTGATCGGCTTCTTCATCCTCGTGCTGGCGGGCGTCAACTTCATGAACCTTGCCACGGCGCGAAGTGCGTACCGCGCGCGGGAGGTGGGCGTGCGCAAGGCGGCGGGCGCAACGCGCGGTCAGCTGATCGCCCAATTCCTGCTGGAGAGCGTGCTGATGAGCCTGCTCGCGGCATCGATCGCCCTGTTGCTGATCAAGCTGCTGATGCCCGCGTTCAACTCCCTGGCGGGCGAGAGCATCCCGCTGCCTTCGCTGCTGGTTCCCGGCGTGCTCGGCATCGCGGTCGTGCTCGGGCTGCTCAGCGGCATCTATCCGGCCTTCTTCCTCAGCAACTTCCGACCGGCGGTGGTGCTGAAGGGCAACAGCGGTGGCACCTCTCGCGGACAGGCCCTGCGCAAAGCGCTGGTGGTGGTGCAGTTCGCCATTGCGCTCGTGCTCATCATCGGCACCGTGTTCGTGAAGCGCCAGCACGACCATCTACGCAGCGTGGACCTCGGTTTCCAGAAGGAGCAGGTGGTGCTGATCCCGGTGCGCGCGCCCATGTACGATGTCTACACGGCCGTGTTCCCCGAACTGAAGAAGATCAGCGGCGTGAAGGCCGTGAGCTGGGCCAACGACATCCTGGGCAAGAAGCACAACACGCATGAGTTCAACTGGGGCACCATGGAGCGGGGCAAATGGACCTACCTGCCCGCGCTCTACGTGAACCCCGAGTTCCGGGAGGCGATGGACATCGAGCTGCTCGGCGGCCGTTGGTTCAGCCGGGAGTTCCCCGGCGATGATTCGCTCAGTGTGGTGATCAACGAGACCTTCGCGAGGCAGTTGCATCCGGAGGACCCCACCAAGGCCATCGGCGAGCGCATGGACACGCCGCATGGCGAGGAACGCGTGATCGGCGTGGCGAAGGACTTCGCCTTCGATCCGCTCTTCAAGGCCGTACAGCCCTTCGTGTTCGACATGACCAGGGACATCGGGCAATGGCTGCGCTACATCTACATCCGCACCGAGGCCGGCGACCCCACGCCCGTGATCGAGGCCGCGCGCAGGGAGTGGAACGCCCGCACGACGCAGTTCCCCTTCGAGTACCAGTTCCTCGATGACCAGCTGGACATGCAGTACGAAGCGCAGGGCCGCCTGGCGTCGCTGGTCGGCATCTTCTCGCTGCTCGCGGTGTTCATCGCCTGTCTCGGCCTCTTCGCGCTCGCCAGCTGGACGGCCGAGAAGCGCACACGGGAGATCGGCATCCGCAAGGTGATGGGCGCCGATACGCTGCGCATCACCTGGGTGGTCACCCGCGATTTCCTCCTGCTGGTGCTCGTAGGCGCGCTGGTGGCCGTACCGCTCGCGTGGTTCGGCGTGGGCCGCTGGCTGGAGAACTTCGCCTTCCGCACGCACATCGAGCCGCTGGTCTTCGTGGGCGCGGGACTGGTCGTGCTGCTCATCGCCACGTTCACGGTGAGCTTCCGGGCCATCCGGGCCGCGCAGACCGATCCGGTGCGGGCGCTACGTCACGAATAAGCTCTGCCGCATGCACCGCCGCCACTTCCTCGCCACCACCGCATTGGGCCTGCCGTTCCTCAGCAACGCCTCGTTGCTGGCCCAGGACACCATGAACCCCGCCAAGCCTTCGCAGCTCGCACCCGAACTGGTAAAGGAGTTCGTGCGCGTGGGCCACAACAACCTGGCGGAAGTGCAGCGCATGCTGAAGGAGCAGCCCGGCCTGCTGAACGCGACCTGGGATGTGGGCGGTGGCGACTTTGAGACAGCACTTGAGGGCGCTGGCCATGTCGGCGATCGGGAGATCGCGGAGTACCTGATCGGTCAGGGCGCCCGGGCGAACATCTTCGTGCTCACCATGCTGGGCCGCACCGTGGAAGTGAAGACACTGCTGGCGGCCTTTCCGAACCTGCTGCGCTCGAAAGGGCCGCATGGGCTCACATTGCTGCATCACGCGACACGTGGCGGCGAGCCGGCGAAGGAGTTGCTGGAGCATATCCAGGGGCTTGGGCTCACGGAGATGAAGTTCGCCTTGCCATAAGCGCTACTTCTTCCGCACCGCCTTCACTCGCGGTATGTAGAACTTGCTCTCGATCCCCACGTCCTTCATCAGCGCGATGCCGTACTGCCGCAGCGTTTCGATCACCGGGATCGCCTGCTCGCCCCGCTTGGTGAGGGCGTATTCCGTGCGCGGTGGCACCTCGGCGTACACCTTCCGCGAGACCATGCCGTGCTTCTCCAGTTCGCGCAACGTGGCCGCCAGCTGCCGGTCGCTGATGTGCGGCATGTTCTTCTTCAGCTCGCTGTAGCGCTGCTTCTCCTTCTTCAGCCGGTACAGCACCGGCGCCTTCCACGTGCCCCCGATGAAGGCCATGGCGAACTCGAAGGGGTTGTAGTACACGTGGCCGTCGTGGGTGAAGTCGGGCATGATCGAATGGGTTGCGTGTTGTGAGGTTGCGTTGGCGGGTTGGGCCGCCGGACGGGCTGTCCGCTGTAGCTGCTTCGCCTCAGCGGGTGTCGCTGCGGCTGCGGGGGCTTCCTCCGGTCGCCTCCTCGCTGCGCGCGCCACCAGCGCCTCGGCATCAGCAGGCTGCCGCTCGCATCCCTGGCGGGGCAAAGATCGTCGCGAACCCCTGTCCAGCACAATACTTACCAAAACGTGAGTACCTCACGGATTCGCGCTACCTGCGGAAAGTGCCTGTATGGGCTGAAGGTTTGCAGCCGCAACAAGGGCACTCCCTCACCGACCGAATATCCAACCGCAACAGGCGGGGTGCCTCATCGGACGAAACACAAACCATCAACAGGCAGGGTGTCTGTTGGACAAAACCCATCCCCATGAGCGCAGCACTCAACCTCATCGACCCCGCGAAGCCCAGGCGCATCGCCCTCATTGCCGCCAACGCATCCACCAGCAAGCAGACCGGCTGGCCCATCGGCTTCTGGTGGGCCGAGCTCACGCATCCCTACTGGGAGTTCGTGGAGAAGGGCTATCAGGTGGACATCTTCAGCCCGGATGGCGGCGACCTGGAGGCCGACGGTTTCAGCGACCCCGAGCACGAGAGCGGCTACAGCGCGGCCGACATCCTGAGCCTCGGCTTCAAGAAGAGCCCGAAGCACGCCGAACTCGTCAAGAACACCAAGCCCATCAGCGTGATCAAGGTGACCGACTATGACGCCGTGTTCCTCAGCGGTGGCCAAAGCCCCATGTACACCTTCATTGATAACACCGAGCTGCACCAGCTGGTGGTCGATTTCCACGAAGCGAAGAAGGTCGTGGCCATCGTGTGCCACGCCACCTGCATCCTGCTGAAGGCGAAGACCGCCGATGGCAAGCTGCTGGTGGACGGCAGGACCTGGACCGGCTTCGCCGATGCCGAGGAGCAGTTCGCCGACAACTTCGTGGGCCAGCGCATCCAGCCCTTCTGGATCGAGACCGAGGCGCGGAAGCTGCCCAATACCAACTTCATCACCGGCGGCATGTTCAAGGCCTTCGCCGTGCGGGATGGTCGGTTGATCACCGGCCAGCAGCAGTTCAGCGGCTCGGCCACGGCCCGAATGGTGATCGAGGCGCTTGGCGCTTAAAGCATCACCGCGGTCAGGCACCCGTAGCGTCGACCCACCGGGTCGACCTACCGGGTGCACTGGCCCGATGATCCCAACATCCGAATGAACCTGTTCCCATGATCATCAAACGCCGCTTCGATCCGTTGAAGGTGCTGTCCTACGTGCAGGGCGAACTGCTGCTGGCGCTCATCGCGGCGGCGGCGTCCTACGTGTTGCACCGCTGGGAGCCGCTGGTGGCCCTGCCCTTCAGCATCGCCGCCACACTGGGCGGAGCGCTGGCCATCTTCATCGGCTTCCGCAACAACAGCGCCTACGGCCGGTGGTGGGAGGCGCGCACGTTGTGGGGCGGCATCATCAACAGCACTCGGGTGCTGGCGCGGCTCATCATCACCTTCACGGACAGCCACGCGCACCAGCCCAACTTCGATCGCGCCCGCAGCGAGGCCTTCAAACGGGAGATGGTGCACAAGGTGATCGCCTGGGCCCACGCGCTGCGCATCCACCTGCGCGGCGAACGGGACTGGTCGTCCGTGACGGCGCTGATGCCGGCGGAGGAGCGGTCCGCGGTGGACGCGGCGGCCAATAAGCCGAACGTGGTGATGCAGCTGATCGGACAGCGGATCTACCGGGCCATGGCCGATGGCACCTTGGGCGGCTTCGACAGCTTCCAGATGGAAGGGCAACTGCTCGCGCTGGCCAACTACCAGGGCGGCTGCGAACGCATCAAGAACACGCCCCTGCTGCGCCAGTACCACTTCTTCACGCGGCTCTTCCTGCAGGTCTTCATCGTGCTGTTGCCTTTCTGCCTGGTGGCCGATCTGGAGCGCATGGGCATCGGCTGGGTGGTGGTCCCCGTGGCGCTCGTCATCAGCTTCGTGTTCGCCATCATCGGCAAGGTGGGCGAGGTGAACGAGGACCCCTTCGAGGGCCGGATCACCGATGTGCCGCTCAATGCCCTGTGCAACACCATCGAGCGCGACCTACGCGAGCTGTTGGGCGAGTCGGAGCTGCCCGCCAAGCTCCAGCCCGTGGACGGCTACCTCGATTGATCCATGCGCGTGCTCTGCGTCATCGGCTTTCTTGCGCTCTCCATCATGGGCCGCGCCCAGCTCAGCGAAGTGGACACGCTGCGCTGGCAGTACCGCGTGAGCGCCACCGGCAGTTGGCTGCGCGGCAACATCGAGCAGTTCATGCTGCTGGGCACCGCCGAGATCGCCCATGTGAAGGAGCGCTGGGGCTTCAAGAGCGCGATCACCTATCAGTACGGCACCTTCTTCTACCGGCAGACCCTGGGCGAGGGCATCTGGCGGAACTTCGTGTACGCGAACCCGCGGGCCCGGCTCTATCCCTACCTCATGCTGTGGTACCAGCAGAGCTATCAGCGTGGCATCGACCACCGCACGCAGGTGGGACCCGGGCTCACCTATGTGCTGCTCCGGAAGAACGCCCAGCTGCTCAAGCTCTCCGCCACCGCCACCTACGAGACCAGCACCTTCCGCAGCGCGACGTACAGGGAACGTCCGGACCTCACCGATCCATTGATCGGGACCTATCGACTGACCGGCAGGATCTACGGAGAACATCGCATCATGAAGGGCCTGATGCGCCTGCAATGCGAAGCGTGGGTGCAGCCCTCGCTCACGGATGCGGACAACCTGCGTGCCCACGTGGAAGCGGCCTTGAGCATCCCGCTGAAGAAGGGCTTCGCCCTGCGCCAGGCCGTGAACTGGAGCTACGAGAGCGTGGTGCAGCAGCGCAACATGTACGAGGACCTGTTGTGGACCTTTGGGGTGAGCTTCGAAGGCCGGTCGAAGGCCCACTGACAGCGAACAACCGACCACGAACTACAGCACCCATGACCATCACCATCATCGGCGCCGGCAACATCGGCGGCACGCTCGCGGAGAAATGGAAGTCCGCAGGACACGACATCCTGATCGGCGCCCGCGATCCCAACGACGAGGAGACCCTGAAGTGGGCCCAAGGCATCGGCGCCCGTGTGATGCCCATCGCGGACGCGGTGAAGGCCGGTGATGCCGTGCTGATCGCCACGCCCGGCAAGGTGGTGGCCGATCTGGCCGCGTCGCTGGGCGACGCGCTCAATGGCAAGCTCGTAATGGACGCCACCAACATGGCGGGTCCCCTGGGCACGGCGCCCGGCTTCGAGGCCCTGCGCGCGATCGGTGCCGATGCCGTGAAGGTCTTCAACTGCACGGGATGGGAGAACCTCGCCGATGTGCGCTACGGCGATCAAGTGGCGGACATGTTCATGGCCGGCGGCAGCGAGGCGGCCAAGGGAACGGTGCGCGACCTGGTGAAGGCCGTGGGCTTTGAGGAGTGCCATGACCTCGGCGGTGACGACAAGGTGCCCATCCTGGAGGGCTTCGCGCTGGTATGGATCGACCTGGCCATCTTCCAGAAGATGGGAAGGGGGATCGCCTTCAAGCTCATGCGGCGCTGAGAAGCTACATTCGGCGGCCGACCTAACACACATCCCATGCCCATCAACCGAAAAGCCACCGCCACCTGGAGCGGCACCGGCAAGGAAGGCTCAGGCCATGTCACCACGACGAGCGGCGCGCTCAGCAGCACCCCGCACTCGTTCCTCACCCGCTTCGTGAGCGAGGACGGTCGCGCCGGCACCAACCCCGAGGAGCTCGTCGCCGCCGCACATGCCAGCTGCTTCACCATGAAGCTGAGCTTCGTGCTCAACGCGGCCGGCTTCACCGCCGACCGGCTCGATTGCACCGCCACCGTGACCATGGACAAGGTGGGCGACGGCATGGGCGTGGTGGGCATCCACCTCGACCTCACCGCCAGCGTACCCGGCATCGATGCGGAGCGTTTCCAGGCCTGCGCCGAGGATGCCAAGGCCAACTGCCCCATCAGCCAGCTGTTGCGCAGCGTGCCCATCACCCTGAGCGCATCGCTTGCCTGAACGGTCGGATCCGCACCACAAGCGGGATCGCTGGTGCAAGGAACGCCAGCCCATGATCCGCGGCCGGGTCTTCGGTGTGCGTACCGGCCAGCTCAAGGACCTTGGCCTGAACAGGAGCAGTAGTTCATGACCATCCGCATGGGGTACGACCTGAAGCCGAAGAGCTGATCGGCAGGCCTATTCGGCCTTGATCCCTTCGCGTTCCAGCTCCTCTACGATGCTCGCTGCATTCGCGTTGTTCGGGTCCATCTGCGCCGCACGCTTGTAATGGATCAGCGCCTCGCGCTTGTCGCCGAGCATCAGGCAGGCCTCGGCGTAGCTGTCGTACACGTTGGAGCTCTTCGGGTAGAGCTTCATGTTGATGAAGAAGAGGTCGCGCGCCTGTTGGGCTTTCCCCGAGTTCATCAGCTCGTATCCGGTCGCGTTCAACCGCTGTTCGTTCACGGCTTCGTCGTTGGGGTCCGCGGCCAGGAGCACGGTGTAGGCCTTCAGGGCCGCATCGCGATCGCCACGTTGCACATGCTCGAACGGTACGAGCTCATCGTCCTGCATGCGGGGCATGGCCACGATCAGCTCATCGGGGTCGCCTTGGCTTACGCGGAGCGTCATGCGGCCCGCGCTGTCGGGCATGAAGCGTAGCCTGCGCTCATCCGTGCGGCTGACGAACACCCCTTCCCCGATGTGCACCAGCTCGGTCGCGGGTTCGCGCAGCGGCTCGCGATACAGATCGCCGTCACGCACAGCGATGGTGACCCTGTTATCGCTGCCGTCCTTGTACCGCCCGGTGAGCGTCCGCATCGCTGCGGCGTCCATCGGCACTTGCTTTCGTGATGGAACGATGCCCGGCCAGTCGTATGCGCGCATCACGGAGCGGACCACTTCGTACATGAAGGCCGGTCGGTTGGCGTTGATGAGGATGACCACGCCCTTGCCGCTGGAGGCATGGCCGATGATCTCGCCGCAGAAGCCCTCGTTCCAGCCGCCGTGCTCGAAGTAGCGCTCGCCGCGTTTGTTGATGAGCGAGAATCCCACGCCGCCGTGCGGTTCCACGAAGGGCTCCACCATCTGCTCGGCAGTAGCGCGTGTGAGCACCTTGCCGCTGTCCGTCGCCAGGGTTCTCTGCATATCGATGACGAACCGCGCGAGGTCCGTCGCGGTGGTCCACAGGCCATCGGGCGAGATCTCGGGATACACGTGCCACTTGCCCACTGCCATGGAGCCGTTGGGCACGTAGCCGCTGGCGGCGTTGTGCACCATGGTCGAAGGAATGGGTTGTTCGTAGGTGCTTCGCGTCATGCCCAGCGGCTTCAGCACCAGCTCGTGCATGTGCTGTGGGATGGTGCCGCCTTTCGCATCCAGGATCAGCTGCGAGGCCACGCAATAGCCGCCGCCTGAATACCTCCATGCCCTTCCAGGTACCTGATCCACGACCACAGGGGGCGAGTTGGCGGGAGCTTCGCCATTGAGGATGTTGACAAGCGTGGGCAAGGGAGCGCCCTGCCGATAGCCTTGGAAGCCATGCACGGTGGTGCCTGCCACGTGACCCAGCAGGCGCTTCAAGGTCACCTTCTCCGTGGCGGTGAATTCGTTCTCCGGTACTTTCCACGAGCTGAGCTGGGTGTTCACATCGGCATCAAGCTGCAGCACGCCTTGTTCCACCAGCTTCAACGCGGCCATGGCGAACACGGGCTTGCTGATGGAGGCGGCCTGGAACAAGGTGCTGTCCGTGACCGGCAGCTTCGTGGCGGTGTCCATCACCCCGTAGCTCTTCGCCCAGGCGATCTTGAAGCTGTCGATCACCGCGATGCTGACGCCGTGCACACCGTAGTGCTTCATGCGTTCCTCGATGGTCCACAGGCTGTCGCCCTCGATGAACACGGGGTTGCACAGCCCGGTCTCCACGTGGCGCCGAAGGAACCCGGCGGGGTCGTCCGTGCGGTGTGGCGCCTGGCAGGCCGGTAGTGCGGTGAGCGCAAGGAACAGGATGATGGGTCGCATACCGGGATGGTTTGGCCGGTAAAGGTCGTCCGGATCGATGGCCTGGGGATCCGGAAAGTGCGCGTTGGGTCCTCGGAGCGGGCACGATCGCCCGAACATCCCTTGCGGTCCGGATCAGCGGAACAGCTCGATCACCTCGCCCTGACGTGGGATGATGAAGCGGCACCCATCGCACGGGGTGGGCAGCTCCAGGCTGTCCACCATGTCGGCCTCGTGGTGCATCACCACCACGGCCCGCGCATCGATGCGTTTGCCTTGAGCGTGCACGGTGCGCAGCAGCCAGGGCGTGACGAAGGCCACCGCCAGGTCGCGGGAGGCCAGCAGGTGCGCGGGGTCCTCGGTATCGCCTGCGATGTAGAGACGGCGACCCCGGATGCTGACGATGTACGACGCATGGGGCATCTCCGCATGTGCTGTGGCTTGCGGGTAGACGTAGATGCCCCGGGCTTCGAGTGCGGACAGGGCTTCGGCCTGCTCGCCTTCGGAAAGGAAGGGCGCGATCAGGTCCAGGCGTGTCGTGGCGAAGCGGCTGCTGTCGAAGTGGTCGAGGTGCCCGTGCGTGATCAGGGCCGTGCCCCGGACGCCGGCGATGTCGGCGGGCATCTCGTACGTGTCATAGCCCGAGTAGCCGGGCTGGTACGGGAAGTCGGTGAAGAGCGTCCAGTCCTCGAGCCCGATCCGGAAGGCGCAGTTGCCGATGAAGGTGGCGTTCACACGCTGTGCGCAGGTGTGCAGCGGCACCAGGGCCAGCAGGAGGAGGGCGGCGGGGAGATGTGCGTGGCGCATGTGCGGTCCGCAGGCTTCAGATGCACGCGAAACTACTCCAGCACCACGGGCTGGTCCTTGGGGTGCTTCACCGTGTACACGAAGCTCAATTTGCGCGTGGCCTTGGGCTCCAGGCTGAGGCGCCAGCTGAGCCGGCCGGTCTGTTCGTTCACCGAGGCACCACCGGCGTCCTCGAGCTTCACCTCCACTTCGCTCCGCGGGCTCAGCGGATACTGGTCGCGAAGTTCAAGGTCCACAGCAGTGGATTTGGTGTTGCGTACCGTGATATCCCACCCCCGCGTCACCGTGCGACGGCCACCGATCACCGCTTTGTCATCGGTGCCCTTGCGGCGCACCCGTTCCACCACGACGCCCTTGTCGCGGCCCAGGCTGATGGCCAAGGTGTCCTGCGGCCGGCTCAGGTCCAGATGGCTCTGGCCCACGAAGGTGCCCTCGAAGAACACGTTCGCCTGGCCCGGCAGCAGGTTCAGGTCCTCCCATCCGGTGGTGCGGGCATAGAGGAAGGCGTCGGGGTCCAGCTTCGGCGTGCAATAGTGCTGGTAGGTGGCCGGGATGCTGTGCGTGCGCACGCCGACGGTGTGCGCCTGCCCGTCGCTGGGCACGCTGAACGGTGCGTCGATGGTGAACTCCACGGTGGTGGTGCGGTACACCACGGTGTTGTTGACCGTCGCGATCGCGTCCATGTCCTCCCGCTGCATCGTCACATCGCCCATGGCGGCCGGTGGGGCTTCGCGGTAGGCCTCGCTCCTGGTCCGTGCGCCGCGGATGGCGATCGTCTCCAAAATCACCGGCTGGTCCAGCACCCAGGCCTGCAGCTCGGGCATCACCCCGCCCTGCGTGGGGTTGCCGCTGCTCAGGCCCAGGTCCACCTTCGTCCAGTCCTCGCCGGTGTTGTTCACCACCTGGGCCTTCATCAGCAGTTCGATCGGCTGCCCCACCGCCCTGGCCCGCAGATCGTACGCCGGCGTCCAACCTGCGCTGCGCACGAAGTAGCCCAGGGTGAAGCTGGCGGCCACTTCCGCAGGGCTGTCGAGCTCCACCACCACCTCGCTGGTGGGGCGCGGCGCCTGGGCCTGCAGGGTGCCCAACTGCTGCCGCAGTTTCTCGGCCTCCTCGTGGATGGCCTTCTTCTTCTCCTCCTGCGCCAGCCAGCCGGCCTTCATGGCCTTCATCCGCTCGCGTACGTAGTCGTTCACCGCCTGCAGTTGCGCGGCGGTCAGCCCGTTCTGCTGCCCGCCCACCGCGCTGTTCTTCAGCAACAGCTGCTCCTCGTTCACCCACACCTGCTGCAGCCCGTTCTCGACGGCCCAGTCGTGCTCGAGCTTCGTGATCCGCTCCTTGAGCTCCTCGATCTCCTTCTTTTTCGGGCTTTCCGTCAGGTAGTTGATCCGATGGTTGACGCTGAGGATCGTGTAGCCGCCCTTTCCGGTCACCTGGATGCTCATGGGATCCAGCTCCTGGCTGAGACCGCTGAACACCAGCGTGGTGCGACCGACCGGCACGGTGACCGATGCGGACCGGCTCACCTGTGCGCCGCTCAGGAACACCTTGGCGGCGCTGATGCGACTGGTGACGGGGCGTTCGCCCTCCGCGGCCCGGAGCAGGGTGGACACGGTGAGCAGGGAGAGAAGGAGGGTGCGCATGAGTGTGGAGCGGTGCAAAGGAAGGCACCGTGCACCCGCTCCGTACACGCGGCGTGCCGATCGGTTCAACGCGCGAAGGGCCGCCCCGTGCGGAGCGGCCCTTCCCATGATTTCCCGGCGGTTCCGCCGGTCGGCTCTTCGCCTTATGGCTTCACGAACCGGGTGGTCCATGCTCCGTGCTCGCCGGTGATCCGGAGCATGTAGCTCCCGCTTGCCAGCGTGCTGATGTCCCAGCTGCGGTGTGCCGTGGCGCTCACGCTCCAGGTGCTCAGGTCGGCCACGACGGATCCAGAGAGGTCGAGCACCTGCAGGCTCAGGGTGCGGGCCTCGTTGGTCGTCAGCCGCAGCCCGAGCTGATCGGTCACCGGGTTCGGGAAGAGCAGGAGATCGGTGATCCCCGGCAGTTCTTCGACGTCCGTGATGAAGGAGAATTCCGTGGTCAAGGGGACCGACCACGTTCCGTTCGCGCCGCTGAAGCGGATCGTGAAGGTGTGGGTCCCGGTCGTGGTCATGATGGGAAGCCCGGCGATGAGATCGACCACGGCCGCAGGTCCGATGGAACTGGTCGTGGCGTTGGCGATGTCGTCGTCGATCCAGTATTGATAGCCGTCCACCGCACCGGTCCCTTTGACGGACCAGGTCGTGTGCGGAACGGTCCACTCGCCATCAGCATCGCGGAACTGGATCGTCACGGTGTTGAAGTCGTTCGGCAACGTTCCCGGATCCACCAAGGTGTTCAAGTGAACCACCGTGTTCGGGACGATGCTGCCCGTCATGCTGGTCGACACATCATCATTCGTCCAGTACCGGTAGCCCGTGATCGGCGATCCGCTACGGGTGAAGAGGTGGGTCTGAGGCACCGACCAGTTCCCATCCGTGTCGCGTATCTGCACACTGACCCGGTGATGTCCTGGACCCAGGCCCGACGTTGGCCAGCCATCCACGAGCACAAGCTCAGGGGTGTTGCTCACCGCCGTCGTCACGGCAGCGGCCACATCGTCATCGTACCAGTAGCGGTAGCCATCGATCTGTTGCGCCTGAACATAGCACATGACCGCCAGGGCAGGCAGGAGCACAATGGAGCGCATGTCCTAGTTGGGTTGAGCCGCTACGCGGATGTTGACGGGTAGATCGCCGTTCGGATCCGTGGCCGGAGCGATGCTCGCGCTGCGGAAGTGCGGATTGTATGGCACACCACCGGGCTTGTAGGGTGAGGAGCTGCCGTAGATGCCGATGTCGGTGCCGTCCGTGGCCATCCCGATGCCACCGCTCCCGGGCGCCAGGTGCAGATCATCCGTGAACTGAAAGGCATTGTCCGTCTCATTCACGAAAAGACTCGAAGGCGACACGTTCAACTGGCAATTGATGACCACCTCCCCGGTCGAATTGCCCGTGTAGGAGCCACCGCTGAAGAGGCAACTGGTGAAGGTGACATTGTTGCTTTGGTAGACCGGCGCACTCGACATGGTGCAGATGCTGTTCTCGATCACGGCGCCCTCCGAGTTGCGGCAGATCTCTTCGTTAAGGAACACACAATGACTGATGAACAGGTTGCCCACTTGTCCGATCGTTCCCGTACCAGCAGCGTTCCCGAAGATGCACCGGGTGAACGTCGCCGTCGTGGTGTTGGCCGGACCTCCAATGCCTCCATTGAAGTTGTTGTGAATGAGGCACTCGTCGAAGGTGGTGCTGGAGGTCGAGAACTGGTCCTGCGTGAAGTTGAATGCGCACATCAGACGGCAGCGCTGGAAGAGGATGCCGGTAGGGTTATCGTCGGTGCCGCTTGTGCCGTACTGGATCCCCGTTGAGGCGTTCAGCACGATACCGGTGAAGGTGCTCCCACTGGCGCCTGTGGTCAGGATGATGTTCCCTGTCGTGGTGGCGATCTCCGTGGTGCTGGTCACGTCGGTGCTGTCCGGATGGATCCCGGCGCCGATGAAGTGCAGGGGTATGTCGATCGTCAGCGCCGTCGAAGAGATGAATGCGCCACCACTGAAGTAGAGCCGGTCGTTGGCTTGGGCCGAGGCGAGCGCGCTGTTGATGTCGCTGAAGACCTGGGGTGCGCCCGTACCCTGCACAACGACGCGTTGCAATTGGGCATGGACGGACCCGGCGAGGAGGCCGGTCAGAAGAAGGAGCGTGTTCCGATGTTCCATGATGGTGAACGGTTGTAGTTGTTGTTTGATGTGAAAGGGAGTCTGTGAGCTTCCGGTGCGCGGTCACTCCTTGACAAAGGGGATCGCAGCCACCCCGTCATCGCCGGTGAAGCGCAGGAGATAGTTCCCTGGGGCAAGGGTGGACAGGTCCCAGTTCCGCGTGGCCGTGCTGCTCACGCTCCAGGTGCTCAGGTCCGCCACTACCGCACCCCGTAGGTCGACCACCTGCAGGTCCAGGGTCCGTGCTTCCTCTGTCGAAAGGCGGAGGCTGAGCTGCTGGGTGATCGGGTTGGGGAAGAGCAGGAGGTCGGTGACGCCCGGAAGCTCCGGAACCTCGAGGACCACGGAGAACTCGGTGGTCAAGGGTACGCTCCAGCTGCCCTGTGCGGAGCTGAACTGGATGGTGAACAGGTGGTTCCCGCTCGGAAGCCCGATGGGGAGATCGGCGATCAGGTCCACCACCTGCCCCGGACCCAGCGAACCTGTCGTGGCGTTGGCGATGGCGTCGTCGATCCAGTACGCGTATCCGTCCGCCAGGCCGGTGTTGCGCAGGACGGGCAGTGTGTGCGGGACGCTCCATCGACCATCGCTGTCCTTGAACTGGTAGGTCACCGTGTTGAAGTCCTTGGGCAGATTGGGGAGCATCCAGCTGGCGCTCAGGTTCAGGTCGGCATCGGGCCCCACGGCCGCGGTGGCCAGGGTGGCCGGGTCGTCGTTCACCCAGTAGCGGAGCTCGTTGATGGTCTGCGCTCCAGCGAATACGGTGGAGAGCAGCGCAGGAAGAAGAAGGAGCCGCTTCATGGTTCAATGGGTCTGTGCGGCCACGCGGATGTTCACCGGTAGCTCGCCGTTCATGTTCGTCGTCGGATCCACCACAGCGCTGCGCAGGTGCGGGTTGAAGGGTACCGCGCCAGGCTTGTAGGGTGTGGTCGTACCGTACACGCCGACATCCGTACCGTCCGTGGCCATTCCGACCCCCGGGCTCACGGCCACCAGGTGCAGATCGTCGCTGAACTCGTAGTTGCCGCTGATCTCATTGACGAAGAGGCTATCGGCCGCGTTCAGGCCAAGCACATTGCCGTTCGTGGCGCCCGGGGTCATGTTGCTCGTCAGGCTGGTGAAGACGCACAGATTGTTCGTAATGGTCGATCCGCTGCTCTGCCAGAACGGCGCACTGCTGTTCCGGGTGAAAATGCAGTTGCTGACGGTCGAGTTCGCGCTGTTGGTGATCCGTCCACCGATGACCGTGCAATGGTCCATGGTAAGGCCTCCGGTGCCGAACGCGCTGATCGGCGCATGCGTGGCGTTCCCCCAATACGTGAAGATCGAGCGCGTTACGAGGGCGGTGCCATCGTAGCCGTAAAAGCGGAAGCGAAAGATGCACTCGTCGATCACCGTCTCCGATCCAGCGCCGAGGTGGGCGTACGAGTTGAATTCGCAGCGCTGGAAGACGATGCCGGTGGGAGAGAAGTTCGCCGTCCCGTCGCCATACTGCATCGTGTTGCTGAAGCGGATGCCGGTGAAGCTGCTGCCCGAGCCGGCGGTGTGCACCTGGGTGGCCCCGGAGGTGTTGATGGTCGTGATGGTGGTGACGCTGCTGCTGTCCGGGTGGATGCCGGCGCCTACGAAGTGCAGCGGTTTGTCCACCACGATGTTGCCGGACACCGTGAACGTGCCACCGCTCAGGTAGAGGTGGTCGTCCGGTTGGGCGGCCGCCACCGCAGCGGCAAGGTCAGAGAAGACCTGGGGGGCACCGGTGCCTTGTACGACAATTCGTACGAATTGCGCGGAGCCCGAGACCCCCACGAGGGAGGCCAGGGCGGTTAGGAGGAGGGTACGATGGTTCATGTGCTTTTTGGTTCTGGTTCGTGGGTTCAGGCGCGCGCCGCCAGCAGTCCGTACCGCAGCGCCATCGCCACGGCCTCGGTGTTGGTGCGTACGCCCAATTTCGTGTAGATGTGGCGCAGATGAGTGCTTACCGTCTGGAAACCGATCCCCAGCCGGTCCGCGATCATTTTGTAGCTCAGCCCCGCCACCAGCGCCTGCAGCACCTGGTGCTCACGCGGGCTCAAGCGCACCTCCTGTCGAGCCTCGTGCCGCATCACCTGCACCTGCACACGCTCCACGCCTGGGTGCATCGGCACGCATGGCGGTCGGTTCAGCAGACCGGTGATGAGGTCCTCCACCGGCATCGCACCGTCCAGGGTGATCATGTGGCCGTTGCGGACCATCGGTCCCTCGGGCTCTCCGTCCGGAAGGTCGATCACGGCGATCACGACCCGGCGGCTAACGGCCGTTGGCCTGGCCGAGGGGGTGGGGAGTGTGCGTTCCATGCCCCTTCATCGGGATGGGTCCGCGGATGTGAACGATCGGGCGGAAAGAATAACCCACTGTTCACATTGCGCGACCTTCCCCGATGATGATCCGGATGCCAGTTCCAACGCCACCCATGGACCCGCTCGGCCTTTCGCCGTATCATCGCGTGGCCAGCCCGTGCCTACGCCAGCGCACTCCCGCCCTTTGGCCGACGATCGGCTCATCGGCCTCCTGCGGAACGACCCCGCCAGCATCCGTGCGCTCTATACCGCGCACTTCGGTACGGTACGGCGGTTCGTGCTGGCCAATTCAGGCACGGGAGATGATGCACGGGACGTGTTCCAGGAGGCCATCACCGTGCTCTGGCTCCGTGCCCGCGATGGCACCCTGTCCACCGGCACCGACCCCGGCGCCCTCCTCTTCAGCATCGCCCGCAACAAATGGCTGGACACCGTCCGGTCCGCCGCCCACCGCCACATGAACGTCGTGCACGATCAACGCATGCACGCAGCGGCCTTCGAGCCGGACGACGGCGTGGAGGACCGGTTGACCCGGCTCCGGGCCATCTATGAACGGTTGGATGACAAGTGCCGCACCGTCCTGGACCGGTTCTACTTCCAACGGAAGGACCTGTCCACCATCGCACATGAACTGGGCGTGGAGGAGGAGAGCATCCGCACCATCAAGTACCGCTGCATGATGAAACTGCGTGCGCACCGGAACGCCATCGGAGGCGAAGATCACGAGCAGGGATGAGCAACGGAGCCCTGGACCGGACCACCTTCGAGGCCATCGAGGCCTACGTGCTGGACCGCATGAGCGCGGCGGAGCGCGCTGGATTCGAGCAGCGGCTGGCCTCGGACCCGGCGCTGCGCGCCGAGCTGGACCTGGAGCGCGAGCACATCCTGGCCGTTGAACTGGGCGGGCTGCAGCGCACGTTGCAGGCGATCGGGGAGGTGGAGCTGCGCAAAGGCGGAGGACCCGCATGGGGCGGGCTGCTCAAGTACGCTGCGGGCTTCGCCTTGCTGCTTGGCGTGGCCGTTTGGTGGATGTTGCGGCCCTCGGACCCCGAGCGGCTCTTCGCCGAGCACTTCGTGGTGGATCCCGGCCTGCCGGTGGCCATGAGCGTCACCGATGATCCGGTCTTCGCGGATGCCATGGTGTCCTTCAAGGAGGGTCGCTATGCGGATGCCCGCTCGCGCTGGGCCTCCCTCCTGAAGGAGCGGCCCGGGAGCGATACCCTTCAGTACTACGTCGCCGCCGCCTTGATGGCCGAAGGTGACCTGCCCGGTGCCATCCCCCTCCTGGAACCGCTGGCCGCCGCACCTGCGTCGCCCTTCCTCCACAAGGCCCGGTGGTATCTCTTTCTGGCCTACCTGCGCACAGGTGAGACCGACAAGGCCGCCGCCCTTCCGGTGGAGGAGGATCCCTTGCGGGGCGATCAGGCCCGTGCGATCAAGCAACAGCTGAAGGCACGATGACCCGGTGGCTGTTCCTCCTCGCAGGAGCGCTGCCTTTTGCACTGCCGGCGCAGGACCTCGCGGCCGTGGCCGCGCGCCATGCGCGCATCAGCGCCCTGTACGAGGCCGGGGACCACGCCGGTGTGATCCGTGAAGTGGAGGCCCAGCTGCGCGAGGTGCCGGGCACACCCTACGCGGACTCCCTGCATCGCTACCTCTACAAGTTCGCCCGTGCGCAGCGCAAGGTGAACGGACCGGAGGCCGGGATCGCAGCAGGCGAGCGGATCCTCGGTCGCGTGCGCGAGCGCGGAGCGGCGAGGAACGAACTGGAGGCGCTCTTCGACCTCAGCTGGGTGTACTACGAGGCCGGTCAGGCCCGTGAATGCGCCCGTGTCGACTCGCTCGCCGTGCTGGTCGCCGACGCCGACCCCTCGATCCCGTTCGGCCAGAAAGGCCGCGCCCGTCAATACCTGGCCTTCGACCACAGCATCCTGGGCGACCACGAGCGTTCGGCCCACTGGGCCCGGGAAGCCCTCAAGCAGTATGGGCGCGCGGACTCCGTGCCGGCGATCCAGTGGGCGGAAGCGTACACGGCGGTCGGCGTCGCCTGCTGGCACCTGGGGCGCATCCGCGAGGCCGAGGGCCAGTATGCAAGGGCCCTTGAGGTGCTGGACGACCGCACCGATGAGGCCAGCATCGCACGCAGAGGGAGCACCTATGGGAACCTGGGCGTCCTCTGGCAGAGCGCCGGCGACCTTCCACGGGCCTTGGCCTACTATCAGGATGCCCTGCGGCAAAGCGATCGCTTGGTGCGCACCACCTCCGATGCGTTCACCCGCGATGAGGCCATCGTCAGCCGGTCGCGCACCTACCTCAACCTGTCCACCGTGTATTTCGAGCTTGGCGATCACGGGCGTGCGCGGGAACTGCTGGACCTCTGCTGGCGCGATCGCAGCAGTGTCCTCGCGCAGGACGACCCCCAGCTCATCGCCGTCAAGGAACGGTTCGCCGACCTGGAGCTAGGCGCGGGCGATGCGGGCAACGCATTTCCCCTGCAGCTGGAGTACGTGCGTTCCGCCGAGGAGCGGTTCGGCAGGTCCAGCGAGGAGTACATCCGGGCGGCCATCAAGTTGGGCTCCATCCTGGTGCGTCAGGGGCGCTACATGGCGGCGGACTCCCTCTTCACACGAAGCATCGCCGCCTGTCAGAAGAGCCGGGACCCGGCGATCGACCCGGAGCTGGCCCGTTGCGTGCGTGAACGTGCCTCCATGCGTGCGCGCCAGGGCCGGTGGGAGGAAGCGCGGACAGAGCTGCAGCGCGCCCGGACCATCCTCGAAGGCATCCACGGCAGTGCGCATCATCAGGTGGCCGAGGTGGAGATCCAGCTTGCCGAGGTCGCCTTCGAGGCCGGCGATCCCCGGGGTGCGCTCGGGCATGCGGAGGAGGCCCTGCGCATCCTGAACGCCCGGGTGCGCGCGGCCCGCTCCGACCCCTTGCCTCAGGCCTTCCCCTTGCCCCAGGCCTTCCCCGCACCCCGGCTGCTGCCCGATGCGGTCTACTGGAAGGTGCGGGCCTCACGTGCCCTGGCGCCCGCCGGCCATGCGCATGGGGACGCGTGGGACGCCGATCTGGACCTGGCCATCACCGCCCTGGCCCGGAACCGCTCGGCCGTGCAGGATGCCGCATCCCGACTGCACCTCATGGCCGCCCAGAAGCGCCTCTTCGAGCTCGCCCAGGAGGTCGCCCATGACGCGTACGCGGAAGCTCCTTCGTCGGACCGCCTCGAGCGCTTCCTGCATCTGGCGGAGGCGGACCGCTCGGTGCTGCTCAAAGCCCGGTTGAACACGTTCGCCGGACTGCGCTATGCCGGCCTGCCGGATTCCCTGGTCGCCCGCGAGCAGGAGCTCATCCAGGCCCTCGCCATCGATGCCGATCACCCTTCGTCAGCCCTGGGTCTGGACCGGCGGGAGGCCGAGCTGCGGGACCTGCTGAGGATGATCGCCGAACAGCATCCCCGGTACTTTGCGCTCCGCCACGGCGAACCCACGGTGACCCTGAAGCAGGTGCGGGAGAAGCTTGTGACCCCGCAACGACCCTTGCTTGCGTACACCGCGCATGAGGAGCATCTGTACATCCTGGTCATCCGGAGCGACACCGCCATCCTGGTCCGCACCGATGGAAAGGGCCTTGCGGCCGATGTGCGTGCGTTCAATGAGTCCATCGGGAGCAGGGATGCGGTCCGCGGCATCGCCTCGGCGCATCGGCTCCATCAAAGGCTCATCGCCCCGGTGGCCGATGCCCTCACCGGCGGCGAACTGCTGATCATCCCCGATGGTCCGCTTCACCAGGTCAGTTTCGAGGCGCTGGTGGACGCACCTTGTGTCCCGTCACGGATGAGCGAACACGTGCTGCTGCGTCGGTACGCCATCGCCTACCTGCTCTCCGCCACCACCGCCGTTCAGTTCGCCGACCTCGCGCGGGAGCGCACAGGCAGGACCCTTGCGCTCGCGCCCGGATTCACCGACGAGGTCAAACGCAACTACGTGGAGCGCATCGCGGACAGCACGCGCATCGACAGGCGCTTCCTGTCGTATGTCCGGCAGCCCTTCGCATTGAGCACCGCGGCGGGGTTGGGCCGGTCCTGGTCCGCCACGCTCCTGCTGGGCAGTGCGGCCAGTGAACAGGCGCTGCGCGATCGTGCCGCGGACCACGGCGTCATTCATCTGGGTACGCATGCCGAACTGCATCCATCCGATCCGATGTACGCGCGGCTCGTGCTGAGCAAAGGCGGTGCGGAAGGAGGTACGGATGACGACGGCTATTTGCATGCCTATGAGATCTACGAGCTGGACCTCCGTGCCCAGCTCGCCGTGCTCACGGCGTGTGAGACCGGCAGCGGTCGGGAGGACGTGGGTGAGGGGGTGCGCTCCATCGGCCACAGCTTCGCCTATGCCGGCTGCCCAAGCCTGGTGATGGCGCTGTGGAGCATCGATGAGAAGGTGTCCTCGGAGATCGTCACACGCTTCTACGAACACCTCGCCGACGGCCTGCCGAAGCATGAGGCGCTTCGGTTGGCGAAGCTGGAGCACCTCGATGCAGCGAAGGATGAGCTCCTTCTACCATATTACTGGGCAGGCCTGGTCCTGGTCGGAGATGTGCGACCCGTGCAGTTCGAACGGAGCTTTCCCTGGATCTGGCTTGTGATGGGCGTCGGCGCCTGCCTGGCGTTGTGGCTCGGATGGCGGTGGTGGCCACGTCACCGCCGTTCAACGCGCTGAACGCACGAAGGGCCGCCCCGTGAGGAGCGGCCCTTCGCCTTGAAGGTCGTTCAGCTTACTGGCGGACCAGGCGCTGGGTGTAGAGGCGCTCGCCCACGCGGACGTTCACCATGTACACGCCAGGGGCGAGGTAGGCCATGTCCATCGTGTGCACGAAGGCACCACCCGGAGCGGCGATCTGCTCGGCCATCACGCGCTTGCCGAAGATGTCCATCACGTCGATGTCCATCCGCTCGGCGGCAGCGATGCCGTCGAAGGCCACGTTCACCACCTCACCCCGGTTCGGGTTCGGGTAGAGGCTCATGGTCACGTTGCTGGCCTCGTCGAAGAGGACGGCCTCACGACCGGCACCACCCGGGGTGTTGAGACGGAAGCGGCAGGCCGGACCGAACGCGGTGTAGTTGCCACCCACCAGGGCGCGCACACGCACGTTCAGGTCGAGGTCGGCGGGCACCGGGAGGGTCACCAGGTTGGCGGGCACCAGGTTCTGCGTGGTCTTGAACACACGACGGCTGTAGGAGCCGTGGGGGTCGAAGATCCAGAACTGGTAGCCGCTGGCACCCGGGTAGAAGCTGGCGTAGATCTGGGTGCTGGTGCTGTAGGTCAGGTTCGTGCGGTCGCAGCTGGCGTTGATCAGGCGCGCCACGCTAAGCGGCAGGCAGAACTCGTTGATCACGCTGCTGGTGCTGGTGAAGGAACCGTTGGCGTCCACGATGCGGCGGCCGTTGGCATCGGTGAGGACGTAGCCACCACCGTTGATGCCATCACCACCGGCGTCGTTCACGATCAGGCGGTAGCAGATCTGGTTGAGGCAGAGGGTCTCGGTGACGATGCTGCCGGCCTGACCGTTCTGGTAGGGACCACCGGACAGGATCACCGTGGTACCGGTCTCGTCGCGCACCTCCCAGGTGGTCTCAGCCCCGTTGTTGTCCAGGGTGATGTCCAGCGTGAGGATCTCGGTGCAGTTGCCGAGCGGGGTGCCGGCGCAGGTGCAGTTCGCGTCGTACACATCGTTGATCGTGGCCGCGTTGCCGTCGTCGCACGCGCTGCCCGGCAGAGCGGAACCACCCGGCACGCCGAGGCAGTCGATCACCTCACCGATGCAGTTGCAGTTGGCATCCCAGGTGTCGTTGCCGGTCTGGGCCTGGCCGTCGTCGCAGGGGGTACCCGGCAGGGCGGATCCGCCCGGCACACCCAGGCAGTCGTTGGCCAGTTGGCCCACACAGGTGCAGTTGGCATCCCAGGTGTCGTTGCTGCTGTTGGGGTTGCCGTCGTCGCAGGCGGTACCCGGCAGGGCGCTGCCGCCCGGGGTGCCTTCGCAGTCGATCAGCTGACCCACGCACACGCAATTGGCATCCCACAGGTCGTTGCCGGTGGTGGCGAGGCCGTCATCGCAGGGCGTACCCGGTTGAGCAGGGCCGCCCGGTGCGCCCAGGCAGTCGTTGGCCAGTTGGCCCACGCAGTTGCAATTGGCATCGTAGGTGTCGTTGCTGCTGTTGGGGTTGCCATCGTCGCAGGCGGTGCCCGGAAGAGCGGAACCACCCGGCACACCGAGGCAGTCGATCAGCTGGCCCACGCAGGTGCAGTTGGCATCCCAGGTGTCGTTGCCGGTGGTGGCGAGGCCATCATCGCAGGCGGTGCCCGGCAGGGCGCTGCCACCCGGGGTGCCTTCGCAGTCGATCAGCTGACCCACGCACACGCAGTTCGCATCCCACAGGTCGTTGCCGGTGGTGGCGAGGCCGTCATCGCAGGGCGTACCCGGCTGGGCAGGACCACCCGGCACGCCGAGGCAGTCGTTGGCCAGGGTGCCGCTGCAGGTGCAATTGGCATCCCAGGTGTCGTTGCTGCTGTTGGGGTTGCCATCGTCGCAGGCGGTGCCGGGGAGGGCGCTGCCGCCCGGGGTGCCTTCGCAGTCGATCAGCAGGCCCACGCAGGTGCAGTTCGCATCCCAAGTGTCGTTGCCGGTGGTGGCGAGACCGTCATCACAGGCGGTGCCGGGGAGGGCGCTGCCGCCCGGGGTGCCTTCGCAGTCGATCAGCAGGCCCACGCAGGTGCAGTTCGCATCCCAGGTGTCGTTGCCGGTGGTGGCGAGGCCATCATCGCAGGCGGTACCCGGCAGGGCGCTGCCGCCCGGGGTGCCTTCGCAATCGATCAGCTGACCGACGCAGGTGCAGTTGGCATCGTAGGTATCGTTACCGGTGGTGGCCAGGCCGTCATCGCAGGCGGTGCCCGGAAGAGCGCTGCCGCCCGGGGTGCCTTCGCAGTCGATCAGCTGACCCACGCACACGCAGTTCGCGTCCCAGGTATCGTTACCCGTGGTGGCGAGACCGTCATCGCAGGCGGTTCCCGGCACGGCCGGACCACCCGGAACACCGTTGCAATCCGGAGGAAGGGCCTGCGGGTAGGTGAGGAGGGGGCTCACCACTTCGCCGGCGCCGGCCTGGTTCCACACGTAGGTCTCCAGGTTGCTGTTGGGGTCGCTCAGCTGCACGTTGATGTGGAAGCTGAAGGTGCCGTCCGTGGTGAACTGGCCGATGAGCACGCGGTTGGTGCCGCTGGGGTCCACACCCTGGCTGGCAGGCAGCGTGGTCCAGGCATCGTTGATCACCTGCAGGCTGCTGGCCGATCCGGTCAGGGCCGCGAAGTCGATCAGACCGCTGATGTTGTAGGTCAGCGCGGGGCCCGTGCCCGGAATGCTGCCGTCGTTGCCCGTGAAGCCCGGGTACACACCGCAGGTGGTGAGGTCACCGTCCGTGTCGGCCGTGCGCAGCACACCGAACTGCTGGGTGGCCACACCGCAACCCGCCGTGCCGCCGGCGGTACCGGTGGTGTTCACGGTGATGTAGCTGTCGAAGGCCGTACCCTCATCGATGCGACGCGTCTGGGCCGGGAGCTCCGATCCGAAGTTGTCGTCGTTCCAGAAGGTCGTCGTCGTGGAGAAATCCAGCGGGTTGAGGCTCACGCCGCTCCCGGGAAAGGTCTCCGGCGCGCCGAACACCTGGTTCAGCTTGTAGCCGGGCAGCATGTCCACATACACCCGGTACACCTTGGATCCCGGGGCGATCGTGAAGCTGCTGTTGCCGAGGTCGTTGTTGAGGAAGTCGGCATCGGCCTGCGTCACCGTGTGGTACTCCTCCACGATGATGCCTTCCAGGCCCTGGGCCTGGGCCACCAAGGTGCCGCAACAAAGGGCGGTCCCCAGCAGGAGTTGTTTGAATGTCTGGTTCATGGTTGGAATGGTTAAGAAGGGACGGTGCACCCGGGGAGGGGATCGGGGCGGACCCGCCTCCCCGGGGACCGTTCAGGGGGTCGCTTAGTAGCAGGTGTTGTTGAAGGCGTTCACGAACAGGCCGAAGTCGGTGGCGTTCACGATGCCGTCGCGGTTCAGGTCACCGGTGCAGCCGGCGGAGGCGGCCACGTCGAGGCCGATCTGGGCGGCGAGCGTCCAGCCCTCGGTCCAAGGGGTTGCGCCGGGCTGGAAGGCGCCACGGTACTTCGCACCGGTGAAGAAGCCGTCCACCGGAGGGGTCAAGGTGGTCTGCGCGGCCACCGCACCAGCGGGAGGCACCGGGTTCACACGGTCCGTCAGGCTGTTGTTCGCGCCCATCGTGTAGGTGGCGTCGATCAGGGCGTTGGCGCCCACGCTCAGGTTGCCGTCAGCAGCGAACTTGGTCTGCTCGGGACTTCCAGCGGCAGGCACCACATTGTTGATGCGAAGCGGTGTGCCCACCTCCTGGAAGGTGCAGTTCTTCACGTTGAACGTGTTCGCGTTCCAAGCGGCACCCACTTCGGTGGTCATGTTCAAGCCACGTGCGAAGCGGGCGAAGATGCTGTTGGTGATGCTGCCCAGCGTCCGCTCCTTGGCCTCGATCGCCTCGTCGTTCAGGTTGCGCGCGATGATGGTGGCGTTGTAGACGATGGGGTTGGACTTGATCCCGGTGTTCGTGGCGGCGTCGTCGCCATCGCACTCGAAGCCGTTGTCGCCCTGGTTGTTCGCACCGCCGCTGTTGTCCGGACCCTGAATGCCGTACACGAACTGAAGCTTGCCGTTCCAGCCGTTGTCCCAGTCGATGTAGTCGTCGTCGCAGTGGAAGGCCACCAGGTTCTTGGCGTTCACCGTGCCGCCGAAGAACTCGAAGCCGTCGTCCTTGTTGGCCACCACTTCCACGTGGTCGATCGTGGTGCCGGTGCCCACGCCGCCCAGGGTCAGGCCGTTGATCTCGTTGTTCGCGCCGATGATCTCGCCGCCGTGGCGCAGGCTCACGTAGCGGATGACTCCGCTGTTGTCATCGTTGATCTCCGTGCCCACCGGGTTGCCGAACTCGTGGCGCGGGTCACCCACGGCCAGGCCCTCGATCGAGCCCACGCCGTTCACGGCCGTCTCCGTCGGGTCATTGTCCGTGTTCTGCTTGTTGGTGTAAGCGCGGCCCAGCACCACCAGGCTGCCCCACTGTCCTCGGTTCAGCACGGAGTAGGAACCGTCGAGCGGGTCGTTCACGGAGGTCATGATGATCGGGCAGGCCTCGCTTCCGTTCGCCCAGATCTGGCCGTCGCGTGCCACGATGATGGCGTGTGCGGCTCCGACATTGCTCTGCGCCTTGATCACCGTGCCTGGCTCGATGTACAGGTCCTGGCCGGCGTTCACGTACAGGCGCGTGTCCAAGATGTACAGGTTGTTGCAGGTCAGCGTGGTCGCCGCATTGATCAGGTTGTCGTTGGCGTCCACCAAAGTGGACACGTTCACTGGCGTGCGGGCGGCCACGTCCGGACAGCCACACGCGCTGCCCACCGCTTGCGCGGAGGCCGCATGACCTGCGGCGGCCAGGCCGGCCACCATCAGCGTTCGATTCAGGTTCTTCATGGTCTGGAAAGAGTTAGGGTTTTTGGGGGGTTGGGGGTTCGGTTTCAGATGGGACAAAACTGTCCGCACCCGACCCCATGCGGCGTTACTGCCACGCTATCCTTTGCTTATGGATCGTGGCTTTTCGTGTGAACTGTGATCTTCCTCCGGTCACATGGGGTTAACACAGCGCGGATCGCATCAGGCACACTTCACCCACCACCCACAAGGCATGGGTCGTGCCCAAGAGCAAGGGTTCAGGGGCGGGCCGCCCCCGCGGATCCCTTGAGGATCGGCAGCACCAGGTCGCCCGGTTCGCTCGCTACCGTGGCCACGCAGCGCACCAGGCTGCCGTCCGGTCGCTTCACCTGGACGTTCAATGTGTACTCCAGCGTCCCGCTCGTGGTGAACTGTCCGATGAGGACCACTCCTTCGTCGGAGAGCCCGCTGGTGCCTCCAAGGATGGCCCAGGCACCGTTCATGGTATGCACGCAGCAACCGGGGATCGTTCCCAGGTAGCCCGGCTCCATCAACATGTTCACCACCTGGGGTACACTGTCCATCTCGACGAGGCCATCGTCGCTTCCATCGGCCACATCCAGTTCGCGCGGAATACCCCAGTGCCGGTCACTTGCCGCGCCGATGGTCAACCAGGAATCGTATGCATCGTCCCCTTGAAGGATGTCGCGATGGTGGATCCGGTCGCCGTACTTCACGCTGTTCGTGGAGTTCACGAAATGCGTCGTGGTGCGGATCATCAGCTCATTGAGCTCTTCGCCGAACACCATGTTGAGCCGGTGACCTTCGGCAAGGTCAATGAACAGCCGGTAGGTCACCAGGTCCTCACCACGCGTCGCGTCGGGCCTGACGGCGAAGCGTTCAACAAGGACCGCCTCGATAGGGTCCTGGCACCGCACCGTCGACATCGCGATCAGCGGACCGCAGACGAGGATGGCCAACCTGCAGCGCATGGTCAACGCTTCACCACGCGCTTCACCTCGCGTGCACCGCCATGCACCACCTCCAGGAAGTAGATGCCGCTCGCGGCGTTCCCCAGGTCGATCTTTCCGCTCCAGCGCTCACCGAGCGCACCCAGATCGCGCGACTCCACCAGCTGGCCGAGCGCCGTGCGCAGTTCGAACGATGCGCGCTCTCCGACAGCGCCGTGGATCCCCACGGTGAAGCGGTCGACCACGGGGTTCGGGTGCACGGTCACAAGGACGTCGCCCGTGGCAAGCTCCTCGACGCCGACGACCCCGCTGCACACACAGCCGGGTTGCCAGGTGTCGTTCACCGAGTTCGGGTCACCATCATCGCACGGCTGGCCGGGCAGGGCATTGCCACCAAGGACACCTTCGCAGTCCTCGCCCACGCACGCGCAATTGGCATCGAACACATCATTCGAGGTGTCCGCGTTGCCGTCATCACAGGGAGTTCCCGGCAGGGCGCTTCCGCCCGGCACACCGAGGCAGTCCACCTGCTGGCTGCTTGAATCGAAGCACAACCAGGGGAAGCTGAACTTGTTGTCCGCGTTGTATCCGCCGCCGATCGTGTCGGAGGGGATGATGGTGGCGTAGTACTCCAGGATCTCGTGGCAGTTCGGGTCATTGCATACCAGGCTGTCCGGGATCCGCACCCAGAGGTTGAGGCAGAAGGTGAAGGTCCCGTCGGTCGTGAACTGGCCGAGCAGGATCTTGTTGGAGGCCGTGGGTCCTTCGATGTTGCCGATGTTGCTGCTCCAGGCGAAGTTGTCCGAGGTATAGCTGCTGCCGTTGACGTCATTGAAGATGGTCGGTGCCAGGCCCACGGAAAGGATGCCCGGCGGCGTTCCTGCGAGCAGACCGTCCGCTTGCGTGAGCGGGATGCCCGCCAGTGGATCGGTGTTCACCAGCATCGGGGTGCCGGTGCTGCCCCCGTCGTTGTTGATCAAGATCGACCCATCGGTGTCCTCGTCCTTGGGTACACCCCAGTGCGCATCGCTCGCTGCCCCGATGGTCAGCCAGCTGTCGATGGCCACCGAGTTCTTGTTGATATGGATGTCGTTGATGTCCACGGCCCAGGCCTCTCCGCGATCATCGTTGTAGAAGAACGTGGTCGTGGTATTGAAGCTGATGTCGTGGCCGGGGAACCCGCCCACGGTGATCAGCTTGTACCCCTCCTTGAGGTCGGCGTAGACGCGGTAGGTCACCTCACCCGCATCCAGGTCGCTGCTGCCGTCGGTGTCGGATGCGTCGTTCGCGTCGGACACATAGTAGCGCTCCACCAGGATGTTCTCCAGACCGCTGGGGTCGGGCGGGGTGTACTGGGCCAGCGCAGGTGTGACGAGGAGGATCAGGACGGATAGGAGCGGGCGGTGCATGGTTCGTCGGTTGAGCGGGCGAAACTATCGGCGCAGCATTGCGCCCATCGGAGGGCTGTGTTACCAGATCGTGAAGCTGGTTCATCCTCGGACCAACCGTCTCACGCGGGTCGTATCCGCATCCGCGAGCTGCACCAAGTACAGCCCGGGAGGCAATGCGGAAACGTCCAGAAGCACAGATCCGTCGGGTGTTGCCCCCAACTCCTGCTCGATCATGGTCCTGCCGATCCCGTCGAGCACACGCACGCGCTCCGGATGAAGACCGACCCAGGTGATCGTGAGCAGGTCGCCGCTGGACGGGTTCGGATGAAAGCTCCAGTCGGCGGCGCCACCGTGCGGATCGACGATGCCCACGTCCGGGCAGACGATGGAGATGTCGAGACCATTGCAGTCGTCCGGGCCATAGCAGCACAGCGCGTCCACAGGGAAATTGGCCCCTTGATCAAAGTTGCAGGCCAGGCTGTCCAGGCACCCAAAGACGATGGGCGTGGCGCAGGATCCGTCGTCGCAGCCGGCCGTGGGGTCGAACTCCAGGTAGTTCGGGTCCATGCAGCCGCACTGTGGTGGATACTGTAACAGGCCGCTGGCCACTTCGCCGGTTTGAAGCAGTGTGTCCCGGCACACGTACTTGATCAGGGTGCCGCTCGCCCGTTGGATCTCGATGTTCAGGCAGAAGTTCAGTTCGCCGGTGGTGGTGAACTGCCCGATCAGGATGCGGTTCGCCGCGGTCGGACCCGTGACACCGGGAGCGATACAGCTGATCCGCGTGTTGCTGGTCACGAACTCGCCCCCCGCGATGCTGTCCTCGAACAGGCTGTCAGGGCTGAGGCCGGTGACGGCGAAACCGGGTGGCAGGGCGGAACCTCCGTTCAGCGGCACCAGGCCGTCCAGCGAATCGAGCGGGGCGCCTGCGAGAGGATCGACGTTCTGCAACAGGCCCCCGGGGATCATCGCGCTGCCGCCGTCGTTCCCACCCAGGATGCTGCCATCCGGGTCGTCGGCCTTCAGGATGCCGAATTTCTGGTTGCTTCCCGCACCGAGTGAGAACCACGAGTCCAGGGCCACCGTGTTCTCGTCCAACGCACCGTTGTTGATCTCGTGCCCGAAGCTCTTGCCACGGTCGAGGTTGTTGAAGAAGGGTGCGGTGGAACGGACCTCCAGTGCATGTGAGGCATCGCCGTAGACGGCGCGCAGGGCACAGCTGTCGCAGAGGTCCACATACACGCGGTAGGTGCGTGATGGCTCTGCCAGGCCACCGCCGATGGTGTCCGTGGCGTCGTTCGCATCGGAGATGTAATAGGTCTCCACGATGACGTTCTCCAGGTCGCCTTGGGCACGGACCTGCACTGCCATCGTGATGGCGGTAAGAAGCAGGATCGCTCGTGTGGTCATCGGATGGTGTACGAAAGGTTGAGCTGGTATTCGGTACCCCAGCGGTAGCTGTCGAAGTCCGGCCCATAGCCTTCGGCGAAGAGGTGGATTCTGCGCACCGCGGTGTTCAGCAGGTCACGCACCCTGAACTGCAGTCCCCAGTGGGCGCCGAACTGCTTGCCCAGGGTGATATCGACCACATGCCTCGGCATCTCGAAGGAACGCACGGCATCAGGGTCGCCTTCGTTGTTGGTCACCGCAAGCTTCGGGCCCTGCAGGTTGTATGACACGCTGAGGTCCATCTTCAGGCTGTCCAGCGCGTAGGTCAGCATGGTGTTCACGATGTACGGGGCCTGTCCGTACATCGGTGTGCTGTATTTCACCTCGTCACCTGCGATGTACGTGGTCAGGAAGGACCGCGACTCCATCCATGTTAGATTGCCGCGGAGCTCCAGAGGCCGAAGGAGCTTCACCCGTCCCTCCAGTTCCACGCCCACCACGTAGCTGCGGTCGGCGTTGCGCCATGTGATGCCCCCTCCGGAGGTCTGCAGCAGTTCAATGTGGTCGCGGAACGCTTTGTAGAATCCGCTAAGGGACACGTTGGCACCACCGGCGAAGAAATTCTCCAAACGAAGGTCGTAGTTGTCGATCGCCGTCATCCTTAGGTCCGGGTTCCCGAAGACAGGAGCCTGGAAGAGGTAGTCATAGTATTGGACGACGCTGAGCTCGCGGAAACTTGGGCGACCCAGCGACCTGAAGTAGCCCAGGCGCAGGTTCATCGGTGCGCCCTCGTCATTCCTGATGCGATAGATGAGGTTGACGCTCGGCAGCAGGTCCCATTGCTTGATCTCACCAGGGTAGGCCGGCTTGGGCTCCGGTGTCCCTGCTCCGTTGATGGCGAGGTCACCCACGGTGCCTCTGATGCTGTCCTCGCGGGCGACCCCGTCGCGCCAGAATTTGAAAATGTCGCTCAACAGGTCCGTGTTCTCAGCGCGAACGCCGCCTGCGATCCTAAGGCGTGGGGTGAGCGCATAGTCGGTCATCACGTATCCTGCGACCACATGCAGGATGCCGATGTCATTGTCCTTGAAGGTGCCAAATGGGGCGTAGCGTGAGGGGAATCGACCCTCCTCGTTCATCTCGAACCGTCCCGGCTCCTCCCATTGTGTCGGGCCCGGCGCATCAAGCACCACCATGTACTTCTGGTCGTTGCGTCGCTCGTTCCACCGATACCCCCCTCCGAACTTCAGCTTGCGTACCAGCGAAGGATCGTCATCCAGAGGAAGCTCGAACCCGAGCCGCGCGTCGAGCAACCGTTCGTTCAGGAAACGGTAGATACGACCCGGGGGGGTCAGCGCACCGTCCACGTCCGTGATCGGCTGGCTGGGAGGTGGCAGCACGTATTGCACCGTCAGGAAGTCCAACATGTCCCGCTTGCCGGTCGAGTACGACACGTCGGGGGTCACGGTCAGGTTGAGCGCCGGTATCAGATGCTTCCCTCCCAACTGGAAGGCGAACAAGCGTCTCTGCTCCCAGAACTGTTCCTCGGAAATGAAGGTCTCGCCGCTGATGGTGGGATCCAGGAAGGTGATGAACCGCGCGTTGTTCTGCCCCAGGACATTGGCCATCGCCATCAGCGATATGCTGTTGTTGCGGTTCGGGTTCCATGACAGGTTGCCCAGGGCGTTCCATCCATTGGACACCACACTGATCTGTTGCTCGGCTTTGCGCTTGAACTGGTCCCCGGGTTCTTCATCCTCGTACCGCTCGAAGGTCCGCAGGAAGGTTGAGCTTCCGTCGTACTGGGTCTCCGAACTGTAGCGCAGGCCCACGAGGTAGCCGAGCTTTCCCGGCCGTTCGCGGTCACGCCCCAGATCGAGTTGGTTCCCCATGGTGATCCCGAAGTTGTAGTTCGGGTCGCCCGTACCTTGCCCCACCCGCCACCGGCTGTTGTCAAAACGCGTGTTCAGCGAGGCCAGCTCGGCGTTCACCGTGGGGGAGAAGTACCCAAGGTCGTAGGTGGCGTTGTAGGTGTTCACCGCTTGGGAAACAGCCGTGGCGTCGTACAGCAGCGCGGGGGGAAGAAGCCCGAGCTCGGTGAGCGCCAGGTGCTGCAGCGTGCTGCCTGTTGTCATGCTCGTGGTGTTGAACCCGGGCGTGCTCGATGTGATGCCCAGACCGTTCAAATAGCCTTGGAGGCCGAGCAGGCTCAATTGCTGGTAGATGTTCGGCTCCACGAATCGCGGGAAGTCCTCCACATCGTCAGGCATGCCTTCGGGCAGGCCACGTGTCCCGTCATCCCATCCCAGGCGATCGGTGCTGGACGTGCCGGCCGTCACGATGTCCTTGTAGCTTGATTTGGGATTATAGCCGACCGTCATCTGCACGTTCAGGAAGAACTTCTCTGGGTAGTCGCTCGTGTTCATGGAGATGTACGCCCCCGACCAATCACCAGGCACGTCCGGTGTGGCCGTTTTCGTAATAATGATGTTATCCATCAGACCGGTGGGGAAGAGGTCAAGCCGTAGGTTGTTGGTGAACGGGTCAAGCGTGGGTACCCGGCCCCCATTGATCGTGGTGGCCACATAGCGATCGGCCAATCCGCGCACTGTGACGAAGGCCCCAACCGAAGATACCCCGGTCACCCGACGAACCGCCTGCGCCGCATCCCCGTCCCCCGTCCGCACCATCGCGTCCCTTGAGATGAAATCAAAGCTCGTGGCCGAGTTGATCTTCATTCGGTCCAGATAGCCGTCACTGCGCTTGCTCGCCTTATAAGTCACCTCGAACTCCTTAAGCTCGGTGCTTTGCTGGCTGAGCATGACATTGAGGATGATGACCTCACCACCCTTCGGGTCCACCGTCCGCTCCACGGCCTGGAAACCGAAGGAGGCGATGGTGATCACCGCGGGACCGGGGTCCTTGATCGTCAAGGAATAATTCCCGTCCAGGTCCGCCGCCGTACCGACGGTCGGCTTGTCCTTGAGCATCACGGAGGCTCCGATCATGGGCTCCCCGTTCTGGTCGGTCACCTTGCCGCGGATGATGCCCTGTCCATGGATGATGAGCGAACAGCCCAGGGCGATCAACGTTAGTATATGATGCAGCGGCTTCATGCGGGGAGATCGTTCCGGGCGGCGAAGGTGCAGGCCCCGTTTGGGCTGTGCGTTCCGTGGTCGTTAAGCATGATCTATTTCCGACCGATGCGGACCAATGCGCACGGACCCGCGGCCAGCAAGGCCCCGGAAGCGTTCATTCCCGGTCGGCGGACATCGGAGGCCTGCGGCCCGGTCACATTCGCGTAACGATCCGGTCGATCGGATCTTACGCGCGAAGGCGGGTCGTGATGGCGTGCGGCAACGCAGCGATCGCCTGTCGGATCCGCTGCGTCTCAAAGCTCAACCGGCACGCGCGGCGCAGGGTGCGCACGGATCGGTCCACATGACGTTCGCGGAGCTGCCGTTCCTCCTTGGCGCTGCGCCCGGGATGGATCACCAGCTCCTTGTACTGGTCGATCACGCGGTCCATCAACGAACGCTCACCAAGCATCAGGTCCCAGGCACGGCTCGGCACACCTTCCAGCCGGACCCGGCCGTCGACCTCGATCCAGCCCTCCTCCCGGTCCACCTTCATGCGAAGCCGCCAGATGAAGGGCGCGCCCGCCTCATCATGAACGATCCGCTCGTACACTGGAGCCGGCACCGGCGTGGCGGTCAATGGCCACCCCTCGAGCATGTCGTGGCCGAGGTGGAGCTCGAGCAGTTCCTGGCCCAGGCTGCACCAGGCCTCCAGGTCGGGGTGAAGCATGATGCGTATCGGGCCGGGTGCGGCGCCGGATTCCTCCGGTCGTCCTTTCCACAAGGGGTCATGCATCGCCGCGTAGGCATAGTGGAGGACGTCCGTGCTGGTGATCGTGCGGTCCATGGTGGCTTTCCGCAGCGGTCTGCGACGAATGCCTTGTGCACGCGCGGCCCGGACCTCCGACAGCGTGGGCGGGATCATCTGGGGACCTTTGCCGTGGCGGAGGGGAAGGGAACCGTACACCTCCTGGAAGCGGTCCACAGCCCATGCGCTGATGTTGTCCCGGGCCACTCCCTTGGGATCAAACGTATGACGTGGAAGCAGCACCGTGCGCCGGCCTGGGCCGGCGAATTGTGCGTGGGGCAGGGCGGAAGTGGCGAACGCGAAGGGCTGGCCGGCGCCGGTCTCCGGTGCGAAGACCAGGAAGGTGTTCCCTGCTCCTCCTTGCGGTCCGATCAGGAACGGCAGGTCGTCCACTGTCGGCTCAGGGATGGCCTGCCGCATCACGTAGGTCCTGGCGAAGGGCCTCGGAAGGAATTCGATCAGGTCCTCCTCATCCACCCGCCGTGCGGCGGTCGGCGCTGGCCGCCCTGTGGTCCCGGGTTTCCTCCGATCCGCCGCCGCCATGCTGCGCAACCGCTCCGTCAGCGCCGCGGGGTCGCTGTCCAGTCGGGGGTCATGCGGATCGATGGGTGGCCCGGTGGTGTAGTGCCTGAAGACCGCGTGGTCCGATCGCCCCGCCTGCACCGCCGCAGCGAAGAGCGCGAGCTCTTCGCCGGGTTCGCCGGTCCGTCCCGCGCCGTCATTCCGGGTGAGCGACATCGGGGCAAAGCACGAGGGCCCGCGTGAAGCCCGCCCTATCGGAAGGTTAAGCTTCGCTTGCGCATGTGCTGGCGCCAACAGCGTGTGCGTGGTGCCCGGCGGCATCGTGGTCGCGACGGAAGGAATGCCCAGTACCGACCCCGGCAAGGTGGTGTTCTTCGATGCGAGCGGTCCTTCCATCGAAGGTCGTTCAGCTTGCTGGCGGACCAGCTTCTACATGGTCTTGAACACGCGGCGGCTGGATGGGTCGTACGGGTCGAGGATCCAGGACGGGTAGCCATTGGCACCCGGGAAGACGCTGGCGTGTTCCGGGGTGCTGGGGCTGTGGGCCAGGCTGCGGTGTACGCCGTGCGCGGTGACCTGAACCGGGACGACCAGGTCAATATCACGGACTTCGGCCTGTTCGTGAACGTGTTCGGCATCGTCTGCCCCAGAACCTCAAGTGCTCCCGGAGCGGTCCACAACCGCCTGTTGATAGGTCGTGGATACGAGCCCGGCCTCAGCGCTTGGCACCGCGTCCGCTCGAACTACTTTTTGCCCCGGAGATCGACGTGTTCATCGTCGATCGGAAACCATGGGCGAACGAAGGAATGCGGATGGATTGGGCGCCGAGCTGGCGCGTTGGGTCACCAGCTTGGATCACACCGATCAAGTAGTATGGGCGGTGTTGCGCTTCGAGGATGTGTTCCTGGGGGACCGGCTCGCCGATGTGCATCTGCGCCTGAAGCTGCTGCGTCGTCAGCTGGCCCCGCGGATCACCGTGTCCCAAGTGCTTGCTGTGGATGCCTTGCTCGAGGATGGGGCCTGGAAGGATCCGGATGCCGATCTCTCCGCGTTCCGGGATGCCTATCAGTCCGTGCGCACCTGGCGACGCCGCGATCCCATCCCCAGTGTGTGGCTCGAACCTCCCATCGGCCGGACCGCTTTGGAACCGAGGGTCGGTGGGATCGCACCCGGTCCGCACAGGACAACGGATGCCCCCGCAACATCCACAGCATCGGACCCGGCGACCGGTGGGCCAAGCCGGGGTTGATGACGTTGTGACCACCCACAGGTGCCGGGCCTGAGCCACGAAGGAAGCGGATCGGGCCGCCTTGCGTGTGAAGTCCGCATCAAGCCTTGGGGAACCTGGCGTGAACCGCGCCCTTCCACGCATGAAAAAGCCGGCGCGAGGCCGGCTTCCACGCATCAGCGGTGAAGTTCAGGGCCGGACGAATCGGCGCACCACCACCTGACCACCGCGCTCCACGCGTGCGGCATAGCGTCCATGCTGCAGGTGGCCCAGGTCCACGGCGATCGTGGTCTTATCCGCATACGACCGGTCCTGCACCACACGGCCGGCCTCATCGCGGATCTGCACGTGCAGCGTTCCTTTCGAATCGGGCTCACTGGTGATCACGAACTGGGCCGCCGGGCTCAACCGGTCCGCGTCATGGCCATCGTCCGTGATCGGGTCCACGTCCGTTGAGCGCATCGCGTCGCGGTGCTGCTCAGTCCTGTGCTCCCCGGGGATCAGCTCTGCCACATCCTGCGCCTTCATGCCCTGAGAGGCCAGCAGCAGCAGTCCGGCGATCATGGCGTTCGTCATCATCGTTGGTCGTTCCATCGTTCGTTCGGTTTTGTGGCGCAAAGCGAATGCAGCGATGTTCCGGCAATGCGAAGCGCACATCATCCTTTGCCGGAGCGCCGCGAATTCATCCAGCGTTGAGGCTGCGATGAGGTGCCGTGCGGCGTAGGTATGCACGCCGGTAACTCGCGGCCTTGCCCAGAGCGGCAAGAGGAGTGCACGCCGACCAGCACCGATCGTGGTGCGGATACGGGTGCTTGAGCCCGGTGCAGACACCTGCCCAGGCGGCTGAGCATCCCTGGCGCATGAACGAACAAGCCCCGGCCATCGCTGACCGGGGCTTGCCCTTGGGGTTCCCTCCAGAGGAGGCTTACATCATGTCCATGCCGCCGCCCATGCCGCCGTGGCTGTGAGCCGGGGCCTTCTCCTCCTTCTCCTCGCTGATCACGCACTCGGTTGTGAGCAGCATGCTGGCGATGGAAGCGGCGTTCTCCAGGGCCACACGGGTCACCTTGGTGGGGTCGATCACACCGGCGGCGAGCAGGTTCTCGTACTCCTCAGTGCGGGCGTTGAAGCCGAAGTCGGCCTTGCCGTCGCGCACCTTCTGCACCACGATGCTGCCCTCCAGGCCCGCGTTGCCCACGATCTGGCGCAGGGGCTCCTCGATGGCGCGGCGCACGATGCCGATGCCGGTGGTCTCGTCGTTGTTGGCGCCCTCCATCTTCTCCAGCGCCTTCTGGGCACGGATGTAGGCCACACCGCCGCCCGGAACGATGCCCTCCTCCACGGCCGCGCGGGTCGCATGGAGCGCGTCGTCCACGCGGTCCTTCTTCTCCTTCATCTCCACCTCGGTGGCGGCACCCACGTAGAGCACGGCCACGCCGCCGGCCAGCTTCGCCAGGCGTTCCTGCAGCTTCTCCTTGTCGTAGTCGCTCGTGGTGGTCTCGATCTGGGCCTTGATCTGGTTCACACGGGCCGTGATGTCCGCCTTCTTGCCGGCACCGTTCACGATCGTGGTGTTGTCCTTGTCGATGCTGATCTTCTCGGCCTTGCCCAGGTAGCTCAGGTCGGCGTTCTCCAGCTTGAAGCCGCGCTCCTCGCTGATCACCGTGCCGCCCGTAAGGATGGCGATGTCCTCCAGCATGGCCTTGCGGCGGTCGCCGAAGCCCGGGGCCTTCACAGCGGCCACCTTCAGGGCGCCGCGGATCTTGTTCACCACCAGGGTGGCCAGCGCTTCACCGTCCACGTCCTCGCTGATGATCAGCAGGGGCTTGCCGGTCTGCACGGCCTTCTCCAGGATCGGCAGCAGTTCCTTCATGCTGCTGATCTTCTTGTCGTAGATCAGGATGTAGGCGTTCTCGAGCTCGGCCTCCATCTTGTCGGCGTTCGTCACGAAGTAGGGGCTCAGGTAACCGCGGTCGAACTGCATGCCCTCCACCACTTCCACGGTGGTCTCGGTGCCCTTCGCCTCCTCCACGGTGATCACACCCTCCTTCTTCACCTTCTCCATGGCCTGCGCGATCAGCGCGCCGATGGTCTCGTCGTTGTTGGCGCTGATCGATGCCACCTGCTTGATCTTCGCGTTGTCGTCACCGACGGATTTGCTCATCTTCTTGAGCTCGTCCACCACGGCCACCACGGCCTTGTCGATGCCGCGCTTCAGGTCCATCGGGTTGGCACCGGCGGCCACGTTCTTCAGACCGGCGGTGACGATGGCCTGGGCCAGCACCGTGGCGGTGGTGGTGCCGTCACCGGCGGCGTCGGCCGTCTTGCTGGCCACTTCCTTCAGCATCTGGGCGCCCATGTTCTCCACGGCGTCCTTCAGCTCGATCTCCTTGGCCACGGTCACCCCGTCCTTGGTCACGGAGGGGGCACCGAACTTCTTGTCAATGATCACATTG
Organism: Flavobacteriales bacterium; assembly: GCA_016715895.1. Classification (NCBI taxonomy): domain Bacteria; kingdom Pseudomonadati; phylum Bacteroidota; class Flavobacteriia; order Flavobacteriales; species Flavobacteriales bacterium. Next base: position 1,929,526 of record JADJXH010000003.1, on the reverse strand, counting down.
CGGCCTTTGGGGCCCAGGGTCACCTTCACCGCGTTCGCGAGGTGGTCCACACCGCGCTTCAACCGGTCGCGCGCATCGATGTCGAATTGGATGTTCTTGGCTGCCATTGCAGTTGGGGATTTGGGATGGAACGGGAAGGGCGCCGCATGAGGCGCCCGTAGGGTGCTTAGTTCAGGACGGCGTAGATGTCGCTCTCGCGCATGATGAGGTAGTCCTTGCCGTCATAGCTCAGCTCGGTGCCGCTGTACTTGCCGTACAGGATCTCGTCACCGGCCTTCACGCTCAACGGGGTCACCTTGCCGTCCTCGGCCACACGGCCGCTGCCGACGGCCACCACCTTGCCGCGTTGCGGCTTCTCCTTGGCCGTGTCGGGGATGATGATGCCACCCTTGGTGGTCTCTTCGGCGGCTGCGGCTTCCACGAGCACACGGTCCGCCAGGGGCTTCACTTTCGTAGCCATGGTGAATTGGATCGTTCGGTTGGTTTGCGGGCCGCGCATGTCAACCGCCATGCCAATGCACCTCTGCCTGTCACACGACTGACGATCTTGCAAGGTTCGGCCCGAAGGGACCAACCACCTGACAGCAGGGCTGTCAGCCTGACGCGTTACGGCGTGGCCGGCGCAGGCTCCTGGGCCGGTGCCTCCTCCTGGGCCGGCGCCACATCCTCGGGCGCCACGTCACCCGCGGTCACCTGTTCACTGGGGGCATCCAGTTCGTCCAGTTCGGCCGCGCCTCCGCTCTGCACCGCCGTGCTCACCAGGCACAGCACCATCAAGGCACCGGCGAGCGTCCACGTCCCTTTCTCCAGGAAGTCGGCCGTGCGTTGCACACCCCCGATCTGCTGAGCGCCGGTGAATCCCGCCGCCAGCCCACCTCCCTTGGGGTTCTGGGCCAGCACGACAAGGGCCAGCAGGGCGGCCACGATGAGGATGAGGACGGAGACGACGACCATGGCGAAGGAGCGTTGAAGAGGACGCTGCCGGGCAGCGGGGGCGCAAAGTAAACGGATCTTGGCGATCCGGCGGTCAACCCTTGCCGCGTTCCGCCGCAACGGCACGGGCCAGGAACTCCTCCCGGCGCTGCGGATGCCGCTCCGCCAGACGCCGGTAGGCCGCGGCCGCCCGGGCGGTGTCGCCTTGCTGCTCGTAAATGCGCGCCAGCGTCTCGGTCACCAGCTCGGCATGCTCCTCCAAGCTGCGCTTGGCAGCCTGCTGCGGGGTGAAGAACTCCGCCTTGCGGGGCGCGGGCGGGGCCTGGCCCTGAATGAACCGCTCGATCAACGCGGTGCTGTCCATCGCCGCCGGCAGGACCGATGCGGGGGAGGCCCGCTTCACCGGAGCTTCCGGCAGGGGGGCGGACGCCAAATCCACCTTCGGGGATGGGTTGCCCGCCCGCGTTCCCTCGGACGATCCGTCCTCCAGCCATGCCGTGAACCGCATGCGTTCCCGACGGGCGGCCGGCGCGGCGGGTCCCTCAACGGTCGGAGGTGGGGGTCCGGGTGCCGGGGCAGGGGGTGGGGCGGGTGCTTCGGACCGGGGGACCACGGGTCCCCGCACCTCCTCGGCCGGTTGGCCTGTGGACCAGGTCAGGTCGTACGCGGTCGCAAGGGCGGCGCTGCGGATCTGGTCGTCCAGTTCGTCCGAGGCGGCGATGGACCCTTCGGTCTGCGGGGCAGGTGGGGCCGGTCCATCCGCGGAAGCGACAGGCTCCCCGGGCGTGCCAACGGCCGGCTCCTGATCGACCGGCTCCCGCATGGGCACCGGGGGCTCCGGCGTCACCGGCACGGTCAGCGGTCCGGCATCCACCGGCGTGGGCCGCAGGCGCGGAGCGGGGCCCGCATCGGCGTGCACCAAGTCGTGCACCCGGGCCCGGCTGGGCAGATGGGCCGCCACCTGACGCAGGTGCTCGTCGTACAGCACCCCGCCCGTGGCCGCTTCGCCCACCGTCAGCAGCACCTGGGCGCCACTGAACCACGGGTAGCGGCCCGCCAGCTCGCGCAGCCCGGCCACATCGGCGGCGTCCACGGCCGTGGGCTCCTGCAGCAGCGTGTTCAGCCGTTCGCGGTCCATGCGGTTCACCAGTTGCCCAGTGTGCGGTCGAAGATATCCTGTACCAACTGGTCGCTGATGGTCCGCACCAGGCTCTCCTCCACGGTCACCAGATCGGCCGCACTGTCATAGTCGGCGAACCGGCTCACCGTGAAGGTGCTGCTGCGCGTGGCATCCAGGCTGTTGGTGTAGGTCACGCTCACCGTCATCGTCAGCCGGTTCAGGGCGGCGGTCTCGTTGGCCTGGATGCTCACCGGCTGCACGTCGTAGCCCGTGATCGCGCCCTCGTAGCGCAGGTCGCCGCCCTCGCGCACCAGCTTCAACGGCGTCTGGGCCTGCAGCAGGTCCCGCAGGGTTTCGGTGAACACCTGCGCGGTGCGCGGCGTGCTCAGCGGTGCGCGCGCGTCGAACACCGCCACATCGTACGTGGCCGCACCGGCCGGGATGTCGGCGCCGGTGAACGAGTAGTTCACCTTGCAGCCGGCGAGGACCAGCAGTGGAAGGAGCAATACGCCCAGCGCCCTGCGGACGATCGGCCGCCTTGGGACCTTCGAGGCCCGGCGCCCCTGCACCCTCGCCTTCCCGCCCCCTTGCACCTTCGCACCTCCCATCACTGCAGCCCGTATTCCTTGATCTTGCGGTACAGGGTGCGTTCGCTGATGCCGAGCTCGGCCGCGGCGGTCTTCCGGCGGTTGCGGTGCTTGGTCAGCGCCTTGCGGATCAGCTCCTTCTCCTTTTCCTCCAGGCTCAGCGATTCCTCCACTTCCATGTGCTCCACCTCCTCGTCCGCTTCGCCCGGCCGCTGCGGCAGCTGGATGCTCACGGTGCCCGACGGCGTGCCCTGCATCGGCAGCACGATCTCATCCCGGTAGACCGGCGGAGCGATGGAGGGCAGCGGCTGACCGTGCATCAGGGCGGCCACCTGCTCCTTCAACACGGTGAGGTCGTTCTTCATGTCGAACAGGAACTTGTAGATCAGCTCCCGTTCGCTCACGCTGTCCAACCCCGCCGCCCGCCCGACCCCGGCAGGTACGAGCGCGGTGCTCTCCTCCGGCAGATACTGCCTCAAGGTCGCTGCACCGATCGACCGCGTCTGCTCGATCACGCTCAACTGGTCCACGATGTTCCGAAGCTGGCGCACGTTCCCGGGCCAGCGGTACTCCGTCAGCAGCTTCAGCGCATCGGGTTCCAGGGTGATGGCCGGCATGCGGTACCGCTCGGCGGCATCGCTGGCGAACTTGCGGAACAGCAGGTGGATGTCCTCGCGTCGCTCCCGCAACGGGGGCACGTGGATGGGCACGGTGTTCAGGCGGTAGTACAGGTCCTCGCGGAAGCTGCCCCGTTGCACGGCCTGCAGCATGTTCACGTTCGTCGCCGCCACCACGCGGACGTTGGTCTTCTGCGCCTTGCTGCTGCCCACACGGATGAACTCGCCGGTCTCCAGCACCCGCAGCAGGCGCACCTGCGTGGTCAGCGGCAGCTCGCCCACCTCGTCCAGGAAGATGGTGCCCTTGTCGGCCACCTCGAAGTAGCCCTTGCGCGCTTCGTGCGCTCCGGTGAAGCTGCCCTTCTCGTGGCCGAAGAGCTCACTGTCGATCGTGCCCTCCGGGATGGCGCCACAGTTCACCGCGATGTACGGGCCGTGCTTGCGCGAGCTGAGCTGATGCACGATCTGCGGCATCACCTCCTTGCCCGAGCCGCTCTCGCCGGTGATCAGCACCGTCAGGTCCGTCGGCGCCACCTGCGCGGCGATCTCGATGGCCCGGTCGAGCATCGGCGATCCACCGATGATGCCGAACCGCTGCTTGATGGGTTGTACGTTCATTCCGTGCCGTGCTCTGGTGCGCCTCCGCGCCCGTTGGTCCTATGAAGCCACTTCGGCGGAGGCCTGGCGACGCGCCACGACCTCCGTCACCTCGCCCTGCAACGAGCCGCTCGTGCCGCTCACGATCCGTGCCAGCACCCGGTCGCCGGGGGTCAGCTCCGTGCCCTGGTGCCCGCGCGCCACGATCACCACCGCGTTCTGGCTGTTGCGGCCGAACAGGTGCGCATCGCTTCGCTTGCTCACGCCCTCGATCAACACCTCCTGCACCTGGCCCACGTGCCGTTGGTTGCGCTCACCGGCATGCTTCATCTGCAGGTCGATCACCTCCTGCAGGCGCCGGCCTTTCACCTCGTCCGGCACGTCGTCCGCGTACTTGCGCGCGGCCAGGGTCTTCGGGCGCTCGCTGTACTTGAACATGTAGGCCATGTCGTAGCGCACCGCCTCCATCAGGCTCAGGGTGTCCTGGTGCTCCTCCTCGGTCTCGCCGCAGAAGCCGCTGATGAGGTCGGTGCTGATGGCGCAGTCGGGCATGTGCCGGCGGATGGCGGCGATGCGGTCCAGGTACCAGGCCCGGTCGTAGCCGCGGTTCATCCGCTTCAGCACCGCGCTGCTGCCGCTCTGCACCGGCAGGTGGATGTACTTGCAGATGTTGTCGTGGCGCGCCATCACCTCCAGCACCTTGTCGGTCATGTCCTTGGGATGGCTGGTGCTGTAGCGCACGCGCAACAGCGGGCTCACCCCGGCCACCCGCTCCAGGAGGTCGGCGAAGTCGGTCACCGGCTGCGAAGGGTCCTTCACCGCGCCGCGGCCGTCCACGTTCCAGCGGTAGCTGTCCACGTTCTGGCCCAGCAGCGTCACCTCGCGGTAGCCCTGGGCCACCAGCTGCCGGCATTCGTCCACGATGCTGTCCGGGTCGCGGCTGCGTTCACGCCCCCGGGTGAAGGGCACCACGCAGAAGGCGCACATGTTGTCGCAGCCCCGCATGATGGTGACGAAGGCGGTGACCCCGTTGCTGCCCAGGCGCACGGGCTCGATCTCGGCGTAGGTCTCCTCGCGGCTCAGCAGCACGTTCACGGCCTTTTGGCCGCCTTCCACCTCATCGAGCAGGGCAGGCAGGGTGCGGTAGGCGTCGGGCCCCACCACCAGGTCCACCAGCTTCTTCTTCTCCAGCAGGTCCTCCCGCATGCGCTCGGCCATGCAGCCCAGCACGCCCACCCGCAGGTCGGGGTTCCTTCCCTTCAGGTGGTTCAGCCCGTCGATCCGGTTCAGCACCGTCTGCTCAGCCTTGTCGCGGATGCTGCAGGTGTTCAGCAGCACCAGGTCCGCCTCCTCGGGCCGATCCACCACGGTGTAGCCGTCCCGGGCCAGGATGCTCGCGACGATCTCGCTGTCGCTGAAGTTCATCTGGCAGCCGTAGCTCTCGATATGGACGCGCTTGCCGGCCATGGTGGAAAGGGCCGCAAAGGTAGGGCGATCTTCCCAGGCGACTGACAAGGTGGCAGAGGGGTATGGGGGCCTACATTTGAGAGACCTTACTCCCATGCGTGCGGCGTTGTTCGTCCTGGGCCTGCTCACGATCGCACAGGCCACAGCGCAGTACGCGATCGGCATCACGGTCGGCGCGGCCCACCTGGACCTGCAGGAGCGGAAGCGCAAGAACACCACAGGCTCCCTGGACTTCGAGGGTGTCGACCAGCCCGCCTGGTCGATGGCCGTGTTCTACCGGGAGCACACCCCGGGTCGCCTCCACCTGGGGGGCGAGCTGCAGGTCGACCGACGCCGGTTCAGCGCCAGCTGGTCCGATGGCGGCCTGGGCAGTGGCGAGTCCACCACGGCCTCCGTGGAGCTCTACACCGTGCGGTTGGCCTTGCTGCCCGAGGTGAACCTGGACCAACCCGGGAACACGCGGTTGCGCTTCGGGCTTGCGCTGGGGGCGGTGGTCGCGGGCCGGATGAACGGCACCCGCACCGGATGGGGCCTCAATGGCACTTTGAACGAAACCCTCGGGGACGCCGATCCCAAGGGCTTCGGTGGCGAGCTGCGTGCCATGCTGGGCCTGGGCATACGCGTTCCGCTCACCGCCGGCGGCGAACTTGTCATCGACCCCTTCACCGCCCTCAGCCTGGTGCCCATGGTCCGTGTCGGTGGCGGCTCGCGCTCCTGGGAGTCGGGCCTGCGGCTGGGGTGGGCCTTCACCACCAAGCGCATGGCCCTCACCGAATGGGCCCGCCCACCCGTCCGCTGACGTCCCTCGCGCGCGTTCGTACGTATGCGCGGGGCGCGCACGCCACCGCGCGAGGCCCGTCCCTGTTGAAAAAAAGCTTCCCCATAGGGGAAGGGTGGGAGGGGGGCTCGCCCGATCCACCGCACGGCCCCGGATGAGCGTTCTTTTGCGGACCAAGGACCGCATCCCATGGCGAAGAAGAAGGAAGCAGGCACGGGCGAACTGGTGATCGTGGAGTCGCCCGCCAAGGCGAAGACCATCGAGAAGTACCTCGGCGAGGGCTACACCGTGCTCAGCAGCTACGGCCACGTCCGCGACCTGCCCGAGCGCGACCTCAGCGTGGATGTGGACAACGGCTTCGAGCCCACCTACATCATTCCGGATGACAAGAAGGGCCGGCTATCCGAACTGAAGAAGGAAGCCGACAAGGCGGCCATCGTGTGGCTCGCCACTGACGAGGACCGCGAAGGGGAGGCCATCAGCTGGCACCTGAAGGAGGCCTTGAAGCTGCCCGACGACAAGGTGCGCCGCATCACCTTCAACGAGATCACCAAGCCCGCCATCCTCAAGGCCATCGAGAACCCGCGGAAGATCGACGTGCACCTGGTGGACGCCCAGCAGGCCCGCCGCGTGCTCGACCGCCTGGTGGGCTACGAGCTCAGCCCCATCCTGTGGCGCAAGGTGAAGCCGAGCCTCAGCGCGGGCCGCGTGCAGAGCGTGGCGGTACGGCTCATCGTGGAGCGCGAACGTGAGATCCTCGGATTCGCCGAAAAGAGCGCCTTCCGTATCACCGCCTTGCTGGTCACCGGAGGCAAGGCCACGGTGAAGGCCGAACTGCCGAGGCGCTTTGCCTCCGAGGCCGAGGCCATGGCCTTCCTGCAGGGCTGTGTGGGTGCCAGCTTCACCGTGAACGCGGTGGAGAAGAAGCCCGGCAAACGCACCCCCGCCGCGCCCTTCACCACGTCCACCCTGCAGCAGGAGGCCAGCCGCAAGCTCGGCTTCGGCGTGGACCGCACCATGCGCATCGCCCAGGGGCTCTACGAGCAGGGGCACATCACCTACATGCGTACCGACTCGGTGAACCTGAGCGAGCAGGCCATCGCCGCCGCCGAAGCCGCCATCACCGCCCAGTATGGCCCCCGCTACTGCAAGGCCCGGCGCTACCAGAGCAAGAGCAAGGGCGCCCAGGAGGCGCACGAGGCCATCCGACCCACCGACCTCAACGTACGCACCGCCGGCGCCGACCGCGATGCGGAGCGCCTCTACGACCTCATCAGCAAGCGCACCCTCGCCAGCCAGATGGCCGACGCCGAGCTGGAGAGGACCGTGGTCAACATCGCCATCAGCGGCCACCCGGGCGATGACCTCGTCGCCCAGGGCGAGGTGATCCTCTTCGACGGTTTCCTGAAGGTGTACATGGAGGGCCGCGACGATGAAGGCGACAGCGAGGAGCAGGAGGGCCTGCTGCCCGAGATGAAGCAGGGCGAGGCGCTCGGCCTGCAGGAGATGACGGCCACCCAGCGTTTCGAGCGCCCGGCCCCCCGCTACACCGAGGCCAGTCTGGTGAAGAAGCTCGAGGAGCTTGGCATCGGCCGCCCCAGCACCTACGCGCCCACGATCAGCACGGTGCAGAAGCGCGGTTATGTGGTGAAGGAGAACCGCGAGGGTACACCGCGTCCGTACCGGATCCTCACGCTTGCCGATGGCGCCATCAGCGACCGCACGGCCACCGAGAACGTGGGGGCCGAGAAGCAGAAGCTCTTCCCCACCGACATCGGCATGGTGGTGAACGACTTCCTGGTCGAGCACTTCCCCACCATCGTCGACCTCAATTTCACGGCCTACGTGGAGGGCGAGTTCGACCAGATCGCCGAAGGCACCATGAACTGGCGCGCCATGCTCAAGGAGTTCTACGCGCCCTTCCACAAGACCATCGGCACGGTGAGCGAGACCGCGGAACGCGCCACCGGTTCCCGCGTGCTGGGCCAGGACCCCGCGAGCGGCAAGGACGTGGTCGCCCGCATCGGCCGCTTCGGCCCAATGATCCAGATCGGCGACGCCGAGGACGAGGAGAAGCCGCGCTTTGCCAGCCTGCGCAAGGACCAGAGCATCGGCACCATCACCCTGGAAGAGGCCCTGGACCTCTTCAAGCTGCCCCGCACCTTGGGTGAGCGTGATGGCGAGGTCGTCAGCGTGGCCATCGGCCGCTTCGGCCCGTACGTGCGTCTGGGCGGCACCTTCGCCAGCCTGACGGCGGATGACGACCCGCTCAGCATCGACCTGGCCCGTGCCATCGAGCTCATCGACCTGAAGAAGGCGGCCAGCGCCACGCGCGATCTGGGCGAATACAAGGGCGAAATGATCGTGGCCGGCCGCGGCCGCTTCGGCCCCTACGTGAAGTTCGGCAGGACCTACGCCAACATCCCCAAGTCCGAGGACCCCGCCGCCGTGACGCTGGAGCGCGCCATCGAGCTGGTGGAGGCCAAGCTGGCCGGCGCCCGCCAGAACGTGCTCAAGGAGTTCCCCAACAGCGCCATCCAAGTGCTCGACGGGCGCTACGGTCCTTACATCACCGACGGCAGCAAGAACGCCAACCTGCCCAAGGGCACGAAGGCCGAAGAGGTGACCCTGGAGCAGGCCACCGAGCTGCTGGCGGCCGCCCCCGAGAGGAAGGGCGGACGGAAGGGCCGCACACGCAGTGCCCCGGCTGAGAAGGCCCCCGTGAAGAAAGCGTCCGCGAAGAAGGCCGCCGGTAAGAAGACCGCGCCCAGGAAGTCGTCGTCCAAAAAGGCCTGACCCCCGAGGCGCGGACCCGGAGCAGGGTTGCCAACAGCATCGTGTGCGTAGCTCGGTGTGACCGGGCGCCGTGGTCGCCGGCCAGCGTCGGACCTTCGCCAGGACCGGAGCCACGGTCCGGGTCACGCATGGACATCAGCCTCTACTTCCGTCCCAGCCCCCGCTTCGGTGCCCAACGCCCCGACCATGCGGCCCACACCCTGGGCGACGGGGCGCACTTCCACGGTCCTGCCGGATTTCCTGAGCTGGAAGGGGCCCAGGTGGCGCTGATCGGGGTGCTCGACGATCCCGGCCACGCGCGCCCAAGACGCTGTGTGGAGGCCCCGGATGCCATCCGCGAGCAGCTGTATCCGCTCTTCCGCCCCCAGGGCCGGCTCCAGTTGGTGGACCTCGGTGACATCCATCCCGGTGCCAGTGCGCAGGATACCCAGCATGCGCTCGCCGAGTCCATCGCCGAACTGGTGCGTCGCGGCATCGTGCCCATCATCCTGGGCGGTGGGCAGGGCCACACCTTCACCCAGTACCTGGCCTACGAGAAGCTGGAGCGCACGGCCAACCTGGTCTGCATCGATGCGCGCTTCGACCTGGGCGAGCCCGGGCAGGGCCTGGCCGACAGCAGCTACCTCAGCCACATCGTGCTGCGTCAGCCCAACTACCTGTTCAACTACAGCAACCTCGGCTTCCAGACCTACCTCGTGGATCAGCCCGGCATCGAGCTGATGGACAAGCTCTTCTTCGATGCCCATCGCTTGGGCGAGCTGCGCGACCATCTGGCCGATGCTGAACCGGTGCTCCGCAATGGCGACACCTTGAGCGTCGACCTTGCCGCCGTGCGGCGCAGTGATGCACCGGGGACCACCCGGCCCGGTCCCAACGGGTTCCACGCCGAGGAGGTCTGCCAGCTCATGCGCTATGCCGGCATCAGCGAGAAGATCTCGTCCGTGGGGCTCTATGAACTGGATCCCGGCCGCGACCAGGACGGGGTCACCGCCCAACTGGCGGCCCAGATGATCTGGTGCTTCCTCGATGGCTTCCGCTCGCGCACCAACGATCTGCCGTGGCTGGACCGGAAGCGGTTCACCCGGTTCCGGATCCCCATCCGGGGCAACGAGCAGGAGCTGGTGTTCTACAAGAGCGCCGTGAGCGATCGCTGGTGGATGGACGTGCCTTACAGGGCCGAACAGGAGGCGCGGTTCGAACGTCACCATCTGGTGCCGTGCAGCTACGCGGATTACCAGATGGCCTGCCGGGAGGAGGTGCCCGACCGCTGGTGGCGCACCTTCCAGAAGCTGGCCTGACCGCCTTCGCCCGCCCCTGCTGGGCTTGGGGAAATTTGGACGGTCCGGATCTTTGCTATATTGGCGCCGGGATCAACGCCGGTCCCGAGGGGACTTTCGTCCCATGACGGCCGGCCCAGAACGGAACCAAGGATGAGGGGGAAACTGACCGCAGCGCTTTGCGCGGGCCTGATGGGTGTTGTGCACGCCCAACAGGAACCGCAGTACACCCAATACATGTTCGACCGCCTGTCGGTGAACCCGGCCGTGGCCGGCACCAGCGGCAACATGTGCGTCACCGCCCTGCTGCGCCAGCAGTGGAGCGGCTTCGAGGGTGCGCCCAAGACCGGCCTCTTCAACTTCCAGATGCCGATCAGCAAGATCAGCAGCGGGGTGGGCCTCTCCGTGTACATGGACCAGCTCGGGCAGCAGAAGGGCACCATCGCCCGCCTCAGCTATTCCTTCCACCGGAAGTTCGGGCCCGGCACCTTCGGGGTGGGCATCTATGCGGGCATGACCAGCCGCTCCCTGGGCAGCGACTGGGTGGCCGTGGACCCGGTGGCCAATGACGACGCCATCCCCGACGCCGGTGTTTCCGATGCCGGCTTTGACCTTGGCGCAGGCCTTTACTACGTGGCCCCCACCTTCTGGGTGGGCATCAGCAGCACCCAGCTTCCGGAGACCGCCCTGGAAGAGGTGAGCATCAAGAACGCCCGCCACTATTTCCTGCAGGGCGGCTACGACTGGGCCATCGGGGGCAACAAGAAGTATGTGCTCCAGCCCAGCGTCCTCGTCAAGAGCGACGCGGCCACCACGCAGCTCGATGTGAACGCCACCTTCCTGTACAATGACATGGTCTGGCTGGGCGTTACCTACCGTACCGAGGATGCCATCGCTCCCATGATCGGCTATCAGTACAAATTCCCCAGTGGCAACTCCAGCATCCGCCTGGGGTACAGCTACGATGTGACCACCTCCCAGCTGAGCAACTACAGCAGTGGCAGCCACGAGGTGATGTTGAACTACTGCTTCAAGATCATCAAGCCGGAGAAGCTCGAGATCTACCGGAACATCCGCTTCCTGTAAGACGGTAACCCAAACACCTGCACGGCCGTAGGAAGTCTAGCCTGAAGTGTTCGCTTACCCGGACCCAAGGCCCCAACGGTCGAACGGCACAAACGGAGGAACCCATGCAACTTCGTCCCATCATCTACATCGGCGCTGTCGGCTTGCTGGCCAGTTGCGGCGGCGGCGGGCAGGGGCAGCTCATCGGCGTCGTCGGACGTCCGGACTGGTACCAGGTGGACCCCTACGGGATGAACTACATCCCCATGGGCAGCTACACCATGGGACCCAGCGATCAGGACGCCCCCTACGCCATGGTCTCCAAGAGCAAGACCGTTTCGGTCCAGGCGTTCTACATCGACCAGACGGAGATCTCCAACAACGAGTACCGTCAGTTCGTGTACTACGTCATCGACAGCACCGCGAAGAAGCTGCTGGGTGAGGACGACATCGGGGAGCACGTCATCAGTGAGGATGAGTTCGGCGAGGAGATCGATCCCCCGATCATCAACTGGCGCGAACGCATCAACTGGTATGGCGAGGAGGAGCGCGAGGCCCTGGCCGACATGTTCTACAGCGAGAGCGAGCAGTTCTATCGCCGCAAGGAGATCGACACCCGCAAGCTCATGTTCGAGTACTACTGGATCGACCTCAAGGAGGCCGCCAGGAAGGCCGGACGTGACCTGGACCTGAGCTACACGAACACCAAGGGCCAGAACAATGCCATCCGCGGCCACAGCGACCGCAGCAAGTTCATCATCAAGGAGGTGATCAACGTGTATCCCGACACGCTCGCCTGGGTGCATGACTTCACCTACTCCTTCAACGAGCCGATGACCGAGAACTACTTCTGGCATCCGGCCTACGACGACTATCCCGTGGTGGGCATCACCTGGACGCAGGCCACGGCCTTCAACGTGTGGCGCTCCATGCTGATGAACAGCTGGCTGAGCTCGCAGGAGGAGCCCTTCGTGAACCGCTTCCGACTGCCCACCGAGGCCGAGTGGGAGTACGCCGCACGCGGGGGCCTTGACCTCCAACCCTATCCTTGGGGCGGTCCGTACATCCGCAACCGTCAGGGCTGCTTCCTGGGCAACTTCAAGCCCCTGCACGGGAACTACACGGACGACGGTGGCTTCCACACCGTGCCCATCGACAGCTACTCGCCGAACGACTATGGCCTCTACAACATGGCCGGCAACGTGGCGGAGTGGACCAGCACGGCCTTCGATGAGGCGGTGTACGACTTCGACCACGACCTGAACCCCGAGTACAGCTATGATGCCCTGGCCAACGACCCGCCTTCGCTCAAGCGCAAGGTGATCCGCGGCGGCTCCTGGAAGGACATCGGCTGGTACCTGCAGACCGGCACCCGCAGCTACGAATACCAGGACACCTCCAAGTGCTACATCGGCTTCCGCAGCGTGATGACCTACCTGGGCCGCGGAAAGGCCGTCAATGCCGAGGACCTCTAAGACCAGAAGAACAGCCTCCGCACTGAACCTGCACGGGGCCGCTCGATAGAAGGACCAACTCTTCAGATCAACCTAAAACGCAAGGACGAACGATGAAACCCGGTAGCAAGAAGTGGAAGAACTTCATGGCCAAGTTGTACGGGATCGGTGCCGCGGTCGTGATCGTGGGCGCGCTGTTCAAGATCCAGCACTGGCCCGCTGCGGACCTTTTCCTCATCCTGGGCCTCAGTACGGAGGCCATCATCTTCTTCTTCTCGGCCTTCGAACCCCCGCACGAGGACCCCGATTGGAGCTTGGTGTACCCCGAGCTCGCCACGGGCGAACGCGCCGAGGGTGACGACTTCCGCAAGGACGACCAGCGTTCCATCACGGAGCAGTTGGATGACATGCTGGAGGCCGCCAAGATCGAGCCCGAGCTCATCGAAAGCCTGGGCAACGGCATGCGCTCCCTGAGCGATCAGGCCAAGCAGATGACCGAGATCACCGGCGCCGCCGCCGCCACCAACGAGTACGCGAACAGCCTGAAGGACGCCAGCACCAAGGTGAGCAGCCTCAGCGACAGCTACGCCAAGGCGAGCGAGAGCCTCGTGGGCCTCACGGACAACGTGGACGCGGGCAAGAGCGCCGGCGAGAGCCTCAGCCGCATGAGCCAGAACCTCAGCGCGCTGAACGAGATGTACGAGATGCAGCTGCGCAGCAGCCGCGAGAAGCTCGAGGCCGCCAACCAGATGTTCGAGGGCGTGGGCGAACTGCTCACCAACCTGCGCAACAGCGTGGACGACACCAAGCGCTACAAGGACAACATCGCCCAACTGAGCGACAACCTCCAGAAGCTCAACACGGTGTACGGCAACATGCTGAACGCCATGACGGTGCGCTGAGCGCCGCTTGCATCCCTGACCTAGCACGGACCAAAACCCGCTGGTAGAACCATGGCAAGTGGCAAACAGACACCGCGTCAGAAGATGATCAACATGATGTACCTCGTGTTGACCGCCCTTCTGGCCTTGAACGTGTCCAAGGAGATCCTGGACAGCTTCGTGACCGTGAACAACGGTCTGGAGACCACCAAGTTGACGTTGAAGGACAAGATGGACGCCACCTACGCGAGCTTCTCGGGGCTCGCCGCGGAGAACCCCAAGAAATACGGAAAGGCGTGGGGTGAGGCACAGGCGGTGCAGGCCATGGCCTCGGACCTTCTGGCGCACATCGACCGCGTGAAGGTGAAGGTGATCTCCGCGACCGAAGGCCTTCCCGAGGACAAGGTGATCGGCAAGGACGAGAAAGGCCGTGACACCATCATCAACCTGGCCTTGGTGGGCAAAAAGGACGACAACAACAAGATCACGGAATTGATGGTCGGCTCCGAACCCAGCAAGCCGAAGGAGGGCGAACTGACCGCCCGTGAGCTGCGGGGCAAGATCGAGGCCTTTCGCGACAAGATCAAGCAGGTGGCCGCCAGCAACCCGGGCCTTGTGGCCCAGGTGGAGCGTGTGTTCGATCTGAGCGACCGCCGTGATGCGTCCGGCACGATGAACAATTGGGAGAGCATCAACTTCTACCATGTTCCCCTCGCCGCCGGCATCACCATCCTGTCCAAGCTGCAGAGCGACGTCCGCAACGTGGAGAACGAATGCGTGAGCTACCTCATGGGTGAGGTGGAAGGTGCGGCGATGAAATTCTCGGAGCTCGCCCCCGTGGTGCTGCCCGTCAGCAACTACATCACCGTGGGCGATTCGTTCCGCGCCGATGTGTACCTCGCCGGGTATGACCCCCTGAACCCTCCCGTTGTGGAGCTGAGCAAGAACGGCACCATCGATACGGTGAAGATGGAGGTCATCGGCGACAAGGAGATCGTCCCCATCGGGATCGATGGCAAAGGCAAGCTGCGCCTCCCGGGGCAGGGTGTCGGGTCCAAGGAGTGGAAGGGCATCATCAAGTTCAAGCAGGCCGGCCAGGCGGAGAAGCGCTACCCCTTCTATGCCAATTACGAGGTGGCCCAGCCCAACGTGGTGGTGAGCCCCACCAAGATGAACGTGTTCTACCGCGGCATCGACAATCCGGTGGACGTCAGCGTGCCCGGCTTCAGCGCGGACAAGATCACGCCCAGCATCGACAATGGCTCGATCACCAAGGCCGCTCAGGGCTACATCGTGAAGCCCGGCAAGGGCACCGAAGCCACGGTGAACGTCAGCGTGGAGATGCCCAACGGCCAGCGCAAGAGCATGCCGGGCGTGAAGTTCCGCGTGAAGTCCGTGCCCAACCCGACGCCGCAGTTCGCCGGCAAGGGTGCCGGCGATGCCACGGTGAAGAAGGCCGAGCTCACCGCCGCCCTGGGCGTCATTGCCAAGATGGAGGGCTTCGAGTTCGACCTGAAGTTCGAGGTGGTCGAGTTCAACATCGGCGTGTCGGTCTCCGGCACGTATGCGGAGAAGAGCAACAAAGGCAACACCCTGAACGCCGACCAGAAGGAGTTGTTGAGCAAGGTGAAGGTGGGCAGCAAGGTCTATGTGGACAACATCAAGGTCCGCAAGCCTGATGGCACCGTCACCGGTATCGCCTCCCTGTCGTTGAAGGTCGTTTGATGAACCAACGCCCCATGACCATGAAGCACGTCGTCCGTTCCCTGCAGGCCGCCCTCATCGGGTCGGTACTGCTCGCGTCGTTCGCCGGCACCGCCACGGCACAGACCGTGTTGGACGGGGCGTACATCAAGGAGCATACAAAGACCAAGCGGGTGGTGCCCTACGCCCACATCCGTGAGGCCGATGTGATGTGGGCCCGCCGCGTGTGGCGCGAGATCGACCTTCGTGAGAAGATCAATCACCCGTTGTACTACCCCGTGACGCCCATCAGCGACCGGAAAAGCCTGTTCGACGTCATCCGCCAGGCCCTGCTCACCGATGGCTCCATCACGGCTTACAGCGCCGGTGCCCTGGGCGATGAGGATGAGTTCAAGAAGGCGCTGCCCCCCAGCGAGCTCAAGGACATGTTCATGAAGGTGGACACCCAGCTCACCGAGGACCCCAGCAACCCCGGGGAGTTCATCCAGGTGGTGCAGGAGATCCCGCTGGAATCGGCCGAGGTGAAGCGCTACCGCATCAAGGAGGACTGGGTCTTCGATAAACAGCGCAGCTCGATGGACATCCGCATCATCGGCATCGCGCCCATGCGGGAGAAGATCGGCGACGACGGCGAGTCCAAAGGCTTTCAGACCCTGTTCTGGTTGTACTTCCCCGAGTGCCGCTATGTCTTCGCCAACTGGGACGTCTTCAACCGGGAGAACGATGCCGAGCGGCGCAGCTACGAGGACCTCTTCTGGAAGCGCCAGTTCAGCAGCACGATCATCAAGTGGAGCAACGTGTATGACCGCAGCATCAACCAGTACCGCACGGGCCTGGATGCGCTGCTGGAGGGCGAGGAGATCAAGCAGTCGCTCTTCGAGTTCGAGCACGACCTCTGGAATTTCTAAGCGGCCTTAGCCGTCGACCGAAGCCCTCCGCACCGCGGGGGGCTTCGTCGTTCACGCCCACCAGGTGGCCCGGAAGCCCGTACCTTTGCGGCCTTTTCCGCCCATCCGGCCATGATCGACGTCTCCGGTCTCACGCTGCACTTCGGCCAGCGCCCCATGTTCGACGGGGTGTCGTTCTTCATCGGGAGCGACGACCGCATCGGCCTGGTGGGGCGCAATGGGGCCGGCAAGAGCACCCTGCTGAAGATCCTGGCCGGCCAGCAGGCCTACGACAAGGGCAGCATCGGTCGTCCGCGTGAGCTCACCCTGGGCTACCTGCCCCAGCAGATGGACCACGACCTGACCCTCAGCCCGCGTCAGGTGGCCGAGAAGGCCTTCGAAGAGGCCCAGCACTTGCGCGCCTCGCTCGACCGGATCGAGAAGGAGCTGGAAACGGCCACCGAGGTGGAGCAGCAGATGGAACTGGCCACCATGCTGGCCCATGCCCATGAGCGGCTCAACGCCCTTGGGGTGGCCGACCATGACCAGCAGGTGGAACGCATGCTGAAGGGCCTGGGCTTCGTGGGCGAGGACATCCACCGCCCGCTGGCCGAGCTGAGCGGCGGCTGGCGCATGCGCGCCGAGCTGGCCCGCATCCTGCTGTTGCAGCCCGACCTGCTGTTGCTGGACGAACCCACCAACCACCTCGACCTGCCCGCGATCCAATGGCTCGAGGACCTGCTGCGCACCTATCCGGCCGCGCTGGTGCTGATCAGCCACGACAAGACCTTTCTGGACCGCCTCACCAAGCGCACCCTGGAGGTCACAGGCGGCGAGCTGATCGACCGCAAGGTGCCCTGGAGCCAGTACGTGGAGCTGCGCAAGGTGGAACGCGAGCAGCAGATGGCCGCCGCGAAGGACCAGCAGAAGTACATCGAGAAGACCCAGGAGCTCATCAACAAGTACCGGGCGAAGGCCAGCAAGGCCGCATTCGCCCAGAGCCTCATCACCAAGCTGGAGAACCTTGACCGCATCGAGGTGGAGGACGAGGACCTCCGAAAGCTGGTCGTACGCTTCCCGCCCGCGCCGCATGCCGGCAAGCTCATCACCGAGGTGAAGGACGTGAGCAAGGCCTACGGTCCCAAGCGCATCTTCAGCCATGCCGAGCTCACCATCGGCAAGGGCGAGCACCTGGCCCTGGTGGGTGCCAACGGCACGGGCAAGAGCACGCTCATCCGCATGATGGTGGGCGAGGAGCCGTTCGAGGGCGAGATCCGCCTGGGACATGGCGTTGTGCTGGGCTACTATGCTCAGGACATGCCCGAGCGGCTGGAGCCCAGGCGCACCGTGCTGGAGACCGCGGAGGATGCCGCGAGCGAGGAGAACCGACCACGGGTGCGCGCCATGCTCGGGGCCTTCCTCTTCAGCGGGGAGGACGTGGACAAGAAGGTGAAGGTGCTCAGCGGCGGCGAACGTGCCCGCCTGGCCCTGTGCTGCATGCTGCTGCGCCCGCTGAACTTCCTGCTGCTCGACGAACCCACCCACCACCTGGACATCCAGAGCAAGGACGTGCTCAAGGAGGCGCTCAAGAACTACGACGGCACCTTCCTGCTCGTCAGCCACGACCGCGATTTTCTGCATGGCCTCACCCACCGCATCCTGGAGCTCGACGGCGGCCGCATCCGCGATCAGCATCTGGACATCCTGGAGCTGATCGAGAAGCGCAAGGCCCTGCAGGCCGCCGACATGGGCGCCAGCAGTGCGCGGACCGCACCGGCGAAGGCCGCCAGCGGCCAGCGCAGCGACTACCACGAGCGCAAGGAGCGTGAGAAGGAGCGCCGCCGGGTGCAGAACCAGGTGGAGCGTGCGGAAAAGGAGCTCGCCGCCCTGGAGCAGGAGGAAAAGGCCCTGCAGGCCAAGGTGATGGCCGCCGGCCTGCCCGCCGCCGAACTGGACAAGGGCTACGCCCGGCTCGGCGAACTGGCCCAGCGCATCGCCGCCGTGATGGCCGACTGGGAGGCCGCCTCCGCCCGCCTCGATGAGCTCGACGTGGAGGCCTAGTTCATCCGCAACGAAAGAATGTTACCTTTGCGGTCCACTGCGGGGTGGAGCAGATGGTAGCTCGTCGGGCTCATAACCCGAAGGCCGCAGGTTCGAGTCCTGCCCCCGCTACACAAGAGCCCGGTCCGATCGACCGGGCTCTTTCTTTCAGCCCCTCCCGCTCCCATCTTCGCAGAGCCATGAGCCACCGCGCCGGTTTCGTCAACATCATCGGCATGCCCAACGCGGGGAAGAGCACCCTGCTGAACGCGCTGCTCGGTGAGCCCCTGGCCATCACCAACCCCAAGGCCCAGACCACCCGCCACCGCATCCTCGGGCTCATCAACGGCCCGGACCATCAGTTGGTGATCGGGGACACGCCCGGCATCCTGGAGCCGCAATACGGTCTGCAGGAACGCATGATGGCCGCGGTCGATGAGGCCTTGCGCGATGCCGATGTGCTGGTGGTCCTTGTGGAGCTGCGCCAGCGTCCTGACCGCTCGCAGGCACTGCTCGACCGCGCGCGACGGGCCGGCTGTCCCCTGCTCGTGCTGGTGAACAAGGTGGACCTGGGCGGGGAGGACGAGGTGCTGGAAGCCTGTCAGCGCTGGCAGGAGGCGCTGCCGACGGCGAAGGTGGTGCCGGTCTCGGCGCTCCACGGGTTCCACGTCGACGAACTGCGCCAGCATCTGGTGCAGGCCATGCCCGAACATCCGCCCTACTTCCCCAAGGACGAGCTCAGCGACCGCAACATGCGCTTCTTCGTGGCCGAACTGGTGCGCGAACGCATCCTCGCCCTCTACAAGCAGGAGGTGCCATACAGCTGTGAAGTGGTGGTGAACAGCTATGAGGAGGGCTCCACCCTCACCCGCATCCAGGCCGACATCATCGTGATGCGTGAGAGCCAGAAGGCCATCCTCATCGGTGAAGGGGGCAGGGCGTTGCGCCGGTTGGGCACCCAGGCCCGGGAGGCGATCGAGCGCTTCGTGGGCACCAAGGTCTTCCTTGACCTGAAGGTGAAGGCCGACCCCGATTGGCGCGAGGACAAGAAGAAGCTTCGGAACTACGGATACTGATGAGAGTTGCGAGCGACGAGTGGCGAGTGGTGAGCTGGTGCCCATCTGGACCGGTGCATCACCAACCGCCACTCGCCACTCGTCGCTCACCACTCGCAACTGAATGAGCAACATCGTCGCCATCGTGGGCCGCCCGAACGTGGGCAAGAGCACCCTGTTCAACCGCCTCACCGAGCAGCAGGAGGCCATCACCGACCCCACCGCCGGCACCACCCGCGACCGGCACTACGGCCAGGTGGAGTGGACCGGCACGGTGTTCAGTGTGATCGATACCGGCGGCTATGTCACCGGCAGCGACGACGTCTTCGAATCGGAGATCCGCCGCCAGGTGGAGCTGGCCATCGAGGAGTCCGATGTGATCCTCTTCCTGGTGGATGTGCGCCAGGGCCTCACGCCTATGGACGAGGCGATCGCGGGCATGCTGCGGAAGTCGAGGAGAACGGTGCATCTGGTGGCCAACAAGGTGGACACCGGCGACAAGCAGGCCGACGCCGCGGAGTTCTACACCCTGGGAATGGGCGAGGTGCATTGCATCAGCGCCCAGAGCGGCGCCGGCACCGGCGATCTGCTCGACACCCTGGTCGCCGGCTTCCGCAAGCCGAGCGCCGAAGCCCTCCCCGACGTGCCCAAGCTGGCCATCGTGGGGCGCCCCAACGTGGGCAAGTCATCCCTTGTGAACGCCCTTCTGGGCCGCCAGCAGAACATCGTGACCCCGGTGGCCGGCACCACGCGCGACCCCATCCACACCCGCTACACCGTGTTCGGCTTCGACGTGATGCTCCTGGACACCGCCGGCATCCGCAAACGCCAGCGCGTGAACGAGGACATCGAGTTCTACAGCGTGATCCGCTCGGTGCGCGCCATCGAGGACAGCGACGTGTGCCTGCTGCTCGTGGATGCCACCGAAGGCGTGCAGCAGCAGGACCTTCACATCTTCTCCATCATCGCGCGCAACGGCAAGGGCGTGGTGGTGGTGGTGAACAAATGGGACCTGGTGGCCAAGGAGACCAACACCATGAAGGCCTTCGAGGCCGAGGTGCGGAAGCGGCTCGCGCCCTTCTCCGATGTGCCCGTGGTGTTCACCTCCGTGCTGGAGAAGCAGCGCATCCACAAGGTGATGGAGATGGCCATGCAGGTGTACGCCGATCGGGAGCGCAAGATCCCCACCCGCCAGTTGAACGATGTGATGCTCCCGGAGGTGGAGCGCATGGGACCGCCCATGTACAAGGGCAAGACCATCCGGATCAAGTTCGTCAACCAGCTGCCCACGCCGGTGCCCTCCTTCGCGTTCTACGCCAATCTGCCCCAGTACATCAAGGCACCCTACGTGCGCTTCCTGGAGAACAAGCTGCGTCAGCACTTCCGCTTCACGGGTGTCCCCGTCCGTATCTTTCTGAGGAAGAAGTGATCCGCCATGCGTGCCCTCCTCATCGCCAGCCTTGCCGCGATGGGGTGGAGCGCGGCGGCGCAGGACCTGGGCATGCTGGACCGCCCACAGGCGTGGACCCATGACCCGGTGTGGGATCCAGGATGGGAGCGGACCAACGGCACGGTCATCCTCGCCGATACGCTGGAGGTACGCTTCCATGGGGTGAAGCCCCAGTTCCTGAACGTGTTCTTCGAGCGGCGACGCATCATCCGCTTCGACACGGAGGTCGACATCCTGAGGCACGGTTCCGTGCAGCTGCCCGAGAGCCTGGACCCGCCCATGGACCGGGGTGAGCGCATCTGGGACCCCCTTGCCGAGAACCCCGGCCCACGCTGGATGAACGTCCGCCTGGACCGGTTCACGGCCCGGGTGCTGCGGCCGGACGGGTCGGCCCGTGCGCTTGAGCCTTTGGTGCGCGTGCGCCGATGGCCGGTGAAGAACCCCACCACCATCGAGCAGGCCTGGTCCTTCACCTTCGACCTTCCGGGCATCGCACCCGGCGATGTGGTGGAGCTCCACTGGAAGTACATGGTGCCCTACGACCTGAACCAGCCGGCCACGCAGGGCTGGCGTTCCGCTCCGTGGATGGACAACTGGGCACGCCTCACCAGCTGGCGCATCTTCTTCCACGACGCCCTGCCCGTGCGCGCCCAGCAGGTCACCATCCGCTACCTGCGCAAGCAGGGTCTGAGCTTTTCGGGAGAAGGGCCCCATGCCCTCCGGGAGGACGGGGAGGCCCTGGCCGCCGTGTGGCGTCATACCGGGTTGCCGGGCTGCATGGACGAAGTGAACGCGCGACCTGCGGACGATCTGTCCCACATCGTGCTCCGGCTCGAGGTGGAGGACCTGCGCTACTGGGCGCGCGACCGGCTGAGCCACATGCCTGTTCAACGGTCGCCCTGGATGTACGTGGTGCGTCACCGCGAAATGAACGCGCTCTGGTTGGAACGGTGGCCCGCAAGAAGGTGCCCGACCGGCAGAACCAATTGGTGAAGGAGTTCATCACCTCCACCACCACCGGCCTTGCCAACCTCCCTGTCGCACGGAGGATCGAGGCGCTCCACGAGCGGATCGCCATGGACTTCAGCTACGATCCGGACCGTGACTGGTACGCCGATGTGCGCGGCACCAATCAGCGCATGGGCGACCAGGTGGCCGATGCGTTGCTGCGCGACATCAGCCGCCACGACCTGTATGTGAAGCTCATCGCCCATCACCGCCTGGCGCACAGCACGGCGTACGCCCTCGATCGTCGCGCCGGTGTGCTCACGCCCCACCATCTCACACCCGTGTGGGACCTGGAACAGCTGATCGGGATCGAGGATGGTGCGGGCATGCTCTGGATGCACCCCAAGCGTCGACGCACCGGGCTGTTGGCCAACGAGCTGCCGTTCTATTGGGCCGGGACCCAGGCCCTGCGTGCGGATGTGACACGCCTCGCCATGGACGGGCCGCAGGACGTCGCCTTCACGAGGCTTCCCACGGGAGATCCCGGGCATGACCGCCGGCACATCACGATGGAGGTGGATGTGGACCCCCGGAACGGGACGTGCACCGCCCGCGTGCAGGTGCGGCTGGCCGGGCAGTTCAGCACCGTGGGCCGTGGGGCCTGGTCGCACGCCGAGCCGGATCCCGCTGTGCACACCGGCTATGGCCACCGGCCACAGGATGCGGGTCGATGCATGGTGTTGCGGCAGGAGGCGTCGCCGTTGGGCACCGATCCCCCGTTCACCATGACCCTGACGCAGCTGCTGGACCTCGGTCCCAGGCTGAGCCGGGTCAACGACACCGCCTGGACCCTCGACCTGGCGCACCTGCTCATGCATGCGGTACCGGCCCCGTTCGACGCCGCCGCGCGCGAATTGCCGTTCCACTGGGACTTCACGCAGCGCGATCTGCTGGAGGTGAGCGTGCGGCATCCCGATGGCATGGGCCTGCGGACGGACATCGCATCCGGTTCCTGGCGTTCGCCGGGTGCCGTGCTCGATGTGCAGGTGGGATCGACGGGGGGAACGGCCACCGTGAGCTCGCAGCTCTCGGTGACGAACGCGCGGGAGATCGGTCCGGATCACCGCGCGCTGTCCGACCTGCTCACGGCCGCCCGGGGCATCCATGACCTGCGGCTGCTCCTGGTCGAGGAGCGGCAGGGACAGTAAGCGATCACCCGCTACCTTCGGCGCATGCTCCGGCGGGCCGCACCCTGGCTGTTGCTCACGGCCCTGTTGGCCTTGGGCTATGCGCAGTTCGGTGCTCTGCTCCGGTTCGAGCAACAGAGGGCCTCCATCCAACGGGCCATGAAGCTCCGGTTGAAGCAGGGCGTACCCGAGGAGGAGCTCACCACCTTCACGCTCACGGCGGAACAATGGCGCGGTCTGCGCTGGGTGAAACCCGGGCGTGAGTTCCGCCTGTCCGACGGGCGCATGTTCGACGTGGTGCATCGCACCGTACGCGCCCATGGGGTGGTGGTGGTGCAGTGCATCGCGGACCATCAGGAGACCGCGCTCTTCGCCGGCTTGAAGGAAGCCGTGGCACGCGACCTTGAAGGACGGGTGCCCAGGTCCAGGGAGCGTGTGGTGCACATGGTGCTCGACCTCGGCCGCCCCGCGGAAGGACCGGCCATTCCCGCGCAAGCTGCCTCTGCGCAGGCCTGGCCTTCGGCATCGGTCCGGTCGCCTGCGGATGGTTGGATCGCCGATCGCACACCACCGCCCGAGCGGCGCGTGCACGGCTGATCCTCATCCGTACCGGGGAGGATGGAGGTCGTTCCGAAGGCGCGGTGGACCGCGCTCTCCGGAACGCACGTTCCCCGTTCTCACAACGCTCGACCGAACATGATACTGAACAGGACCATTGCGGTCCTCGTCCTCCTGCTGTGCATCCCGAAGGCCAAGGCCCAGATGGTGCAGGTGGTGGACCAGGACGACCAACGGCCCCTCGAGGGGGTCGTCATCATCGGCAGTGACCCGACCATGGGACGTACCACGGACGCGCGTGGGCGCACCTCCGTGGACGGGCTGCCCGGTGATACGCTCATTTTCACGGCGCTCGGATATGCGGAGCACCGGATATCGCGGGCCGCGCTCATCGCCGCCGATGCACGCGTGGCACTTCATGCGCTTCCGTTCACCCTCCGCGAAGCGGTGGTGAGCGTGAACCGATGGGAGCAGGGCTCGGAGCGCGTGCCCGACCGCATCACGGTGATGCGGCCGCGCGACGTGGCGCTTTACAACCCCGGCACCGCCGCCGACATGCTCCAGCGCTCGGGTGAGGTCTTCATGCAGAAAAGCCAGCTCGGTGGCGGCAGCCCCATGATCCGCGGCTTCGCGGCCAACCGCCTCCTGATCGTGGTGGACGGGGTGCGCATGAACAACGCCATTTACCGAGCCGGCAACCTACAGAACATCATCAGCACCGATGCGAACGCCATCGAACGTGCCGAAGTGGTCCATGGACCCGGTGCGATGACCTACGGCAGCGATGCGATCGGGGGGGTGATGGACTTCCACATGCTCCGTCCACGCTTCAGCCAGGATAGCACGTTGCTGTTGCGTGGCGGTGCGATGGCACGGTACGGAAGCGCCGCGAACGAATTCGGCGGCAACCTGAACCTCGGTCTTGGTGGCCGACGGGTGGCTTTCGTGGGCAGTGCTTCGTTCACGCGGTTCGGAGATCTGCGGACCGGCTCCTCCGGCCCCAAGGACTATCAGCGCCCTTGGTATGTGGGGACGATCAACGGGGTGGATTCCATGGTGATGAACGATGATCCGGACCTCCAGGTGGGCAGTGGCTACGACAACATCAACCTGTTCGGCAAGCTGGCCTTCCGCCCGGTGGAGGCGGTGGAGATCGGCCTGAACGTGTACCACAGCACCACGTCCGATGTGCCACGCTACGACCGCCTGATCGAACTGCGTTCGAACGGTACCCCACGATCGGCCGAGTGGTACTATGGGCCGCAGACCTGGTCGATGGGTGCGCTCACCGTGAAGCACACCGCCCGGAGCGGACCTTGGAGCACGGCGCGGCTCAGCGTAGCCTATCAGGACTACGCGGAGAGCCGGAACGACCGGAACTACCGCAGCGCAAGCCTCCGTACGCAGGAGGAGGAGGTGACCGGCATCCACGTCAACCTCGATATGGAACGTGAACTGGGCAGGCGCGGGCAGCTCTTCTATGGCGGAGAGTATGTGACCAACACCGTCGGGTCGACCGGCGAACGGGTCGATCGGGAGACCGGGGAGCGGACCGTGATCAATTCGCGTTACCCGGACGGTTCCTCCTGGAGCACCGGCTCGGTGTATGTCGGCACCATGTTCGATCTCACCGAGCGCCTCACCCTCTCCGCAGGCGCCCGGTTCAACTGGAGTGCATTGGAGTGCACGTTCGACACGACCCTGTTCCCCTATCCGGCCACCTCCACCAGCCTCAGCAATTCGGCGTTGACCGGTAACCTGGGAATGGTGTACCGGCCGGGAACGGACTGGAAGATCGCGTTGGACCTCAGCTCGGGCTTCCGCGCACCCAACATCGATGACATCGGCAAGGTGTTCGATAGCGAGCCGGGTGCAGTGATCGTGCCCAACCCGGACCTGGCACCGGAACATGCCTACAGCGCCGAGCTGGGCATCGAGAAGGTGGTGTCCGAGCGGGTTCGGGTGCGCGGCAGTGCCTATTACGTCCTGCTGGACAACGCCATGGTGCGTCGTCCCTTCTCGCTCAACGGCCAGGACAGCATCGTCTACGACGGAGAGCCGAGCCGTGTGGACGCGATCCAGAACGCCGCGCAGGCCCGTGTGGTCGGGTGCATGCTGTCCCTGGAGGCCCGCCTGTGGTCCGGTCTGGGCTTCGATATGCGGCTGAACTGGCATGATGGCGTGGAACAGGACGACGACAACACAACGGACGTCCCTCTGCGCCATTCACCTCCGCCGTTCGGCAGCGCGGGTCTTTCCTGGCAGAAGGGTCGGGTGCGTGCCCGGTTGTTCGCCGACATCAGTGATGGATTCTCCTTCGATGAGCTGCCCCCGAGCGAACAGGCCAAGCTTCCCATCTACGCGAAGGACGCCAACGGGAATCCCTATGCGCCCTCGTGGTACACCTTGAACCTCAACGGAAGCTATCAGGTGAACAAGGTCCTCTTGGTGACCGCGGGTGTGGAGAACATCACGGATCAACGATACCGACCGTATTCCTCCGGTATTTCCGCGCCGGGCAGGAACTTCACGGTGGGGCTGCGCGCTTCGTTCTGACGAACGTACGGAGCGCAATACCTGGCCCGGGTGTGCGCGTCACATCCGGGCCAGTGCGTTCTGCAGGTCCGCGATGAGCAGATCGGGATCCTCCAGGCCGATGTACAGGCGCACCAGCGTGAAGGGCAGGTCGGTGTAGTAGCCGCTGGGCCCTTTGAGCGCGCACACCGGCCATTGCAGGCTCTCATAGCCGCCCCAGCTCACCGCGATGAGGAAGCGCCGAAGGCTGTCGCAGAAGCGTTCCACGGCGGCCTCGTCCGATGCGTCCAGTTCGATCGTCATCAACCCGGCACAACGGCGCATCTGGCGCCTGGCCAGCGCGTGCTGCGGATGGCTTGCGAGCCCCGGCCAGTGCACCCGCCTCACCTTGGGATGGGCCTCCAGGAAGCGGGCCACACGTTCGGCTGAATCGGCGCTCCGATGCACGCGCAGCTCCAGGGTGCGGAGACCTCGCATCAACAGCCACGCGTCGTGCGGGCTCGGAGCGGCGCCGAGGGTCATGAACTCCCTCGCCATCACCTGCCGCATGTGCGCCGCGCTGCCCGCCAGCACCCCGCACACCACGTCGCTGTGCCCGTTGAGGTACTTGGTGCCGCTGTGGGCCACCAGGTCGATGCCCAGGTCGATCGGGTTCTGGAACAGCGGGCTGTTAAAGCTGTTGTCGCAGAGCGTGACGATGCCCCGCTCCCGGGCGATGGCGGCCACGGCGGCCAGGTCCTGGAGCTCGAACGTGAGCGAGTTCGGGCTTTCGGTGATGAAGAACGTGGTGTTCGGACGGCAGGCACGCCGGAAGTTCTCCGCCTCGGTGCCGTCCACGTAGGTGGTCTCCACCCCGAAGCGCACCAGCAGCTCGCTCAACAGCTTCTTCGTCCAGCTGTACGGCTTGTGCACGCACACCACATGGTCGCCGGCCTTGGTGAACGCGATCACCGCGGCGGCGATGGCCGCACTGCCACTGCTGAAGAGGAGCGCATCCTCCGCATGCTCCAGCGCGGCGAGCTTCCGGCGCACGATGGCCACCGTGGGGTTGAAGCCCCGGGTGTACAAGGGGCGCTCGAACTCCTGTTGCACCACGGCGCGCATGGCGGCCACCGTCGGATAGGCGAAGTTGCCGCTCTGCACCACGGGAGGAACCACGGCATCGAAGCCATGTGCGCGGTCCTCGCCCAGGTGGTTGAGCAGGTGCGAAAGGTCGTCGGTCATGGTGGCAGGGTGGTCATGGATCGCGCCGGAAGAAGACGAACCCGTTGCTCCTTCCGATCTCGGTGAACGTGCCCAGGGCCTGGACCGCTTCCACCGAGGTCACTTTGCACGAGAGGTACACCGGGCGGTCGATGGGACCATGGAAGAGCACTTCCTCCGGCGGGGTGGGTCCCGTTGTGCGTCCGTAGAACCAGGGGGCGTAGCTCTTGTAGTCCTTGGTGGCGAGGTGGCACCGTTCGCCCTGGCGCGCGGTGAAGAAGTCGATCGCGGCGCGCTGGCTGTATGCTTCGATGTTGCTGATGAACGCGACCAGGGTGGTGGTGACGAAGAGCGCGCCGCCGGTGAAGAGCACCACGATGCTCGTTCGATATCGCGTTGCACCATGCAGAAAATGAGCCGCCAGCAGCCCTGCGGCGAGCAGCACCCCGGCCAGTGCCTCCCAGCCCGTCCATGGCACCACCGCCTCCAGGTTGCCCAGGGCGAAGGGGTCCGACGACAGCAGGGGGCGCAGAAGATCCGGCCGCATGCCCAGGAAGGGCACCGCGATCACCACCGCGGCGATCAGGCTGCCGAACGCACCCAGCGCAAAGCGCGACGGACCGAAAGGGACCCGGTGCTCCCAGATGTGCGCGAGACGGACGGCCGCCAGATAGGTGAGCGGGAAGTAGCACAGGCTGCTGTAGTGCACGATCTTGGTCTTCACGATGCTGAAGAGGACCAGCACCACCAGGAGCAGCACCACCATCCAGCGGCGGTGCAGGCGCTGTGGATCATCCGGTGGCGACGGACGGAGCCCCTCGTGCAGGGCGAAGAGCGAGGCGGGGAAGCAGCCCACGAGCAACACCACCACGTGGTAGCCGAAGAACCCGCCGTGCCCGGCATCCTCCGTGGTGAGCATGGCCACCTGGCGCCAGAAGAACGCCTGCATGAACGTCGGTCCGTTCCGCAGCAGGTCGATCGCGGCCCATGAGCCGATGGTGACCACGAGCGCGAGCGCCATCCGGACCAGCGGCACCATCGGCAGGCGGAGCCGCAGGCGCGACAGCAGCAGCATGACGCCGACGGTGAGCCCGGGGATGAGGATGCCCACCGGGCCTTTGGTGAGGACGGCAAGTCCCAGGAACAGGCCGCCCCACACCGCATCGCCTCCTCCCGCCCCGTCGAACACCCGGATGATGCGGTCGAGGCCGAGGAAGATGAAGAGGTTGAACCAGGGGTCGATGATGCCGCTGCGGAAGTAGAGGTGGGGCAGGATGGAGCCCACGTAGGCCAGGGCCCACAGCCGGCCGAAGAGCGGACCGCGCAGCCTGGTGCCCATGCCGTGGATCACGAGCAGGGTGATCGCGCCGCAGACGGCGTTGGGCAGCCGTGCGGCGAACTCGCCCACACCGAACACGGCCATGCATGCGGCCTGCAGCCAGATGAACAGGGGTGGTTTCTCGTGGAAGGGCTTGAAGTCGATCTGCGGCCGGAGCACGTCGCCGGTGACCACCATCTCCCGCGCCATCTCGGCGAAGTTGATCTCGTCCCAGTCGAAGAGGTGCACCGCCCCCAGGCCGGGCACGAACAGCAGCAGGGCCGCCAGGACGATCACCAGCCGGTCGCGCAGGATGTCCGACATGGTCAGCGGGTGCGTTGGCCCAGCAGGGCCCAGCCCAGGAGACCCGTGCGGGCCAGGAAGTATCGCCAGCTGGTGTGCACCACGCCCAGCCCGTAGGTCATGCTCCGGCTGAAGTTGATGCTGCTGGCCTCGTCGAAGTACTTCGTGGGGCAGGTGATCTCGGCGATGGCGAAGCCCTGCCAGAAGATCTGGGCGATCATCTGGTTGTCGAAGACGAAGTCATCCGAGCAGTTCCTGTAGGGGCAGGCATCGAGCACCTTGCGATGGAAGGCGCGGTATCCGGTATGGTACTCGCTCAGCTTCTCGCCCATCAGCAGGTTCTGTCCCATGGTGAGCAGCCGGTTGGCGATGTACTTGTACATCGGCATGCCGCCCTTGAGCGCGCCCCCGCCCAGGATCCGCGAGCCGAACACCACCGGGTAGACCCCGTTGCCGATCAGCGCGATCATGCTCGTGAGCAGTTTGGGCGTGTACTGGTAATCGGGGTGGAGCATCACCACAATGTCGGCTCCGAGCTCCTTGGCCTTGTCGTAGCAGCTCTTCTGGTTCCCCCCGTACCCCTTGTTCACGTCGTGCACCACGATGTGGCGGATGCCCAGCTGCCGCGCCACCTCCACGGTGTTGTCCGGGCTCTTGTCGTCCACAAGCACCACTTCGTCCACCAGGTCGAAGGGGATCTCGTCGTAGGTCTGCTTGAGGGTGAGCGCGGCCCGGTAGGCGGGGAGCACCACGATGACTTTCTGTCCGAGGTACATGGAGGTCGTTGGTTGCCGGGCGCGGCCGGTCGGGCAAAGATGCTCAACCAACGCCGACCCTCAGGACCGATCGGCGGTGGACACCAGGTACACCCCACCGAGGACTATCGCGATCATCAGCACCTGCAACAGGCCGAGCCGCTCACCGTCCAGCAGTCCCCAGCCGATGGCCACCACCGGCATCAGGTATGTAACGGCCGAGGCCTGTACGGCGCTCGTGCGCTTCAGCAGCGCGTTCCACAGCACCAGGGAGAGGGCCGAACTGAGCACGGCGAGCAGCGCCACGAAGCCCAGGGCCGGCCAGGCGGCCGGATCGGCCGCCAGGGTGCCCGGGAGGCCGGTGAGCACACAGCCTGCGATGCCGATGGGCCCCACGAAGGTGAGCGCCAGGGCCGCGGTGGCCATCGCGGGCAGCATGTAAAGACGGTGCTTCACCACATTGGCGCTGGCCCCGTAGCACATCGTGCCGGCCACGGGCAGCAGCGCGTACAGCGACCAATCCGCCGGTCCGGCACCGGGGTCGAAGACCACCAGGCCCACGGCGCCGATGAGCCCCAGGAGCACTCCGGCCAGCTGGGCCAGGCGCGCCGGAGTGCCGAACAGCAGCAGCCCGATCACCAGGGTGAAGAGCGGGGTGAGGCTGTTGAGCATCCCGCTGAGGGCGCTGTCGATGCGGGTCTGCGCCGTGGCGAACAGCAGGGCCGGGATGCCGTTGCCCAGCACACCGGCCAGCAGCAGCGGCCGCCAGTGGGTGCGCAGCATGGGCCAGTGGCGCAGCACGGCCGGGCTCAGCACCGCCCAGGCGATGGCGAGCCGCGCGGAGGCCACTTGTCCAGGGCTCAGCACCGGACGGCCCTCCGCCCACAGCCCACGCTTCATCAGAATGAAGGAGGAGCCCCAGATCAGGGCCAGCGTGCCCAACATGAGCCAGGAAAGCCGGTCGGGACCTCGCAGGGGGGATGACATGCGCCGCGAATGTACCGGGACGCTTCCGCACACTACTTTTGTAACAATTCCGTTCTCCTGGGCGTCCCATGTTCACCAACCCCTCCCACGCCATGCGCTCCTGGATCATCGCCGGCTCCGTTCCGTTCCTTCTGCTCTCCGCCTGCTCCACCGGTGCCGGTGAGGCGACCGAAGTCGCGACGGATGCGGCCAGCGTGGCCCGCGTGGTGACCGAGCAGGTCATCACCCAGGGCACCCCGGTGACCTTCGCGGACCTCAGCATCTCCGGCATGAGCTGCGAGATGATGTGCGGCGGGGCCATCAAGAAGGCCCTCGCCCAGGTGCCCGGAGTGGCCGGCACGGAGATCAAGTTCATCGAGGGGGATGAGAACGACCACGCCATCGTGACCTTTGATCCGGCCCAGGTGAGCGATGCCCAGCTGGTGGAGGCCGTGCAGAAGATCCACGATGGACAATACAAGGTAGTGGCCGTGGCCGTCACCAAGCAGGTGAAGGGCGAAGGAGCGGCAAGCGAAGGGGAGGAGGCCGCCGGCGCCACCGAGGCGAAGGTGAACGCCGAACTGCCCACCCTGCGTCTCCCCAGCCTCCTGGAACTGCTCTCGCTGATCCTCCGGGCCTGATCCCCGGACCCGGCGCATGTGAAGGGGCCTTCGGGCCCCTTTCGCGTTGTCGCCCCGAACGGAAGGGGCTCTCGGGCGTTGATAGCTTTGCCGCCCATGCCGGTCCATGCCCCCCACCGTCCTGTCGTGCGCTGGCTGGTGACGGGCTGTGCGCTGATCGCCTGCATGGTGGTGATCGGGGGCATCACCCGCCTCACCGGCAGCGGTCTCAGCATCACCGAGTGGAAGCCGATCATGGGGGCCCTGCCTCCCTTGAACGAGGGGGAATGGCTGGAGGCCTTCGACAAGTACAAGCGCATCCCGGAGTACACGCTGAAGAACCAGCTCATGGACCTGGACGGGTTCAAGGCCATCTTCTTCTGGGAGTACCTGCACCGCAACTGGGGTCGGCTGATGGGCCTGGTGTTCATCGTCCCCTTCGCGATCTTCCTGCGCCAGGGCCGGTTGAAGGGATGGCTCCTGCGCCGGACGCTGGTCATCCTTACGGGCGGTGGCCTGGTGGGCGCCCTCGGATGGTTCATGGTGATGAGCGGGTTGGCCGACAACCCGGACGTCAGCCACTTCCGGCTCGCCATCCACCTGTGCGCGGCCTTCGCGGTCTTTCTGCTGGTGCTGTGGACCGTGCTCGATCTGCAGGTCGGGCGGCGCACGTGGCGCGGCGATGGCTCGGCGGCCGCGCGTTGGTCGCGCCTTCTCCTGGTACTGGTCGTGCTCCAGGTGGTCTACGGGGCCTTCACCGCCGGCCTCGATGCCGGTCGCATCTACACCACCTGGCCCCTGATGAACGGCGCCTTCATGCCCGAGAACGTGCACGCCTTCGGCGACCTGGTGAAGGACCTCACCGACCACCGGGACGGGGTGCAGTTCGTGCACCGCAACGTGGCATGGCTGGTGGCTGTTGGCTGCATCGCGCTCGCCATCCTCCTGCGCGCCGATCCGCGCGTGCGGCGCATCGGACCCTGGCTGATGGCCGCCGTGCTGCTTCAGTTCGTTCTTGGCGTGGCCACCCTGCTCACCGCAGTGCAGATCGCCCTTGGGGTGCTGCACCAGCTTGGCGCGCTGCTACTGCTCGGCGTGCTGCTCCGCCTGATCCACGCCACCGGGCGGGTCGTTCCAGTGGAGGCTGCCGATGAAGTGCCGCATGTCCGCCCGCACGCGGTCGGTCACCGGGGCCAGTGAGTCGGAGTTGGGCCGGGCCATGAAGTACAGCGCCCCGTAGAGGAAATGCGTGCTGCTGTCGGTGAGGTAGAACACCAGCGGACTGGCGACATCGCCCTCGACATCGAAGATGGTGCCGTGCACCCGGGCACTGTCACGGTGGACCACCTGGCTGCGGATGCGCGCGGCCTTCAGTTCGTGCTTGCGCTTCAGCACGTGGGCATCGTCGATCAACCGGTCCAGGTCGCCGTTCACGGTGCGATAGGTGAGATGCACCCGGGCCTTGTAGAGGCCGTAGTCCAGGTCGCTCCAGCAGCGCTGACCATCCGCGCTGCGGGGCAGCACCCGCACGGCGGCGGGCACCTCGGCGGTGTAGCAGCCCGCGTCATGCCCGACAAAGGCCACCGGTGGCAGGTCGATGCGGAAATAGCCGTGGGGAAGGGGCTGCGGCTCGGCCGTGCACCCGGTCACCAGGACCAGCAGCAGGCCCCGGAGGGCATCTTCAGGCCGCATCCTCATCGCCCACGCTGATCTTGACCCGCCGTACACGCTTGTTGTCCGAGGATTCCACCACGAAGGTGAAGTTCCTGAGCGAGACCCGCTCGCCCTTCTGGGGGATGCGCCCGGTGAGCTCCAACACGAAACCGCCCACCGTGCCGCTGTCTCCCCGGTGTTCCTCGAACACCTGTCCGTCGATGCCCAGGATGCGGTACAGGTCGTTGAGCGGCGTGCGTCCCTCGAAGATCCAGGTGCGGTCGTCGAGCTTGGTGTAGTTCAGCTCCTCGTCATCGAACTCGTCGGTGATGTCCCCCACGATCTCCTCGATCACGTCCTCCAGGGTCACCAGACCGCTCGTTCCGCCGTACTCGTCCACCACGATGGCCAGGTGCACCTTCTTGCGCTGGAACTCCTTGAGCATGTCGTCCAGCTTCTTGGTCTCCGGCACGAAGCAGGGCTCGTGCAGGTGGGCCAGCCAGTCCATGTCGGGCTTGTCCAGAAAGGGCAGCACATCCTTGATGTGCAGCACGCCGATCACGCGGTCCAGGGTGCCTTCGTACACCGGCACGCGGGAGAAGCCGCTCTCGATGATGGCGGGCACCAGTTCCTGGAAGGTGAGCTCCCTGTCGAAGGCCACCATGGCGGTGCGCGGACGCATCACCTCGCTCACCTCCACGCTGCCGAACTTCACGATGCCCTTCAGGATGCGCTGCTCCTCGGCGGTGGTGCTGGCATCCTTGGTGAGCTCGAGGGCATGGCCCAGGCTGTCCACGGAGATGCCTTTGGCCGCCCGTTTCTTGTAGCGCTTCTCGATGAAGGTGGTGCTGCGGACCAGCAGCTCGTTGAGCGGGCTGAGCACCCACCGCAGTGCGGTGAGGGGTGCGGCCATGGTGGTGGCCACGCGCATGGCATGGCTGGTGGCGTAGACCTTGGGAAGCACCTCGCCCAGCAGCAGGATCACCAGGGTGACCCCGAGCACCTGGATGCTGAACACCAGCAGGTCGGACATGCCCGTGGTGTCCACCAGCCCGTTGAGCACCACGGTGCTGAGGATGATGACACCGACGTTGACGAAGTTGTTGGCGATGAGGATGGTGGCCAGCAACCGGCGCGGCTTGGAGAGCAGGTCGATGACGCGGGCCCCGCTCCTTCCGCCGCGCTCGCGCAGGTCGCGCAGCTGGGTCGGGTCGAGGCTGAAGAGCGCCACCTCGCTCGCCGACATGGCCGCCGAACCGATCAACAGCAGGACGATGGCCACCAAGGCCGTGGCCGTCAGCGGGTCCAGGCCGGCGGGGAGGAAGGTGGTGAGCGGAACGGGCGGAGGCTCCATGGACGGCCCGCCGGTCGGCGGGCTGAGGGCATGATCAGAACGGCAGGTCGTCCATTTCGTTGGGCTGTCCGGCCGGGGCAGCGCCCACCGGTTCGGCAGCACGCGGGGCAGGGGCTGTGGCCATCGATCCGGCCGCGGCGGCCAGCTCCGGGCGTTCGCCCGAGGGCCGGTCCAACAGGGTCATTTCCTCGGCGTGCACTTCGGTGGTGTAGCGCGTGTTGCCGTCGCGGTCCTGCCAGGAGCGCGTGCGGAGCTTGCCTTCCACATACACCTTGCTGCCCTTCCGCAGGTATTTCTCGGTGATCTCGCCCAACCCGCGCCAGGCCACGATGCTGTGCCACTCGGTCTGCTCGCGCTTCTCGCCGGTCTGCCGGTCCTTGTAGGTCTCGCTGGTGGCGATGCGGAAGTTGGCCACGGTGGCCCCGTTCTGCAGGTGGCGCACCTCGGGGTCGGCACCCAGGTTGCCGATCAGGATCACTTTGTTGACTCCGGACATGGTGGGGTATGGAAGAAGTCCAAAGGTAACCCCATCGGTCCGGACATCCCCGGATCGTGGAAAACTGGCCCTATCCGAACAGGCCCCGCGCACGACGCAGCGCCAGGTAGCGTTCGATGAGCCGTGGCACGGCGACCATCTCCAGCTCGGTCAGGTCCACGGAGCGCCAGTCCGGGGGTGGGGTGAAGGTGCGGGGTGGCACCACCTCCCAGAACCGTGCGTGGAGCACCTGGTGGCTGAGCACATGGCGGGTGGGGCCTTGATCGCCGGTGACCGTCCACCCTGCGCCCAGCCAGTGGCGCAAGGCCTTCCGGAAGGCCGCACGGTCCAGCGGTGCCTCGGATTCCAGCAGGGGTGGCTCATGGAGCCCCTGCCAGATGTCCCGGCCCTCTCGTTTCCTGAGCATCAGACCACCATCGACATCGATGCACAGGTAGTTGAAATGGCGATCGCGCACGGTGGCACGACCGACCTTCACCGGCAGGTGGGCGATGCGGCCCTCGCGGCGGGCGATGCAGCGCGTGGCCACCGGGCACTGGCCGCAGCGCGGCGAGCGCGGCAGGCACACGGTGGCGCCCAGTTCCATCACCGCCTGGTTGTGGTCACCGGGGTGCTCCGGGTCGAGCAGGTCGCCGGCCAACGCGCTGAACTCCCGACGGCCGGCCGTGGAATCGATGGGCGTGGCGATGCCGAACACGCGGGCGAGGACGCGGTACACGTTGCCGTCCACCACCGCTGCGGGGCGGTCGAAGGCGATCGAGGCGATGGCGGCCGCGGTGTAGTCGCCCACCCCCTTCAGGCCGCGCAGAGCCTCCACCGTGTCCGGGAAGCGGCCTCCGTGCTCGTTCACCACGGCCCGCGCCGCGGCCAGCAGGTTCCGGGCGCGGCTGTAGTAGCCCAAGCCCTGCCACAGCCGCATCACCTCGTCATCGGCCGCCGCGGCCAGATGGTGAACGGTGGGGTGCTTCTCCACGAACCGCTCATAGTAGGCCATGCCCTGGTCGATCCGGGTCTGCTGCAGGATGACCTCGCTGAGCCAGATCCGGTACGGGTCACGGGTGTGGCGCCAGGGCAGGTCGCGATGACCGGCGGTATACCAGC
This sequence comes from Flavobacteriales bacterium, assembly GCA_016715895.1. Lineage (NCBI taxonomy): Bacteria > Pseudomonadati > Bacteroidota > Flavobacteriia > Flavobacteriales > Flavobacteriales bacterium. The sequence continues at coordinate 1,893,821 of JADJXH010000003.1, read as the reverse complement.
CGCGCAGGGCCTTGCTGAACCAAGAAGGGCTTGACATCCAAGCACAAAGATGCGTTGCGCGGTATGGAAAGAACCCTATCTTTGCGCCCCCAAAAAGTCTGAAGGGCATGACGAAGGCAGAGCTGGTCGGCATCATCTCGAAGCGTACCGGGATCGAGCGGAACGCCGTGCTTGTGACCATCGAGGCCTTCATGGAGGAAGTGAAGGCCAGCCTGGAGAAGGGTGAGGACGTGCATCTGCGCGGGTTCGGCAGCTTCGTGGTGAAGCACCGGGCGCAGAAGACCGGCCGCATCCTGAGCCAGAACACCACCATCGTCATTCCCGCCCACGACGTGCCCGCCTTCAAGCCGGCGGACGTGTTCGTTGACCGGGTGAAGAACCGCCCGGCGAAGGGATGAGGCGTTGGGGCACCGTTCACTACCTGGCCGTGGCCGGGGCGCTGGCGGTGGTCGTTCTTTTATTCCTGCTGCCCCGCACACCGGGCACGACGACCGGACCCGACCAGGAGGCCGTCGTGACCGATGACCTGCAACGCCGCCTGGATGAGGCGGTGGCCCTGGTGAACGGCCAGGAGCCGATGCAAGGCATCATGCTGCTCCGCCAATTGGCCGAGGAGCATCCCGAGCGGCCCGAGGTGCACTGGCACCTGGGCCTCTTCAGCCTGCAGAGCGGGCAGGTGGACAAGGCCGCGGCCCGCTTCCGCAAGGTGGTGGAGCTGGACACGGCCGGCACGCGCCCAGAGGCGTGGTCCATGCTGGGGCAGAGCTACGCGATGATGGACAGCATCCTGCCGGCCATCGACGCGTTGACACGATACAGGCAATTGACGCCCGATCCCGAAGCCCGGAAGGCCACGGACCAGGCATTGGAGGAATTACGGATCAACCTAGACGAACAGGACCATGCCCTGCGGTAAGAAGCGGAAGCGCCACAAGATGGCCACCCACAAGCGCAAGAAGCGCCTGCGGAAGAACCGCCACAAGAAGAAGCTCCGGTAGGACGCTTCAGCCAAGCGCCGGGGCCGTGCCCTGAGCGGCACGCGCCCTTCCGGTGCAGGCTGCGCACATCCCTCAGGATTGTGCCCGAACCCCCTACATCACTCCCCCGGTGAGCGTCGACCTCGTCATCCGCTCCTCGGCCGGTGAGGTCGCCCTCGCCCTGCTCCGCTCAGTGCCCGGGCGGCAGCATCCCGTGCTCATGGAGCTCCATCGCGAGCGCACCGAGCGCGGATTCACCGTCGGCGACATCCATCTGGCCAAGGTGCGCAAGGTGGCCCCTGGCCTCAACGCCGCTTTCGTGGACGTGGGGCACGAGAAGGACGCCTTCCTGCACTACTTCGACCTCGGCCCCCAGTACCGCAACAGCTTCAAGTTCGCCAAGGGCGCCGTCAGTGGCACCATCACCAGCAGCGACCTCGCCGGCTGGAAGCTCGACCCGGACATCAACAAGGACGGCAAGATCGCCGAGGTGGTCAGCGCCAGCCAGAGCGTGCTGGTGCAGATCGCCAAGGAGCCCATCAGCACCAAGGGCCCGCGCCTCACCGCCGAGGTCACCCTGGCCGGCCGCTACATGGTCCTGGTCCCGTTCATCAACAAGGTGAGCATCAGCACGCGCATCAAGGACGATGATGAGCGCAGGCGGCTCAAGGACCTCATGCAGCGGATCCGTCCCGCCAACCATGGGGTCATCATCCGCACCAACGCCGAGAACAAGCGCACCGAGGACCTGGAGGCCGACCTGAAGAACCTGCTCCAGCGGTGGGACACCTGCTTCCACAACCTGCGGAACGCCATCCCGCCCAAGCGCGTGCTGGGGGAGATCGACCGCACCAGCGCCGTGCTGCGCGACCTGCTCAACAAGGAGTTCACCAGCATCCACGTCAACGATGAGGCCCTGACCGACGAGGTGCGGCAGACCCTGGAACGCATCGCCCCCGAGAAGGCCGGCATCGTCAAGCTGTACAAGGGGAAGCTGGACATCTTCGACCAGTTCGGGGTCAACAAGCAGATCAAGCAGGCCTTCGGCAAACAGGTGATGCTGCCCAGCGGCGCCTACCTGATCATCGAGAAGACCGAGGCCATGCACGTCATCGACGTGAACAGCGGTGCGCGCAAGGGCGGCAACCAGGACCAGGAGAAGAACGCCCTTGACATCAACATCGAGGCGGCCCGCGAGATCGCCCGGCTGCTGCGCCTGCGTGACATGGGCGGCATCATCGCCATCGACTTCATCGACCTGTACGACGCCAACAACCGGCGTGAGCTGCACAAGGCGCTCAAGGACGCGATGGCCGACGACAAGGCCAAGCACAACGTGCTCCCGCCCTCGCGTTTCGGGGTGATCGAGCTCACCCGTCAGCGGGTGCGCCCCGAGACGGAGATCGACACCACCGAGAGCTGCCCCACCTGCGGTGGCAGCGGCGAGGTGGGCGCTCCGGTGTTGATCATCGACGCCATCGAGAACGCCCTGAACCACCTGCTGGTGGAGAAGGACATGAGCGGCCTCACCCTCCGGGTGCATCCCTTCATCGCCGCCTACCTCACCAAGGGCCTGCCCAGCGTGCAGCACCGGTGGTGGTGGCGCTGGCGGAAGTGGGTCAAGATCGTGGGCGAAGGGTCCAGCCAGTACCTCGACTTCCGGGTGGTGGACGGCTCCGGGAAGGACATCCCCCTGTGATCCGGCCCTGCGGGGCAAGGCGTAATTTCGCGGCCGCTTCATCCGGATGATCACCATCGACAAGATCGACGCGCTCCGCGAGCGGCTCGAGGCCCTCAAGGGCTACCTCGCCATCGAGGACAAGCGCGGGCTCATCCTCGAGGAGGAGAAGTACACCCACGACCCCGACTTCTGGAACGATCAGAAGAGGGCGCAGGCCACCATGAAGAAGATCCGCGAGCTCAAGCGGTGGGTGGAGCTGTACGAGGCGGTGAAGCGGGAGCTCGACGACGTGGAAGTGATGTTCGACTTCTTCAAGGCGAAGGAGGTGAGCGAACAGGAACTGGAGGCCCAGTATGCCAAGGCCGCGCATGCCCTGGAGGAGCTCGAGTTCAAGAACATGCTCAGCGCCGAGGAGGACCCCCTGAGCGCGGTGGTGCAGATCACCAGCGGCGCAGGTGGCACGGAGAGCAACGACTGGGCCCTGATGCTGCTGCGCATGTACCGCATGTGGGCCGAGAAGAACGGATACGCCGTGCGGGTGCTGGACTACCAGGACGGCGAGGCCGCCGGCATCAAGCAGGCCACCATGGAGGTGGACGGCGAGTTCGCCTTCGGCATGCTCAAGGGCGAGAACGGCGTGCACCGCCTGGTGCGCATCAGCCCCTTCGACAGCAACGCCCGACGCCACACCAGCTTCGTGAGCGTGTACGTCTACCCCCTGGTGGATGAGAGCATCGAGATCGACATCAATCCCAGTGACATCACCTGGGATACCTTCCGCAGTGGGGGCGCCGGTGGCCAGAACGTGAACAAGGTGGAGACCGGCGTGCGCCTGCGCCACGGGCCCACCGGCATCATCATCGAGAACACCGAGACCCGAAGCCAGCTGGAGAACAAGAACAAGGCGCTGCAGCTGCTCAAGAGCCAGCTGTACGAGGCCGAACTGGAGCGGCGTCGCAGCAAGCGCAGCGAGATCGAGGCCGGCAAGAAGAAGATCGAATGGGGCAGCCAGATCCGCAACTACGTGCTGCAGCCCTACAAGCTGGTGAAGGACGTGCGCACCGAGCACGAGACCAGCAGCGTGGACGACGTGCTCAACGGCGGGATCGACGAGTTCCTGAAGGCCTACCTCATGCAGCACGGCCAATCACAGAAGGTGTAGGGGCGACGCAAGCGTCGCCCGGAACCCAATGGGACGGCCGGGCTGACCAACGCAATGAAGAACGACATGGAATACCGGATCGAAAAGGACACGATGGGCGAGGTGGAGGTGCCCGCCGACAAGTACTGGGGTGCGCAGACCGAGCGCAGCCGCAACAACTTCCGCATCGGCCCGCCGGGCAGCATGCCGCGTGAGATCGTCCATGCCTTCGCCTACCTGAAGAAGGCCGCCGCCCTCACCAACCTGGAGCTGGGCAAGTTGCCGAAGGAGAAGAGCGACCTCATCGGCCGTGTGTGCGACGAGATCCTCACCGGTGCCCTGGACGACCAGTTCCCGCTGGTGATCTGGCAGACCGGAAGCGGCACCCAAAGCAACATGAACGTGAACGAGGTGGTGGCCTACCGCGCGCATGTGCTCAACGGCGGCAAGCTCACCGACGAGCAGAAGGTGCTCAACCCCAACGACGACGTCAACAAGAGCCAGAGCAGCAACGACACCTACCCCACGGCCATGCACATCGCGGCGTACAAGCTGACGGTGGAGGTGACGATCCCCGGGGTGAAGAAGCTGCGCGACACGCTGGCGAATAAGGCCACAGCGTTCCAGGACGTGGTGAAGACGGGGCGCACGCATTTCATGGACGCCACGCCGCTCACGCTCGGCCAGGAGTTCAGCGGGTATGTGCAGCAGCTGGACAACGGCCTGCGCGCGGTGAACAACGCGCTGGAGATGGTGCGCGAACTGGCGCTCGGCGGCACCGCGGTGGGCACCGGCCTCAACGCGCCCAAGGGCTACAGCGAGCTCGTGGCCAAGAAGATCGCCGAGCTCACGGGTCTGCCGTTCGTCACCGCCCCCAACAAGTTCGAGGCGCTGGCCGCGCACGATGCCATGGTGGAGCTCAGCGGCGCACTGAAGCGGCTCGCCATCTCCCTGATGAAGATCGGCAACGACATCCGCATGCTCAGCAGCGGCCCGCGCAGCGGCATCGGTGAGCTGGTGATCCCCGATAACGAGCCCGGCTCAAGCATCATGCCCGGCAAGGTGAACCCCACCCAGCCCGAGGCGCTCACCATGGTGGCCGCCCAGGTGATGGGCAACGATGTGGCCGTGGGCATCGGCGCCAGCAACGGCCACTTCGAGTTGAACGTGTTCAAGCCCCTCATCGCGGCGAACGTGCTGCAGAGCGCCCGCCTGATCGGCGATGCCTGCGTGAGCTTCAACGACAAGTGCGCCGAGGGAATCGAGCCCAACCGCCCGGTGATCAAGCGCCACCTGGAGAACTCGCTCATGCTCGTCACCAGCCTCAACCCGCACATCGGGTACTACAAGGCGGCCGAGATCGCGAAAAAGGCGCACAAGGAGGGCACCACGCTGAAGGAGGCCGCCATCGCGCTCGGTCACGTGAGCGCCGGGGACTTCGACACGTGGGTGGATCCGGCGAAGATGTGCGGCGAGGGGTGAGGCCGAAGGAGCCAGCGACCGGCTTGGTTACCTTTCGGCCGTGGCCTTGCTGTTGGGGCCTCGCCTGATCCACTCCGATCATGATGACAAAGGGATCTCCGAAAGAGAGCTTGACGATGAACCGGCCTGCTCTGACCAGGCAGGTGCTTCCCATCCTCGCAATCACGCTTCTGGCGGCATGCACAGGACCGGCGGTGAAACCGCCTTTGGAGCGCGTGGAAGGCGGCTATACCGTCCACCTCGAGAAGAACGCCCTAGATCCGGCGAAGGTGAATGGTCGTCAGGTCGATATCGTCATCATGGACCTTGGACCGCTGGCAAGCGCCGCCACCAGGGAGGATACCATGGCCTTCGTATCCGAAGTGATGAACGAGAACAAGCACGTGGTGAAGGTGACCGGAGAGGCCTCCATGTCCAGCCCCTATGTGATCACTGTGAAGACGGATGGTGTCTTGGACTATTCGGCCACCAAGGAGCATGTTTTGATCATCGATCGGCACGATGCAACGAATACCACGAGCCATCCCAATCTGCATGGCACCCTGGGCTGTGGATCCTGCCTCTTGCTCAATCAGTTCAAGATGGTCTACACGACCTGCCTTACAGGTGACCGCGATCGCTGTGCAACATGCGTTTCCTGTGACCTGCTCCCTTGAGGGACGCGGGTGGACGAAGCGTGCCACGCTCCTTGTCTGGGCTGTCGTTCCGCTGCTGCTGGGCGCCCAGGTCATCGCCACGGGCGCCATGCGCGATGTGATCCACAATGGCCAGGGTGCGGGTGTCATTTCCATGGACAGCCTCACCGGACCAGGGCTTTATGGTGTCGGGCCACTGGAGCACCTGCGTGGAGAGATCACGGTGATCGACGGGGTCTGCCATGTGGCCCGGGTGGTGAACCACAGTGTAAGGGTGTCCGTGAACAGGGATGTGCGCGCACCGTTCTTCGTCCATACCCGTGTGGATCGCTGGGAGCCGGTGGCCCTGCCGGACAGCGTGCTTGACCTGGCCGCCTTGGACGCCTTCCTCACAGCACGGGCCGGCATGGACCCCGGACCGTTCGCGTTCCGCTTGGTCGGTGATGTGGACAGTGCTTCGGCGCATGTCCTCGCCGTGCCGGAGAACGTGGAGGTCCGTTCCAGGGAGGAGGCCCACGCGTACGACGCCCATGTGAGCTTCACCAAGGAACCCGTGGAGCTCATCGGGTTCTTCTCCACGGCCCATCGCACGGTGTTCACCCATCACGACAGCAACATCCACATGCACGTGATCTCGCCCGACCGGAAGCGGATGGGGCATGCGGACATGGCGATGTGGCGTGCCGGTGGGATGCGCCTGCTCGTAGGGCGCTAACGACCGGTCACCGGAAGCCCGGACGCCTGCCAGGCCCGGATGCCGCCCCCCAGGTCGGACACGGTGCGGAATCCCGCCTCCCGCAGCGCGTTCGCCGCTGCGGCGCTGCGACGACCTGAGGCGCAGTACACCAGGATGGGTGCCTCCTTGTCCAGCTCCGAGATGCGTTGTTCGAGCACGCCGCCCGTCCAGTCCAGGTTGATCGCGCCGTCCAGATGACCGGAGGCGAACTCCGCCGGGGTGCGCACGTCGATCACCTGCGCTCCGGGTGTGCGCATCGCCTGCTGGAAGGACGCGGGTGCAAGCGCCGATCCCGGGCCGCTTGCGCCGCAGGCCGCGGCCATGCTCAAGAGGAGCAGGAGCGCTCCTGCGCGGAACGGGATCAGCGTTCTGTGGATCATGGTCGGTCGAGGTGAGGGGAGATGACGTTCATCAGCTGAGCGGCGCTCATCACGCCCGAGGTGCGCCAGACCATGTGGCCCTGCTTGAAGAGCGCCAGCGTAGGCACACCCTGGATGCGATAGGCCTGCGCAGCCGCCGGATTCCGGTCCACGTCCACCTTCACGACCACCGCCCGGTCACCCACCTGGCGCTTGAAGTCCTCCAGGATGGGCGCCATCGCCTTGCACGGGCCGCACCACTCGGCGAAGAAATCCACCAACACCGGCGTTTCGCCGCCGATCAGCTCTTGAAAGGTGCGGGCACGCGTGTTCATGGGGTCTGCGCAATGGGGGTCGGTCCCACCTCCCGGGGTGGGGGTTGGGTGGTCCGGTCGGGTGTGGCACAGCCTTCGCTCGCGCAGCAGCCCACGTTGAAGAGGGCCTTCAGTCCAAAGAAGGCCGCCAGCGCGTAGGCGAACCCGTCGTTGCTGAGTACGGCCTGGATCAGGAAAGCCATGGCCACTGCGCCGTTCAACCAGCGCATGAGGGGCGTTGCGATCGGTCTCATCCGGCCTTGAGCGCACGCACGCTCGTCCACGGTCCGCCGTTGTAGGCATCGAATCCCTGACGACGCAGCAGGTCGGCCGCCGCTCGGCTGCGCATGCCACTGCGACAGCAGGTGATGATGGGCTTGGAACGGTCCAGTTTCGCCAAGTGGGATCCCAGGCGGTCCAACGGAACGTGTTTCGCCCCCTTCACATGACCGGCCGTGAACTCCTCCTTGCTGCGCACGTCCAGCACCACCGCGCCGGACCGCAACAGTTCGCCGAGGTCGACCTTCGGTCCACCACCCATGGCGCTCTTGATCATTTGCAGGATCCCCATCTCGTTCAGTTGTGCCGCAAAGTTCCGCGCTCACGTAACGCCTCCGCGGTGACCCCTGTCACACAGCCCGATCAGAACACGTAGTTGATGATGAGATCGGCGTGAAGCATATCGACCTTGTTGATCGCTTGTGCCTCCGAGAGACCCGGGTCCACCGGCAGCTTGACCAGGGCGAGCACTTGCAGGGCAAGGCCCTTCCACCCCCCTTTGAACCGGTACTGCATGTTCACATCGAACTGCATATAGGATGGCATGGCGTACTTGTTCAGCCGTGCGTCGCTCAAGGCAGGCATGGCGTACCACCCCCCGTCCATCTGGATACGCCATCCGCCGGGTGTCCGCCAGATGAGGTTCAGGGTGGCGGCGTGCACATCACCCGCACCCTCGTTCCGCTCGCGCGGCAGGAAGGTGAAGAAGGGGTCGCGCCCCCACTCGCGCGGCATCAGGTAGCGGCCGTGGGCCGTGATGCGCGTGTAGTTCAACTGCCAGCGGAACCGGCCGAGCACGTTGCGCAGCCGACCGCTGAAGGCCCACGAGCTCTCGCTGGGGGGCATGTAGAGCACCGTGTCGTTCAGCGCTCCGCGGTGGTGTGTGGCATCCTGCCGGATGGCCATGGCTGAAGCGCTCCACCGGTCCTCTGCGCCTCCAAGGTCCACCTGGGTGAGGGCGCTGTTGAACACGTTCTCCGTGTACAGGTCCCACACGGTGAGCCGCCACCTGCGCCCCAGGTCCTGCCTGGCGCTGGCCGCGAAGATGCCGGCGCTGTTCAGGTGGTCGCCATGGCCTGCACCTTCACCGTGGATGTTCCGGCCCACCGGGAACACCGACATGCTCTCCTCCACGGGATACCACTCGCTGGCTCCGCGCGGTGCCACCCGATACAGCCATCCGCCCTGGAACCGGGATCCGCGCTGCGTGTGATGGTGGGCCCAGATGCCCTCGAACAGGCTGGGATGCATGCGCCCGTCCTGCGGGTTCAGGAAGGGGGTGTTGAGCTCCTGCTTGCCGACCACCACCTGCGTCCGTTCATTACGCCCCAGCCAGTCGAGCTGGAACTCGTGCAGGTAGGCAAGATCGTTCGTGTGGCGGGGGTCGTTCACGTCGTACAGGCCGATCTCGTAGCGGTTCACGGCCCCGGTCACCGGGTCGGGTTCCGTGAGGTCGCTCGTGGCCAGGTCGAAGGTGTATCCACCGCTCAGCCTGAACCGCAGCCCGTGCCAGCGCTGGGAGGTGAAGCCCAGGGTCCCGCCGAAGGCCACGGCATGGTAGTCGGCCGGGGCTCCGTCGTTCACGGTGAGCATGCCGTACAGCCTGAACCGCCCATCCAGCCGGCCCTGCCTCATGATGTCGTACAGGTGGCTTGTACCGCGGAGGCTGTCGGCGCTGGGCACGTCCTGTTCGCCATGCTGCGCGACCAGCGCACCGGAGATGCCGAGCAGGGAGGCCATCAATAGCGCGGGCCGGCCGCACTGCGACCGGTCCGGTCGGAAATGGAACATGCCTAGAAGCCGGCCTTGATGTAGCTCCAACCGTCCTCCTGCCGCTCCACGATGTGGATGATGCCGGCCTTCACATGGCCCGCCTCAGGCAACACCTTGGCGGGGTCCAGCTGGCGTTCGCGGATGGTGTTGTCGCAGGCCGTGAAGGCGACGCCTTTGGCGGCGAACTCCTTCACCCTGGCTCCCACCACGCTGCTGTCGCTCATCAGCATGTCCATGCCGGGCCCGTGGCACACCACCTCGATCTTCGCCGTGGGCGCGGCCTCCAGCATGTTCCTGAACTGTTTCATCAGGTTCTTGTGGACGAGGGTGTCACCACTGGTGAGCTGCATCACGATGCGGTGTTGGCGGGCCTGGTCCTGCGCATGCATCACGGGCCCGGCCAGAAGGGCGAGCAGAAGGAGCATCTGTTTCATGCTGCAAAGGTCCGGCTGCGTGGAAAGGTGACCGGTGATCGATGTCACCGGAGATGGGCCGATGCCAACCGGACCCGGTTCGCAAAGGGGCTTGCCACGGTCCTGTGCCCCGAGTGATGTACCGGTACCTTGGCCGCTGTGCAAGGGGATCGGGACCGGTCGGAGTTCGTGCCCAAGTCCTTCTCGGTACTGGGAAGGGGCTATGCCATGCCGCAGTTCCGGCGCGATGCACTGGCCGGCGTGATCGTGGGCATCGTGGCCTTGCCGCTCTCCATCGCCTTCGCCATCGCCTCGGGCGTGACCCCGGAAAAAGGCTTGATCACGGCGATCGTCGCGGGCTTCTTCATCAGCGCCTTCGGTGGCAGCCGCGTGCAGATCGGTGGCCCCACCGGCGCGTTCATCGTCATCATCTACGGCATCGTGCAGGAGCATGGCGTGGAGGGGCTCACCATCGCCACGCTGATCGCCGGCGTTCTGCTGGTGCTGCTCGGCCTCTTGCGTGCCGGGGCCTTGCTGCGCTATTTCCCGCACACGCTCATCGTGGGCTTCACCACCGGGATCGCGGTGATCATCTTCTCCACGCAGGTCAACGACCTGCTGGGGCTGGGCATCGCCCACGTGCCTGCGGACCTCGTGGAGAAGTGGGGGGCCTATTTGCAGCACGCGGCGGCCTTCGACCCGCTCACCTTCGCCATCGGTGCAGGCACCATCGCCATCACCGTGCTGATGCCGCGCATGCTGCCTGCGATCCCGGGGCCCCTGGTGGCCATCGTGCTGGCCACGGTCGCGGTCACGGTGTTCCAGTTGCCCGTGGACACCATCGGATCGCGGTACGGGGGCATCCCCACCAGCCTGCCGGCACCACACTTCGCGTGGGTGGACCTGGCCACCTTCAAGGAACTGCTCCGGCCCGCATTGGCCATTGCGCTGCTGGGTGGCATCGAATCGCTGCTGAGCGCGGTGGTGGCCGATGGCAGCATCGGTGGCCGGCACCGCAGCAACATGGAGCTGGTGGCCCAGGGTGGGGCGAACGTGGTGTCCGCGCTCTTCGGCGGCATCCCGGCCACCGGCGCCATCGCCCGCACCGCCACCAACATCAAGAACGGTGGGCGAACACCGATGGCGGGCATGGTGCACGCCGCGGTGCTGCTGCTGATCCTGCTGGTGGCCGGGCAATGGGCCGCACTGATCCCCATGGCCTGCCTGGCGGGGATCCTTGTGGTGGTGGCCTGGAACATGGCCGAGGTCCACAGCTTCATCGCCGTGTTCCGCACCAGCCGCTACGACATGGCCGTGCTGCTCGTCACCTTCCTGCTCACCGCGTTCGTGGACCTGGTGGTGGCCATCGAGATCGGCCTGGTGCTGGCGGCCTTCCTCTTCATGAAGCGCATGAGCGACAGCACACGGCTCAGCGAACTGGGGGCCGCGGACGGCACCGCGGAGAAGCTGTTCGAATCCGAGTTGGGCACGGTGCCCTCGCATGTGGTGATCTTCGAGATCAACGGACCGCTCTTCTTCGGTGCGGCGCAGACCTTCGCCGAGACCATCCGCCAGGTGGGCGATCACCACCGCGTGCTGATCCTGCGCATGCGCCATGTGCCCTTCATCGACGCCACGGGGCTGCACCGGCTGCAGGACATCATCCGGACGATGGAGCGGCGCCACGTGCGCGTCCTGCTCACCGATGTGCGGCCGGAGGTGCAGGGCTCCATCCAGGACGCCGGACTACCGATGGAAGGGCGCCTGTGCCCGGACATCCGTTCGGCGATCGCACTGGCCGGAGCAACGAAGTGAGCGGCGCGGTCCGGTCACCTGCCCAGATAGGCCGAGTACATCCACACCAGTTTCTCCTGGGCGCGGATGTAATCGCTCATCAGGGCGTTGGTCCCTTCGTCGTTCGCATCGGCGCTCAGTTCCAACAGCTCGCGCTGCAGGGTGATCACGGTGTTGAACGCGGTCAGGATGTCCTTCACGGCCGCGTTACCGTCGCTCACCTGACGACTTTCCCTGATGGTGGCCTCCTTGCGGTAGTCGCTGTAGTTGTGCGCCGGTGTCGCTCCAAGGGTGAGGATCCGCTCCGCCACCTCGTCGATCTTCAGCAGCAGGTCGTTGTACAGCTCCTCGAACTTCAGATGCAGTTCGAAGAACTTTTCGCCCTTGATGTTCCAGTGGTAACCCCGTGTGTTCTGGTAGAAGATCGAGTAGTTCGCCAGCAGGACGTTGAGCTTTTCGGCCAGCTTCGCGGCCTTCTTCCGGTCGAGTCCGATCGCATTGGTCTTCATGGCAGGTCGTGTTGGGTTCAACGGAACTCGTAGTCGTACCCCTCCAACTGGCTCAGCAGGTCCTGCGGCGCGTCCGTGGCGGTGATCCGCCCTTCCACCTTCGGTGTCACGGGCGAGAACTTGCCGAAGTACTCGCGCAGGATGGTGTGCATGGTGATGTTCGCGCGGCGCGGGTTCGACACCTTTTCCAGGCGGCAGAGCGTGTCATCCGGATCGCCTTCGCGTTCGCAGGCGGCGATGAGGTAGGTGCGCGCGCGATCGATGGGCTTGCCGCCCACCTTGATCCAGTTCACGCGCTTCCCCATGTCGTTGTGCATGGTGAAATTGGCCGTCATGCCCTTGAACCGCACCACCCAGCCGCCGAAGCGCTTCGCCGGATCCTTCGCGAACACGTTGTGCAGTTCCTTCTCCAGCCAGTCCCACACCTGCTGACCGGTCGCCTCACCGTACTTGGCGTCGCTGTCCACCGGGATCATGCTCCAGAGGTGGTCGTTGGTGATGGGCGTCGGGGTCTTTCCATCCGCCACGATCGGCGGGCAGAAACGGAAGCCGTTGCTGATCGCGATGTCGGGCTTCAACTTCCACATCAGCGCGTCCGTGATCAGGTTGTCCATCGGGTTCTCGATCACGTAGTAGCGCACCAAGGTGTTCCTCGTGCTGCCGACGACCTTGCCCAACTGGTCCTTGTAGGGCGCGCTCACCTCGTCAACAAGTTGGAGCATACCCTGGTCCGCCGGGTACTTCTCCGGGTCCACGTCCAGCAGCTCGTAGTGGCTGTCCTTCACCTTGCCGTCCTCAACGACCACATCCAAGCGCGCGAGGAACGACCCGAAGGAGCCGGGCTCCACCACCTTGCTGTACTTCGCCTCGATGGGGGTGCGCACGCGTTCGTGCGTATCGGCACCGAGGATCAGGTCCGCACCTTCCACCTCGGGCTTGTTCGCCAGGTCCACTTGCTGGGCCAGGCCCATGTGTGTGACCAGGAAGACCATCGCGCACTGCTCGTAGTCGCGCAGGATGCGGATGTACTTCGCCACGTTCACCTCCGGTTTCGTGAACTTGATGCCGCAGCTGTACGCCGGTGACTGCCGCTTGGGTGTGAGCGGATCGTTGTAGCCGATGAAGCCGATCTTGACCCCGGCGATCATGCGCGTCCAGTAGGGTTGGAAGATCATCTCGCCCGCGAGATCGGCGTTGGGGTCCTGCATGTCCCCGCAGTAGTCCGCCAGTTTCTCGTGCCACATGTTGGCGCAGATCTTCGCCGCGCGGTAGCCGCCGAGGTCCTTCAGCATGTTCTCCTTGCCGTAGACCACTTCCCAATTCCCGGGCAGGATCAGGTCGTAGCCGATGCGGTTCATCAGGGGCACGATGGCCCGCCCCTCGCTCATGGCCGCCACACCGCCGCCCTGGAAACAATCGCCGCCGTCGATCACGAGGGTGTTCGCCGGATCCTCCGCGCGCAGCGCATCGATCATCGTTTTCAGCACGCCGTAGCCGCCGCGCTTCCGGTAGACGGGTTTTCCGTTCTCCAGGAGGAACTCATCGTGCGTGTGCAGCTGCGCGTGGATGTCGCTGGTGAAGAGCAGCGAGAACTTCCGCGCCCTGCCCTGGGCCACCGCGCTTGAACCGGTCAGCTCGCTGCGCCGCACGGGATCGCTCAAGGCGCCCATGGCCAGGGTGGGGCCGAGCGTGATGCCCGCACCCAACGCGCCGAGTGAACGGAGCATGCGGCGGCGTCCTTCATCGAGCGGCGTGTCGTCATGTGCGCCGCAGGCGCATCCGGGCGGGTGGTGGATCTCGCTCATGGTCTTTTGTAGGTGGCGGCGATCGGGCCGAAGGGACCGAACTTGTGCTGCAGCTCGGTGAAGGTATCCTTGTATGGACCGAAGGGATGGTCGATCGGCTTCTTCCCGATGTCCGGCCAGTCGGTGCTGAGGTCCTTGGGGGGGTGCGGGCGTGAGTTCACGAATGCGGCCACATCCCAGGCTTCCTCATCCGTGAGCTGCGGCCGATCCCAGCTCGCCCCCTGCGGCATGTTCGCCTTCACGTAGCCGGCGAAGCGGCTCAGCCGGAACAGCCCAGCGCCCTGGTTGTAGCTGTGCTCCCCCCACAACGGCGGATACTGATAGGTGATGCCATCGGCCTTCAGGATGCCCTGGCCATCGTTGCCGTGGCAGCTTGCGCACTTCTCCATGAAGACCATCGCACCCCTGTACGGATCCGCCGCCCGCTCCATGTAGGCCAGTTCGACGATGCCCGAACCCTTCGGCTTCTGCTCCTTGCGGATGCCGGTGCCCAGCCACTGCATGTAGGCCACGATGGCGCGCATCTCCCGGCTGCTGCTATCCAGGGCGGAGCCGTTCAAGCTTCGTTCCATGCAGTCGTTCACGCGCTTCTCCACGCTCTCCTGCCCACCGCTGCGGGCGCGGAACTTGGGATAGGTGCTCCACACGGCCCCGTAGTTGTTGCCCCAGGGCTTGGTCCCGGCGTCCAGATGACAGTTCTGGCAGTTCATGCCGTTGGTGAGCGCGGCCACGCTGCCTTTCGGACCGGGGTAGGCGGCCGTGTTGACGATCAGCTCGCGTCCATAGCGGATCAACGCGCCCTGTTCTTCATCGAGGAAGGTCAGGCGCGCGGTGTCCGCGCCGGTCCACAGGCTGTCGGCGGTGTAGGTGGCCTGTTGTGGCAGGGGGGGTGGCGTCCGCTCGAACAGGTCCAGCGTTCGGTGGGGCAGCATGAGGATCAGCACGACCCCGGCCATCACGGCAAGCACCAGGGCGCGCATGGTGCGCGCGCGTCGCTCCTGGAACGGTATCCCCGCCCGCTCGCTCAGCACACGGGTGGCCTCCTCCACCACGACCAGGTAGAGCCACACCACGAGGGCGGCGAACAGGATCGCGAGGGGTGCGAGGAGGGGCATGGGTCAATGCGGGAGCCGGTCGCGCAGCATTCCATACACGTAGGTTCCGGCCACGGCGCTCAGGAAGGTGACGATCACCACGCCGAAACCCGCGCCGATCTGGGCGAACAGCGGACCCGGGCACGCGCCGGTGATGGCCCAGCCCAGTCCGAACATCAGTCCGCCGTAGATCTGTCCCTTGTTGAACTCCTTGTTCGGGATGTGGATCTCCTCGCCGTAGATGGTGCGGGCCTTGGTGCGCTTGATGATGAGCACGCTGATGAGGCCGACCATCACGGCGGTGCCGATCACGCCGTACATGTGGAAGCTCTCGAAGCGGAACATCTCCTGGATGCGGAACCAGCTGATGATCTCCGCCTTCACGAACACGATGCCGAACAGGATGCCCCAGGCGCTGTACTTCAGGTTGTACCACCACGGGTGCTTCAGTGCGCTCTCATTCACACAGATCGCATCGAGCTCGCGGGTCTGCAGGTCCTTCAGCTCCGCCGTGGAGGGTTGCTTTTGCTGTGCCATCGGATCAGAGGGTGAGCAGGTAGGGGAGGATGAGCCAGGTCATGACGATGCCGCCGACCATGAACATGATGGTGGCCACCAGGCTGGGCCATTGCAGGCTGCTGAGCCCCATGATGGCGTGCCCGCTGGTGCAGCCACCGGCATAGCGCGTACCGAAGCCCACCATGAAGCCACCGATCACGAAGAAGATCAGGCCGCGCAGCGTGAACAGGTTCGACCAGGAAAAGATCTCCGGGGGCATCAAGGCCGTGGTGTCCGTGATGCCCTTCTCCGCGAGGTAGGCGGCCGTGGGCTCTGCCAGCTGCACCGGATCGGGGTTGGCCAGCAGCGTGGCCCCGATGAACGCACCCAGCGCGATGCCGCCGACGAAGAAGAGGTTCCAGACCTCCTTCTTCCAGTCGTACTTGAAGAAGTTGATGTTCGTCGGCAGGCAGGCCGCGCACAGGTGCCGCAGCGAACTGCTGATGCCGAAGGTCTTGTTGCCCACGAGCAGCAGGTAGGGTACCGTTAGGCCGATGAGGGCGCCGGCCACGTACCAGGGCCAGGGTTGTTTGATGAGCTCGAGCATGGGGTTGAGGGTCTTGGTGAATGGTCATTGGCGAATGGCGAATGGGAATGCCCCGAGGCCTCCCATTCACCATTGACCGTTCACCATTCGATCGCGTTCACTTCTTCAGGGTACTGGGGCACACGTGGTCCGTCACCTTCACATCGGTGCCCTTGATGGCGTTGAATCCACCGCGGATCTCCACCAGGTTGTGGTAGCCGCGTGCCTTCAGCAGGCTGGCGGCGATCATGCTGCGGTAGCCACCGGCGCAATGCACGTAGTTGGTCTCGTCCTTGCTGAAGGCGGACAGGTTCTGGTTGATGAACTGCAGGGAGGCATGCCAGGAACCGTCCACGTGCTCGGCGGCATACTCACCGTCCTTGCGCACGTCCACCACGCGCAGCTTGCCGGCGTGGAAGCGCCTGGCGAACTCCGTCGCATCGATGCGCTCGATGGTGTCCACCTCCCGGCCGTCCGCCTTCCACGCGGCGATGCCGCCCTTCAGGTAGCCCATCACGTTGTCGTAGCCCACGCGGGCGAGGCGGGTCACCACTTCATCCTCCATGCCGGCATCGGTCACCAGCAGCAGCGGGTGCTTCACATCGGGGACCATGCTGCCCACCCAGGGGGCGAAGTCGCCCTTGATGCCGATGTTGATGCTGCGCGGCACGAAGCCGTCCTTGAAGTCCTCGGCGTTCCGCGTGTCGAGCACCAGCGCGCCTTCGGTCTCGGCCACCAGCTCGAACTGGTCGGGGGTCAGCGCGCGGAGGCCTTTCTCCTTCACGGTGTCCACGCTCGGGATCACGCCCTTGTTCATGGCCACGTTCTGGGGGAAGTAGGCGGGGGGCGGCAGCAGGCCGTCCGTCACCTCCTTGATGAACTGCTCCTTGGTGGCGGCCTTCAGCGCGTAGTTGGTGCGCTTCTGGTTGCCGAGCGTGTCGAAGGTCTCCTTGCTCATGTTCTTGCCGCAGGCGCTGCCGGCCCCGTGCGCGGGGTACACGATCACGTCATCGGGCAGTGGCATGATCTTGTTGTGCAGGCTGTCGTACAGGAAACCGGCCAGGTCCTCCTGGGTGAGGGTGCCGGCCTTTTGCGCCAGATCGGGACGGCCCACATCGCCTATGAACAGGGTATCGCCGGTGTAGAGGCTGTGGGGCTTGCCGTGCTCGTCGATCAGCAGGTAGCAGGTGCTCTCCATGGTGTGGCCCGGGGTGTGGAGCACCTTGATGGTCACCTTGCCGAGCTTGAGCTCTTCGCCGTCCGTGGCGATGTGCGCCTCGAAGGCCGGCTTGGCGTTCGGTCCGTACACGATGGGCGCCCCGGTCTTCTTCGACAGGTCGAGGTGGCCGCTCACGAAGTCCGCGTGGAAGTGGGTCTCCAGCACGTATTTGATCTTGGCGTTGCGCGCCGCGGCCCGCTCGATGTAGGGGCTCGTTTCGCGCAGCGGATCGATGATCGCCGCTTCGCCATCGCTCTCGATGTAATAGGCGCCCTGCGCCAGGCAGCCGGTGTAGATCTGTTCGATGTTCATGGTCGTTGGGGCGACGATCTCGTCGCCCTGGATTTTTGGTGTGGAGTTATTGGGCGACGTGAACGTCGCCCGTACGGGTTAGCTGAGGTTGGAGAGTTCCCGTCCGATGATGTAGATGCCCATGAGGAGCACGAACCATCCGAAGGCGGGTTTGAGCTTTTCGTTCGGGATGCGTTTGCTGAGGAGGCTGCCCGCGATGATGCCGGCGATGGCGATGGCGGAGAACACGAGCAGGAAGTTCCAGTCGATCACCTCGGCGCCCTTCAGGTCGCCGGTGAAGCCGATGAGCGATTTCGCCGCGATGATGATGAGCGAGGTGCCCACCGCCTGCTTCATCGGCAGCTTGGCCAGCAGCACCAGCGCCGGGATGATGAGGAAACCGCCACCCGCGCCGACGATGCCGGTGACCGTGCCGACCACGATACCTTCGATCAGGATCAACGGATAGTTGAACGCGATGGCCTGCTTCGCTTCCGCGGTGGTCGACCTCGGCTTGCGGATCATGCTGTAGGCCGCCGCCACCATGATCAGGGCGAAGAGGATGAGGATGCCGATGGGCTTGTGCAGGACAAAGTCGCCCATGTACACGATCGGGTCCGGGATGGCCGGCACCAGCCAGGCGCGTGTGGCGTAGACGGCCAGGATGCTGGGGATGCCGAACACGATGGCCGTGCGCCAGTGGATGTTGCCCATGCGCATGTGGCTGAAGCTGCCCACGAGGCTCGTAAGGCCCACGATGAACAGGGAGTAGGCGGTGGCCAGGACCGCGTCCACGCTGAAGAGATACACCAGGATGGGGACCGTGAGGATGCTTCCCCCCCCTCCGATCAAGCCCAGGGACAACCCCATGAGCACCGCACCGATGTACCCGATGATCTCCATGGCTCAGAGCTTGTCGCAGCAGGTCTCGATGTCGCGGATGATCTTCATGAACTCCGGCCGGGCCAGGAAGTAGAAGCTGAAGCGGCCCTCCTTCTCGAAGTCCACCAGCCCCTTGTCCCGCATGAGGGTGAGGTGCTGGCTCAGGATGGCCTGCTCGATGCCCAGCCTCTCGCGGAGCTCCAGCACGCACAATCGCTTGGCCCGTCCAAGCTGGTCCAGGATCGCCAGGCGTTGCGGATGCGCCGCCATGCGCAACAGTTCGCTCGCGCGCACCAGCTTTTCGGTGCCCACACGTTCCTCCAGGGTCAGGGTCGCCATCGTCCTCGGTGTTCCGGGGACAAAAGTATAGCAAGATAACTATGTTACGATGTGACCGGGGTCACATCCCTACACGGCGGCGAGCAGGTCGGCGCCGAAGTGCTCCACCTGATAGTGTCGGATGCCGGGCAGAGCGGACAGGGCCTGAAGGTCGCCCGGACGTGAGCGTGCGACCTCCTGGAGCAGCTGGTTGCTGGCCACGATGCCCATGCGCAGGTCGTGCTCGACGGTGAGGCGGTCGCGCACGGCCTTGAGCCGCTTCAGGCGTTCGTCATGCTCCGGGTCGCGGTCCCATCGCTTGGGGCGCTCCAGGCGCGGCCATTGATCCCTGGGCAGGAGGGTGCCGCGACGAACGGCCTCGAGCAGCGCACGGCCATGGCGGTCCATCACCTTTTCGCTCATGCCTTTGCGCGAGGCGAGCGCACGCGCATCGGCCGGTGGCTCCTTGGCGAGGTCCAGCAGCACCTCGTTGCCGATCACCATGAACGGGGCGCGGTCCATGCGTTCGGCGACACCCTCGCGCCATGCATGCACCTCGCGCAGGACCGCCAGCTGGTGGGGCTTCAGCAGCTTGGCCCCCTTCAGGCGCAGATAGCCTGGTTCCTGGTTGTCCTGCAGGTTGAAGGGGGCGTCCGTGAGCAGGGCGAACTCCTCCCGGGCCCAGTTCCATCGGCCTTTCTCCTTCAGCCGGGCCTCGAGGATGTCGCGCAGGGCGATGAGGTGCGCCGTATCCCCGGCGGCATAGTCCAGCATGGCTTCGGGCAGCGGGCGTTTGCTCCAATCCGCCTTCTGGAACTTCTTGTCCACCTGGATGCCCATGTACTTCTGCAGGAGGGAGGCCAGGCCGATCTCGGGCTCGTTCAGGAGCTCCGCCGCCACCAGCGTGTCGAACACGTTCTCCACCCGGATCCCCTGTTCCCGCGCCAGCATCCGCAGATCGTAATCGGCATCGTGGATCACCACCTCCATGTCCGTACGGGCCAGCAGGATCCCCAGTGGCGCCAGGTCACCGGCGGCGAAGGGATCCACCAGCCATGTGCGGTCGCGGTCGCTCACCTGCACAAGGCATACCCGCACCTTGTAGCGGTGAAAGCTGCTCGCTTCGGTGTCCAGCGCGATCACCGACGAGGTGCTCAGCGCCGCTGTCATGCGCGCCAGATCGCCCTGGTCGTTCACGGTGCTGTAGGCAACGGGTTTCATGTCGCTGGAGCGCGCGAAGGTAGCCGCAGGAGCTCAGCTCCGGGCGAGCATGAAGCTCCGCATGCTGATGCTGCCCATCTCCAAACCGGAATGGATCCGATCCAGGACATCACCATCGCTGGCGGTCCCCACCGTGTAGAGCAGTGGCAGGTAGTGGTCGTTCGTGGGGTGGGCCAGATCGGCCACCGATCCCAGCGAGCGGTAGGCGATCAAGGCCTGATGATCCCCCGCCTCCAGGCGGTCCGCCACGAACGCATCGAATTCCTGCGCCCAATCGTAAGCGGGTGCGTCGGGGGCGGTCCAGTTCAAGCGGCCCAGGTTGTGCACCACGTTCCCGCTGCCGAGCACGAGGATGCCATCGTTGCGCAAGGCCTTCAATTCCCCGGCAAGGGCATGGTGCCCGGAGGTCGAAAGGCCCCAGTTCAGGCTCATCTGGAAGACCGGCACGTCGGCGGCCGGCCAGATGTGCTTCAGCACCGACCAGGCACCGTGGTCCAGCCCCATCTCATGGTCCTCGTGCACCTTCACGCTCCTGACCGCCGCTGCGGCCATGCGTGCCGCCTCCGGAGCGCCTGGTGCCGGATAGCGCACCTGATACAGCGCATCGGGGAACCCGCCGAAGTCGTGAATGGTCTCCGGCCGTGGGTGCACCGCCACCAAGGTCCGGCCAGGGGTCAGCCAGTGCGCGCTCACCACCAGCACCGCCTTCGGCCTGTCCAGCCGTTCGCCAAGACGGGCCAGCGACCGGGTGAAATCATTGTCCTGGATGGCGTTCATCGGACTTCCATGCCCGATGAAGATGGAGGGCATCACCGGGCCTTTGCCGTGGTCCTTGGCGAGCTGGCGGAATTCCGTCAAGCGCATCGCTAGTGCACCACTGGACGCGAAAGCCGCCAGCCCGAGGAACTGCCTTCGGTGCATGGGCGCAAAGATAGTTTACATGGAAAGTGATCGCCGGGTGCGGCCTTTCGCCCCGTGCTGGCGCCGACCGTTGATCACACGTACTTCGCGCCCCACTCGGCGGTGGCGTCGTTCACGAACTGTTTGATCTTCTGCTCGTCATGTTTGCGTACCACCAGGAGCGCATCGTTCGTGCTCACCACGATGTGGTCCTCAAGGCCCTGCAGCACCACCAACCGGTCGTCCTGCACATGCACCACGTTGCGGGCGCAGTCATAGAGCCTCACCTGTTGCCCGACGACGGCGTTGCCGGTGTCATCGTGAGGCAGGTGGGTGTACAAGCTGCCCCAGGTGCCCAGGTCGCTCCACCCGAAATCGCTGGTGACCACGAAGACGTTGTCGGCCTTCTCCATCACCCCGTAGTCGATGCTGATGTTGGCGCAGTCCGCGTAGACGCCGGCGATGAAGGCGTGTTCCGCCGGTGTCCCGTACGCATCGCGGCCGGCTTCGAAGGCACGCTCCATGTCGGTCAGGTGCTGCTGGAACGCCTTGCGGATGCTCCGCACCGTCCAGATGAAGATGCCGCTGTTCCACAGGAAGTCGCCGCTCTCGATGAAGCGCTGGGCCGTGCCGTGGTCCGGTTTCTCGGTGAAGGTGCGCACGCGCTTCACGCGCGGATGGGCCGTGCCCTGCTCCTCGACGAACTGGATGTACCCGTAGCCCGTGTCCGGTCGGTTGGGCATGATGCCGAGCGTGACCAGGCAGTCGTGGTCGGTGGCCTGCCGGAGGGCGAGGCGTACGGTATCGTGGAACTCGGACTCCTTCATCACGAGGTGATCACTGGGGGCCACGATGATGCGCGCATCCGGGTCGCGCTTGGCGATCACATGGTTCGCGTAGGCGATGCAAGGGGCGGTGTTGCGACGGCCCGGCTCCAGCAGGATCTGCTCGTCCCTCATGGCGGGGAGCTGCTGCTTCACGATGGGCGCGTATTGCGCGTTGGTCACCACCAGGATGTTCTCCGGCGGGCAGAGCGCCAGGAAGCGGTCGTAGGTCTGCTGGATCAACGTGCGTCCAAGGCCCAGGAAGTCCAGGAACTGTTTCGGATAGGCGGTCCGGCTCATGGGCCAGAACCGGCTTCCGATACCGCCTGCCATGATCACACAATAGGTACGAGGGTCGGTCATCGTGTCTTTTCGTTCATGGTTCATGGAGGACGATCGGCACTGGTGGTCCCACTTCCACGCCGGCGAGCCGGTCGATGGTATAGGTGCGCCGGTCGTTCAGGCAGCGGCAGGCCACACGGGAGCGCCGCAGGATGCCTTTCACGAACAGCTTCTCGTTGAAGCGGAAGATGGTGCGCTCCGGGATCTCCTCAAGCAGCGGGAGGACGCGCTCATCATATCGCCGCAGCACCCGGACCAGTGCCGGGTCGGAGCAGCTGCTGGCCGTGGCATCGTTCAGGTGGTCGATCAGGATGGTGCGCACATCCTCGGGCAGGACGGCCGGTGCCAGGTACGGGCGCATCAGTTCGGCGTAGGTCCGCTTCCACTCGATGCCGTGCGGGCGCACCCGGGGACCGGAGCGCTCGAAGGTGGTGTGATGGGCGAACTCATGCACCAGGGTCACCAGAAAGGCGTAGGGATTGAGGTCCCGGTTCACCGAGATGCGCGCCGGCCGGCCGGCCACGGGGGTGCGGTAGTCGCCCAGTTTCGTGGCCCGGCGCCCCGTGATCCGCACCTGCACCCGGTTGCGCTGCAGCCAGTCCAGCACCACCGGCACCGCACCCGCAGGCAGTCGTTCGCGCAGTGCTTCCGGTCCGCTCGTGGAGCTCATGCCAGGTGCCGGGGCCCGGGGCAGGGGGTCCATGCGTGGTGCCGCCAGTCCCGCGGGCCTGCGGGCGGGCGATGGTCCCACTTGGGGCAGTCGCACTTGCGACCGCGCTTGTGCCTGGTGACGTGGGGGGGGCGTGATGCGCAGGCCCCCAGCAGCGGTGCCACCAACAGGAACACCGCCAACAGGGCCGGGAACGATCGGGGTGACCGGGCACACCACATGGCCGGCAAAGGTAGGGGAACACCTCTTCGGGGCCCGGAGGCCAAGGGTGCTCGGATCAGGGGACCTATTTTCGCCTCGGGCGCATGAATATCCTCTTCCATATCGGGCGGTATCTGGAGTTCCTGGGCCATGTGTTCGGACGACCGGAACGGATGAGCCTCTATGGCCGCAGGGTCTCCGAGGAGGTCGATCAGCTCGGTGTCAAGAGCCTCGGTATCGTCGCACTCCTTTCGGTGTTCATGGGTGCGGTGATCACCATCCAGACCGCCAGCAACATCGATGCGGCCTGGATCCCGGACTATGTCGTGGGCTTCACCGCGCGACAAAGCGTGATCCTGGAGTTCAGCCCCACCATCATCTCGCTGATCCTTGCCGGCAAGGTGGGCAGCAACATCGCCGCCGAGGTCGGCACCATGCGGGTGAAGGAGCAGATCGATGCGCTCGACATCATGGGGGTGAACAGTGCCAGTTACCTCATCCTCCCCAAGATCGTGGCGGCCATGCTGATCAACCCCTTCCTCATCGTCATCAGCATGTTCCTCGGCATTTTCGGCGGTTGGGCGGTGAGCGCCCTCACCGGTGTGGTGGCCCCCAACGACTACATCCAGGGCCTCCAGTGGGATTTCGATCCCTTCACCGTCACCTATGCCCTGATCAAGACGGTCGTGTTCGCCTTCATCATCACCAGCGTGGCCGCCTATCACGGGTACCACACCCACGGAGGAGCGCTTGAAGTGGGCCGGAGCAGCACCACCGCCGTGGTGTACAGCAGCGTGGTGATCCTCATCGCCAACTACATGCTCACGCAGCTGCTGCTCATATGATCGAGGTCATCGGGCTCAGCAAGCGCTTCGGCGACGTACGTGTGCTCACGGACATCACGGCCACCTTCGCCAAGGGCGTGGTGAACCAGGTGATCGGCAAGAGCGGCAGTGGCAAAAGCGTGCTGGCCAAGTGCATCGTGGGCCTTCACCGTCCCGACCAGGGCCGCGTCCTCTACGATGGACGTCCGTTCCATGAGCTCGACATGGCCGACAAACGGACCATCCGCCAGGAGATCGGGATGCTCTTCCAGAGCGCGGCGCTGTTCGATTCGATGACCGTGCTGGACAACGTGATGTTCCCGCTGCGCATGTTCGCCAGCATGACCGTGGCCGAGATGGAGAAGCGTGCGCGCTTCTGCCTCGAACGGGTGAACATCGTGGGCAAGGACGCCCTGTTCCCGGCCGAGCTCAGCGGCGGCATGCAGAAGCGGGTCGGCATCGCCAGGGCCATCGCCATGAACCCCAAGTACCTGTTCTGCGATGAGCCCAACAGTGGGCTCGATCCCCAGACCTCCATCCTCATCGACGAGCTGATCAAGGAGATCACCGAGGAATACGGGACCACCACCATCGTGATCACCCATGACATGAACTCGGTGATCGAGACGGGGCAGAACATCCTCTTCCTGCACACCGGCCGATGCTGGTGGACCGGGGACCGCAACGCGCTGCTGGCCTCGGACAATGAGGAACTGAAGGCCTTCGTGTTCGCCAGCGAACTGATGCGGCAGGCGCGGAAAGGGCTCCTCGGTCAGGCCTGAACGCACGAAGACCCCGCCGGGGCGGGGCCTTCGCAGGGGTCGGTCAGGGATCAGCGCTGCACGGCCAGGCGGCCGTTGAACCGGCGCCCGTCCAGGTCCAGCGTCCAGGTATAGAGGCCCTGGGACAGGTCGCTCACGTCGATCATGTGCTGTTGCTCGCCGGCGCTCAGGTGACCGAGGTCGGCGGCGTGGACGAGCTCACCGGTGACCGCGTACAGTTCGACGCGCACGGGTACCGCTTGCAACAGTTCGAAGCTCAGTCGGGTCTGCTCGGTGGCGGGGTTCGGCCAGGCCAGCGGGGCACGGGCCAGAAGGCCGTTCGCCTCATCGATGCCGATCGGACCGGCAAGGATCGCCCGCACCATCGGGGTGCGTGTCACGTAGTAGAAGAAATTGCCCTGCGGGTCGTCCGGGTAGTGCACGATGCTCACCTGCGCCGCGCTGGTCCCGCTGGTGGCGAAGCCCACGACCTCGGGTCCGCCGAAGTAATGCGCCATCACCAGATAGGCGTTGCCGGCGAACAGGTCCACCGGTGCATCGAAGGTCAGGGTGATGAAGGTGCTTCCGCCCACGCTGTTCAGTTCAGAGGACAGGATCTCGTGGTCGGTCGTCTGGTCAAGGAGGATGTCGTCCGCATCGTAGATCTCCCCGGCGATGAGGGTGCCGGCCTCCGTGGTGTCGTGGATCGCGACCTGCACGCCCACCAGCTGCGCGTCGGCCACCAGATCGAACCGGTTGCCCACGCCGAACTGCTCACCGGCGAAGTCCGGGCCCTGAAGGATGAAGGACTGCACCGCCCCGTCGTCATGGGCCCAGGTGGTCGTGCTCACCTCGAACTGGTCCGTGCTCGTGTTGTTGGAAGGCACCTCGTCCGTTTCGTTCTGCGTCACCACATTATCCAGGGAATAGCTGCCCACGGTGCTCGGCGGCGTGTAGCCCGTCACCGGTACGGAGACGGTCTCGCCGGGGGCGAAGGTCAATCCACCGCCGTTCAGCACCTCGTTCGCACCGCCGGGTTCACTGACCGTGGTGGTGATCGATACCCCGGTCTGCGCCAGGTAGCCTTTGTTCTTCAGCAGGCCCGACATCTGCATGGGGCGGATCTGCGACAGTGGATAGATGCTGTAGTCCATGTTCGCCACGCCCGTGAGGTCGAAGTCGAAATCGGTCTTGGCGAAGGAGACCAGGGCCATGTCGTTGTTCGGCAGCTCGCGGATGGCGATGTTGTCCAGCTGCCAGCCATAGTCCCAAGTGGCCAGGTAGCGGAAGCGGAGCTGCACGTTGGAGGGGTTGGCGGCCACCCAGGCACTGATGTCCACATCCATCTGCTCGGGGTTCGGTCGCCCGTCACGGCCCACGCCTTCGTTGATGAGGACCTCATCCCAACTGGTGCCCCCGTCCGTGCTCACCCCGACCCACGTTTCCACGTCCGGGTCCGAGAACTCCTGGAAGTACTGGTCGAACTCCACCTTCAGGTTCGCCGGGGCCGCGCTGAGGTCGATGACCGGGCTCACAAGGCTGCTCTCGGCCTGTTGGCCCGGTGTTCCGAGGTAGTCGTCATCGATGATCGCCCAACCGCTCGGCGTGCTGGTGTTCAACGGTGGTACGGGATAGGTGCTGGCCGTGGGACCCGGGCCGCTGTTGGTCCATGCCCAATCCAGCGTTCCGATGCCGCTCACCACGGTCCATCCGTTCAGGTCGTTGTCGAACGGTTCGTTGAAGAACGCGGTGCCCTTGGGGTTGACCGTCGGTCGGACGGTCGGTGCGATCGACGGACCGTCGTGCTTCTGTTCCGGGAGTGCGGGCACCCTGCGCACGTGTTGTGCGTTCAGGAAGCCATGGGCGGCCGCCATGGCGATCAGCGCGAGTAGGGTTCTGTTCATGGTCGGGGTAGGTTCGTTGTTCAGCCAAGGTACTTGCTCGTTCCGCGCCTGGCGCTTCGATCGTTGTCGAACGTTCCGTCCACAAAAAGCGGAAGCCCGACCAC
This sequence comes from Flavobacteriales bacterium, assembly GCA_016715895.1. Taxonomy (NCBI): domain Bacteria; kingdom Pseudomonadati; phylum Bacteroidota; class Flavobacteriia; order Flavobacteriales; species Flavobacteriales bacterium. The sequence goes on along the minus strand of JADJXH010000003.1, from coordinate 1,867,284 downwards.
AGGGCCGGGCTTCCGCAGGGATGGTCTTCGATCAATGCACCACCACCATCCGCTTGCTCAGGCGCTGCCCGGCGGCGGTGAGGGAGTAGAAGTACACGCCGTCCGTGAGGTCGGCCGTGTTGATGGTCACCCGGTGGGTGCCGGCACCGCGGTTGCCCAGGTCGTTCAGGCGGACCAGCTTGCCGCTAAGGTCGCGCACCTCGAGGGTCGTGGCGCTGGACTCCTTCAGCTCGAAGGTCACCACCGTGCTCTCATCGGCCGGGTTCGGCAGGTTCTGACCCAGGCCCACACCACCCGCGCGATCGGCCTCGGTGATGGAGACGCTCGGGTCGAAGCTCATGCGGACCATCGGCGTCGTGGTGGTGAAGTACCAATCCAGGCCGTTCGGTCCATCGAAGTAGATGAAGGAGGACTGCTCCTCGCTGACGCCGTTCTGGCCCATGCGCAGCTGGCCACCACCGAAGTGCTCGATGCAGACGATGTAGTCGCTTCCGGCATCGAGGGGCTGCGGCGTATCGAACACCAGCGGGATGAACTTGTTGCCGTTGGCGCCGTTCAGGTCGCTGGCCACGATCTCGTGCTCGGCGGTCTGGGCGATGATGGTCGTCAGGTCGCCGGCACGCAGGGTGCCGCGGATCAACAGGCCCACGGTGCCCGTACCTCCGTTCCGCAGGGCCACTTTGATGCCGTACAGGTCCGTCGCGCTGGAGATGTGGAAGCCGTTGCACAGTTCGTACGGGTCGTTGTTGCCGTTGCCGTCCTCGAAGGAGGCCACCGTTCCCAGGTCGCGTGCGTAGTCGAACTCCGCCACACCGAACGAAGCGTCACCGTCGTTGTCGTTCGGGGTGTTGTCCACCTGGCCGGAGCTGATCGTGTACGTCACATCGTAGGTGCCGGGAACGGCCGGAGGCGTGAAGTCCGGGTTCACGAAGATCGTCTGGACGTCACCGGCCGGGAAGTTGGCGATCGTCTGGTCCTGGTCCAGCACCATGGTGCCCGCACGCTCCACGAGGAAGTTGGCCGTCACGTTCGATTGATCCAGCGAGCCATTGTTCAGCACGGTCATGTTCAGGCCGACCGGGCGGAGCTGGCTGAAGGGGTAGAGCGAATAGCGCAGCGAATCGTAGGTCAGCGAGGTGGCCGGGTCCCACTGGGTCACCGCCGCGCCCGTCATGGACAGGTCGTATTCGTACAGCTCGATGATGCGCACGTCGTCCACCTGCCAGTGGTAGTGGGATGTGCCGGCCGTGGCGCCATCGAAGAAGAAGCGGATCTGCACGTTGGCCGGGTTGCCGGCGATCGCCTGGGACAGGTTCACGGAACGCACGTCGATGTCCACACCCGTGTTGGCGGTGGTGCCGTTGTTCACGTCGAAGCGGAAGGGCCAGCTGGCACCACCATCGGTGCTCACCTCCACGAAGTAGGGAGCATCACCGCAGCAGTAACGACGGGCCTGTTGGAACTCGAGCTGCACGAAGGGCGTGGCGCTGAGGTCCATGGTCGGGCTCACCAGGGAGCCTTCCCAGTTCACGAAGGTGGCGTTCGCCGTGGGGGTCTGGCCGGCCCAGGTGCAGTTGGCCGAGTCGGCCGCGTACAGCATGAAGCCATTGGCCACGCTTTCGGACTGGATGATCTCGCCTGCGGGATCGCTGTAGGCGCCGTTCGGCCCGGTGAACTGATGCACCCAGAGGTTTCCGTCCGGACCGGCCACCGTCCAGGCGCCGACTCCGTTATTGCCGGCGAGGCCATTGGCGAAGTCCTCATAGAACACCACGTCGCCGCCGGCCTTGGCCTGGCCCTGGCTCAGGGGCTTGGCACGCAGGGGCGTGGCTTCATCGGGACCGAACGTGGAACGGGCCGGCGTGTTGCGGACCCACTGGGCGCCCGCCAGCATGGCAAGGCCCATGAACGAAAGGGCTGTCGTGTATCGAGTGACCATCGGTTGAAGGGTTGTTCCGGATTAAGGACGCCCAAGGTAGCCATCCCGCTGCTTCCGCAAGCAACCCGTTCCTCAGATCGACGGAACCGTTCGGCCCTGCACCCGGGAGCAGGGCTCACCGTGTCCGTACGAACCGCGCCGTGGCCTGTGCGTCCTGTCCCTCCACGATCAGCAGGTAGGCTCCTTCGGCCAGGCCGCCCAGGGTCACAGCGGCCATCGCTCCGTCGGGGCCCTGCACCCGAACGGTCCGCCCTGTGGCGTCGAGCACCCGGATCGTCCGGATGGGCCACGGGGCCTGGATGGTCAGCAGTTCATCGTCCTGCCGAATGGCCAGTTCAGCGCGTGGGGTGGGCTCGGGCACCGAAGCTGCGACCGGGGTAAGGTGTAGGCGTACCAAGGGAGCCCGCAGCGGGTAGCTCCACGCGAGGGCGCTCAGCTCCCGCACCAAGGCCGCTCCGGGCCGGACATCCCCGCCGAGGGCAAGGCGGACCAGCCCGCTGTCCGGCACCTGTTCCACCATCGCCAGCACATCGGTGCCGCCGATCACCGGCACCGGTGCATCGAACGGCAGAAAGGACCAGCCCCAGGCCAGGCCCACCTGCACGTCGGCGTCGGTGATGCGGATGGTGTCCGTGCTCGCGATGGGCTGCAGGTCCGTGTTCAAGAGGTGTCCGATCACCCAAGCGCCCACCTCGGTCCCTGCGTCCAGGCGTACACCAAGGCCATGCACCTGATCGTCCGCCTGGATCTCGTAGCGGCATCCGGCCATATAGCCCGCGCCACCGGCATCGAGACCCGCCAGTGTGGACCCTGTGCGCTGCGCGTAGGCGCCGTCACCATCCGCCCATCCCGCCGCCGTAAGGGTGCGTTGCACGGATCCGGTCTCGTCGCCCGGCACGTCCTCCGACCCCCCCGTGGCGACCGTGGCCGTGGCCATGAGCACACCTGGACCCGTCGGCGTCCAGTCCGTTCGCACCACCACCGTGTCCGCGTCGTTCGCCGCCAGCAGCACAAGGGTGTCGCTCCACCATTGTCCCTGCGGGCCTCCGTTGAGCGCAAGGGACACGCTGGCGTGGGCTCCGAAAAGGGGCAGGTGGCCCTTGTTGCGCAGCACCACCGTGAAGGCAGGGGACGCTGCCTGGGTCACCGGAACCTCCGCCGGGTCCAGTCCGACCGCAGCGCTGCTGAAGGGAGAGGAGCGCAGGTCGCCGAACGAGAGGAACTCCAGCGCCAGGTCATGCGCGGCACGGCCCCGGACGCATACATCGTCCAAGGCCAGGCCTGACGCCCAGCCACCGCGGTCGGTCCAGTGGAACCGCAACCGTGCCGCCGGAGCTCCGTCGGCGGCCGAAAGGTCCACCGTGCGGAACTGCCAAGCGTTACCGGCCCCGAGGTCGGCCACCCGGGTCCAGGAGCTGCCATCGAGGGTCAGTTCCACCCATGCGCTATCCCCGCCGAACGCACCATCCAGGAAGAACCGGAAGGTGAGCACCGTTCGATCCGCGGTGCTCAGGTCGATGGCCGGAGTGGTCAGTTGAGCGCTGTCCAGGTCGCAGTCGCAGGGTGGTGCATCATCATTCGCCATGATGAAGCGGTTGTCCACCGGTCCATCGGGCACGGGGAAGTAGCCCGAGGCGTTGGCCTCGGTGGCGGTGCCCACGCGCCAGGCCGGGACGAACTCACCCGTGCCCGCACCGTTCGCGTCGATGCGCTCCACATCCGGTCCGATGTCCCATCCTGACGGCAGCGTCGGAGCGCTGAAGTCCTCGCTGAGCACGCACACCTGCCCCCGAGCATCCGTGGAGGTCAGGGTGAGCAGGAGGAGGCCGAAGAGGGCCCGGAAGGGCGGAGTACCGGGCAGGGGGCGGCGCGTCATGGCCGCCAAAGATAGCCCGGTGCAACGCACGAAGCCCCCGTCATCCGGGGGCTTCGCCGCTCACGACCGGTCCGGTCACCGCGCCCCGTTGCGCACGATGCGGATCGTGGACCGTCGCTCGCCATCGATGAGGGTGAACGCATGCACCCCGGGTGCCAGCTCCCCCGCGGGCAGTTCGATCGCGTGCGCCCCCGGGGCCAGTCGGCCTGCATCGCCCGATCGCACCAGGCGGCCGACCGCATCATGCAGTTCCCAGCGCACCGGCGACGCCACGGGCAGTTCGAACCTGATCGTCGTGCGGTCGTCGAACAGGCTGGGTGCCGCCACGAGCCCGAGCCTCCGGGCCGGGTCATCGGCCACGCCCGCCGCGGGATCGAAGTTCATCCGCACCATCGGGGTCACCGTCACATAGAACCACTGCCCGCTGCCGCCGTCGAAGATCAACGAGCTCTGTGGCGCGCTCGTGCCGCTGGTGGCCGTCCATACCTCCTCGGTGCCCCCATAGTGCGTCACCGCCACGAAGTAGTCGTTATCCGCGTCCAGCGGCATGGGTGCGACCAGGGGCAGGGTGATGAACTCATGCTGGCCCTGGAGGTTCAGCTCGCTGGCGAGCACCTCGTGCTCCTCGGTGCTCATGAGCAGTTCCAACTCCTCATCATAGAGCGATGCGGAGATGAGCGTACCCGGGTCGGTGCGCGCGCTCAGGGCCACCTCGATCGCGTACAGCGTGTGGTCGGACGAACGGATGTGATACCAGTTCCCCAGTTCGTAGGGGTCGGTGCCGTTGTCGCGGTCGCCCTGCATGGCGTTCTCGTCCCGCGCGAAGCGGTCCACCTGCACCTCGAAGCGCATCACCTTCCCGTTGTCGTCCGGCAGGGCTTCGGGCTCGTCCTGCACCACGGAGAGCTGGAGCAGGTAGGTGCCCAGCGCGGCCACCGGGGTGTAGCCCGTGATGTACAGGCTGTCCACCGCACCCGGCGATAGCGTGATCGGCGCGCTGTAGAGGATCACGTCGTTGGTGCCGGGGCCGTCGATGTCGGCCTTCAGCCGTACGTTGGTCTGTGGCTGTGACCCGTTGTTGATCGCAACGGCCTTGAACTTCAGTTCCCGCAGTTCATCGATCGGGTAGATGGAGTAGGGAAGGCCGTCGAAGTCGGGCTCATCGGGGCTCCAGTCGGCATAGGTGGCCGAGATCAGCCGGAGGTCGTTCGCCTCCACCGTCAGCAGGGCGATGTCATCCACCTGCCAGCTGTAGGTGAAGCCCTCGAAGCTGAGCCAGTGGAAGCGGATCCGGATGTCGCCCGAGCCGCCATTGAGCGCGCTGCTGATGTTCAACACCACCGTCTCGCTCACGGGTGAGCCGGGCGTGCTCTGGTTGCCCGGCACATCACCGTTCACCGGGAACACGGTCCAGTCGCTTCCACCATCGCTGCTCACCTCCACCTGCGTGATATCGTTGTTCAGCTGGCGGAAGCTCTGCTCGAAGCGCAGGAGCATGAAGGGGACCGTGTCCAGCCCGGTGATCGGGGGCGAGGTGATCGTCGTGTTCTCGGCCACCCCCGCCGTGCCCTGTTCATCCGAATCCGCCACGATCCAGGACCCGCCCGGATATCCGGTGGTGCTCTGCAGCGGACCGGGCGTGAACCCGCCCGTGTTCCCGGTGCTGGTCAATTGCCACGACACCGCCCCGGTCTGGGTGTTCACCGTCCAGCCGCCCAGGCCGTTCTCGAAGTCCTCCGACCAGAGCACCGCAGCGGCCGACCGTTCAGCCGTCAGCGCTTCCGGTGGTTCATGTCCATGCGCCGGGGCCATGGGTGCCCGGGTGTTCCAGCACGACGGCATCTGCTGCACGGGTTCCTGGGCAAGCACCATCGTGCTGGCCAGGCAAAGAAGAATGGAGTTCACAGGGTTCCGCATCGGCGTTGGGGCCGGCGATCGGACGCTGACCCGGGCCGAAGCTGCATCCACGAAGCAGGGTAACGAAAGGCCTTTGTGACGGACCCGGAGCCTCTCCGCGAACGGTTGGTGCGGGCACAGACCATCGAAGGTCGCTGTCCCAGGAATGCGAACGCACCACCGGTTGAGCAGTGGTGCGTTCCAGGGTGAACGGTTGCCCGACCTCAGGCCTCCGTGGTCGCGTACTCCTCCACCGGCGGGCAGGTGCACACCAGGTTGCGGTCGCCATAAGCGTTGTCCACGCGGCTCACCGTGGGCCAGTACTTCCAGTAACGGTTCACGCTCACCGGGAAGGCGGCCTTCTCGCGGCCGTAAACGTGGCTCCAGGTGTCGGCACAGACCTCGTCACTGGTGTGCGGGGCCATCTTCAACACGTTGTCCGCCTTGTCGGCCTTGCCGCTCTCGATCTCGGCGATCTCGTGGCGGATGCCGATCATGGCCTCGATGAAGCGGTCCAGTTCGGGCTTCGCTTCGCTCTCGGTGGGCTCCACCATCAGCGTGCCCGCCACCGGGAAGCTCACCGTGGGCGCGTGGAAACCGTAGTCCATCAGGCGCTTGGCGATGTCCTCCACCTCCACACCGGCGGTGCGCTTGAACTCGCGGCAGTCCAGGATCATCTCGTGCGCCACCATGCCCTGGTCGCCCACGTAGAGGATCGGGTAGTGCTTTTCCAGCTTCGCCTTGATGTAATTGGCGTTGAGGATGGCGTAGCGCGTGGCGTCGGTGAGGCCGTTGCCGCCGAGCATCTTGCTGTAGCCGTAGCTGATCAGCAGGATCAGCGCGCTGCCCCAGGGCGCCGCGCTCACGGCGGGGATCGCCTTCTCACCACCGGTCTTCACCAACGGATGGCCGGGCAGGAAGGGCTTCAGCTTGTCGTTCACGCAGATCGGGCCCATGCCGGGACCACCGCCGCCGTGCGGGATGGCGAAGGTCTTGTGCAGGTTGAGGTGGCACACGTCGGCGCCGATCTCGCCCGGGCTGGTGAGGCCCACCTGCGCGTTCATGTTGGCGCCGTCCATGTACACCAGGCCGCCGTTCGCGTGGATGGTGCCGGTGACCTCCTTGATCGCGGCCTCGTACACGCCGTGCGTGCTGGGGTAGGTCACCATCAGGCAGCTCAGGGTGTCCTTGTACTGTTCGGCCTTGGCCTTCAGGTCGGCCACATCGATCTGGCCGTCCTCGGTGGCCTTCACCACCACCACCTGCATGCCGGCCATCACCGCGCTGGCGGGATTGGTGCCGTGCGCGCTGCTGGGGATCAGGGCGATGTTCCGGTGCTTGTCGCCACGGGCCTCGTGGTAGGCGCGGATCACCATCAGGCCGGCGTACTCACCTTGTGCTCCGCTGTTGGGCTGCAGGCTCACGGCGCTGAAGCCGGTGGCCTTGGCCAGGATGTCGCTCAGCTCGCGGAACAGCTCCTGGTAGCCCTCGGTCTGGTCCACCGGCGCGAACGGATGGAGCGCGTTCCACTCAGGCCAGCTCAGCGGCATCAGCGTGCTGGCGGCGTTCAGCTTCATGGTGCACGAGCCCAGCGGGATCATGCCGTGCATCAGGCTGAAGTCCTTGTTCTCAAGCTTCTTGATGTAACGCTGCAGCTCCAGCTCGGTGTGGTGCGTGTTGAACACCGGGTGGGTGAGGATGGGGCTGGTGCGCTGCAGGTCGGCGGGTACGGCCATGCTGGCCCCGTTGCCGCTGAGCGCCGGAGCGGGCTTGCCCACGGCCTCGGCCAGGGCGGCCACCACGTCGCTCGCATCGGTCAGGCGCACCGTCTCGTCGAGCGCGATGCTCACGTTGCTGCCGTCGTAGCGGAAGTTGATGCCCCGCTTCTCGGCCGCGGCGCGCACCTTGTTCACATCGGCACCGCTGAGGGTGATGGTGTCGAAGAAGCTGCCGTTGGCCACGGTGTAGCCCAGTGCCTTCGCGGCCTCGGCCACGCTGCGGGTGTGGGCATGCACGTTGGCGGCGATGCGCTTCAGGCCATCTGGACCGTGGTACACGCCGTACATGCCGGCCATCACGGCGAGCAGGGCCTGCGCGGTGCAGATGTTGCTGGTGGCCTTGTCGCGGCGGATGTGCTGCTCACGCGTCTGCAGGGCCATGCGCAGGCCGCGACGGCCGCGGCGGTCCTGGCTCACGCCGATGATGCGGCCGGGGATCAGGCGCTTGTATTCCTCCGTGGTGCAGAAGAACGCGGCGTGCGGGCCACCGTAGCCCATGGGCACCCCGAAGCGTTGGCTGTTGCCCACGCACACGTCGGCGCCCCACTCGCCCGGAGGCGTCAGCAGCACCAACGAGAGCAGGTCGGCGCACACGGCGGTCTTCACGCCGGCCGCCTTGGCCTTCGCCACGATGGCGCGGTGGTCGTTCACGCTGCCATCGAGGGCGGGGTACTGCAGCGCGATGCCGAAGTAGCCGTCGGCAGGGTCGATCGCGTTCACGTCGCCGACCACCAGTTCCACGCCGATGGGTGCGCAGCGGGTGCGCAGCACGTCGATGTTCTGAGGAATGAGGCCCTTGTCGGCGAAGAACTTGTGGGCGTTGGCCAGTTCCTTCGGACGCGCCGCATACAGCATGTGCATGGCCTCGGCGATGGCGGTGGCCTCATCGAGCAGGCTGGCGTTGGCGATGGGCAGGCCGGTGAGGTCGCTGCACATCGTCTGGAAGTTGAGCAGCGCCTCCAGGCGGCCCTGCGCGATCTCGGCCTGGTAGGGCGTGTAAGCCGTGTACCATCCGGGATTCTCGAAGATGTTGCGCAGGATCGGCGGCGGGGTCACCGTGCCGCTGAAGCCCAGGCCGATGTAGCTGCGGAACACCTTGTTCTTCGCGCCCAGCGCCTTCATGTGGTCCAGGTGCTGGCGTTCGGTGAGGGCCTCGCCCGTGGCCAACGGATGCGCGGAGCGGATGCCCTGAGGCACGGTGCGCTGGATGAGCTCTTCGAGCGATGACACGCCAATGGCGTTCAGCATGGCCTGGGTGTCGGTGGCATGAGGCCCGATGTGGCGCTCGTGGTAGGTGACGGTGTTCATGGGGTGGCCTGAAGGCGCGGCGAATATACGGACCGGCTGAAGGCCGATCGGGGCGCTCATTCCCAGCAACAACGCGGCCGGCGCGATGTTCGGCACGGCCTATCTTTGGCCGCTTCCGATGCGATCCACCTGGCTTCTTCCATTGCTCCTTTGCGCGGGGATCCAGGCTCAGGACCGTATCCTCCTCATGAACGGCCAGACGATCGATGGCCGGGTGCTCGGGCAGAGCACCTTGGAGATCCGGTACCAGGTGCCCAAGGGTGCGCGCCTCATCGAACGCAGTGAACCCACCGAGAGCGTGTTCAGCGTCACCGACAGCCTGGGCCGTGAACGCGTCTGGTACTTCATGGACACGGTGTTCGGCAACGACTACAGCGTGGACCAGATGCGCTGGATCATCAAGGGCGAACAGGATGCACGCGATGGCTACCGCCCGCTGTGGCCCATGATCGGCGGTTTCGTCTTCGGCGCGGGCACCGTGCTCGCGCTCGATCTGGAGGTCATGTCCCTGCTGCTGCCCCCGATCTACGCCGGTGCGATGGTGCTGCCCCGGGTCCATGTCACCCGCGGATCCATCCGCGACCCGTTGATGGAGGGCGATCCCTTTTACGCCACCGGCTATGCCAGCACGGGCCGCACCAAGCGGGTCCTGCGCACGCTGTACACCACGCTCGCCGGTGTGGCCGTCGGGCTGGCCGTGCGCCAACTGGTGATCAACCCCAACATGGACCGCTGAGGCCGATGGACGCGGGCCTGCGCGACCCCCTGCTCCGCGTGTTGATCCATGGCCATGTGTGGCTCGCGTGCGGGGCCGCGGCACAGACCTGGTCCATGCAGCACCTGATGGGCTTGTCCGGATGGCGGGCCCCAGCGGTGGCCGCGCTGGCCACCTTCGCCGGATATGCGTTCATGCGATCGGCACGCGCGGGTCATCCCACCCTGGGGCTGTCGCCGCAGCTGCAATGGACCTCCACGCATCGCACGGTCCTGCTCGGTGCCGCGATGATGGCCGCCCTCGCCGCCCTGGTCGTGGCCGCGCACCACCTGTTCGACCTGGTCCTGCGCAGCGCGCCGGTCGCCCTGGCCGTGCTCCTCTATGTGGTGCCCGCCCCCTGGGTGCGGGGGCGCACGGTGGGCCTGCGTCGGGTGCCGCTGCTCAAGGCCTTCCTGATCGCGGCCTGCTGGGCCTGGACCACCGTTCACCTGCCCCTGCTCTTCGCGCCAGCGGACCGACCCCCGCAGGGTGCCGGTTGGTTGTTCGCCATGCAGATGTGCTTCTTCCTGTCCCTCGCCCTGGTGTTCGACCTCCGCGACCGCGTGATCGATCGGGATGTCGTGCTCACGGTACCGCAGCTCCTGGGGTCGGCTGGAACACGCGTCCTCGCCGTGCTCCTGATGCTCTATCCGGCCGCCGTGTTCGCCTCGCTGGCGTTCGTGGGGCATGCGCTGAGCCCGGTGGGCGCGTCCTCCAGCTGGCCGCCGGACATGGTGCTGACGGCCCTCGCCTACCTGGCCGTGGCAGTGCTCGTGGCGCGGAGCACGGCGGAGCGGGGCCCGCTCCATTTCGGCCTGGTCCTGGACGGTGCGCTCCTTCTGCCGCCGCTCGCACAGGCCCTGGCCTCGATGCCCTGAGCGACGATCGTCAGCCCGGGGTGATCGGGCGGACCTACTTTTGGCGGCATCCATGCCGTTCGAGGACAGCTTTTCCTTCGCACAAGCGCGCGATGCCGCCGATCCACTGCGTGCATTCCGGTCCGAGTTCCACTTCCCGCAGCACGAAGGCAGGGATGTGCTCTACTTCACCGGCAACTCCCTTGGGCTGCAACCACGGGCCGCCGCAGCCGCCTTGAAGCAGGAGCTGGTCGATTGGGCCCGCTTCGGGGTGGAGGGGCACTTCCAGGCGAAACACCCCTGGTACAGCTACCATGAGGAGCTCACGCCATCGCTGGCGCGCCTTGTGGGAGCCCTGCCGGAAGAGGTGGTGGCCATGAACCAGCTCACCAGCAACCTGCATTTCCTGTTGGTGAGCTTCTACCGACCCAGCGGGAAGCGGAGGAAGATCCTCACCGAAACGCGGCCCTTCCCCAGCGATACCTACGCCTTCGCTTCGCAGATCGCCTTCCACGGTGGTGACCCGGAGACCGACCTGATCGAGGTGCGACCCCGCGCCGGTGAGCACACCCTGCGCACGGAGGACATCATCGCCCAGATCAACGAGCTGGGGGAGCAGCTCGCGCTCGTCTGCTTCGGCGGGGTGAACTTCTACACCGGGCAGGCCTTCGACATGGCCGCCATCACCCAGGCCGCGCATGCGGTCGGGGCCGTCGCGGGCTTCGACCTGGCGCACGCCGCCGGCAACCTTCACGTGAAGCTGCACGACTGGAACGTGGACTTCGCCTGCTGGTGCAGCTACAAATACCTCAACAGCGGTCCGGGCAGCGTGGCCGGGGCTTTCGTGCACCAAAGGCATCTCGGCAAGGACCTTCCGCTGTTCGCGGGCTGGTGGGGCCATGACAAGGCCGAGCGCTTCAAGATGGAGCGCACCTTCAAGCCCATGCCCACCGCCGAGGCCTGGCAGGTGAGCAATGCACCGGTGTTGAGCATGGCCGTGCACCGCGTGGCGCTGGAGCAGTTCGACCGGGCGGGCATCGCCAGCCTGCGCGCCAAGAGCGAACAATTGACCGCCTACCTCGCGTTCATCATCGCCGGGGTGGAGCGCGCCATCGGCACCCGGCTGGAAGTGATCACCCCGAACGATGCCGCGCAGCGCGGCTGTCAGTTGAGCATTCTGGCCCACGGCCATGGCAAGGCCCTGTTCAACCGCATCACTGAGCGCGGCGTGATCGCCGACTGGCGCGAGCCGAACGTGATCCGCGTGGCGCCGGTGCCCTTGTACAATTCGTTCGAGGACGTGTGGCGCTTCGGACAGATACTGACCGAATGCCTTGCCGCCAAGCACTGATCCCGCTACAGGGAACCTGTGGCGTTGACCCAATAGGTCGATTTATTGCATGTTGACATGAAGAACATCACCATCGTCGGCGGCGGTCTGGTCGGCAGCTTGCTGGCCGTGTTCCTCGCGAAGCGCGGTCACCGCATCAACGTCTTCGAGCGTCGCGGCGATCCGCGCAGGACCAATGTGTACGCCGGGCGCAGCATCAACCTGGTGGTGAGCCACCGCGGGTGGACGGCCCTGCGTGCGGCGGGTGTGCACCAGGCCGTGGAGCGCATCGTGGTGCCGGTGCATGCGCGCATGACGCACGACCGCGACGGCAAGCTCACGCGGCTGCCGTACAGCATCGATGAACGGGCCATCCACAGCGTGAGCCGGGCCGAGCTGAACAAGGTGCTGCTCTCCGAGGCCCAGGCCCTGCCCAACGTCCATCTGCATTTCAACCACCAGTGCGTGGAGGTCGACCTGGACCATGCGCGCTGCAGCTTCCGCAACGACATCACCGGTTCGGTGGCCAGCATCAAGGCCGATGTGGTCTTCGGAGCCGACGGGGCCCCGAGCGCCGTGCGCCAGGCCATGATGAAGGGACGGTTCACGTTCAGCCAGACCTACATCGAGCACGACTACAAGGAGATCGCCTTTCCGCCCAACGCCGACGGCACACCGCGGATGGACCCCAACTGCCTGCACATCTGGCCGCGCCGCCTCTTCATGATGATGGGTCTTGCGAACCAGGATGGCGGCTTCACCGGCACGCTCTTCATGCCGCACGAGGGCGAGTATTCCTTCGATACCATCAAGGACGAGCAGGACCTGATGCGCTTCTTCGAGGCCCACTTCCAGGACGCCATCCCCATGCTGCCCGACCTTGCGGAGCAGTACTTCCGCAACCCCCAGAGCAGCCTGGCCATCATCCGCTGTTCGCCATGGACGCACACCGACAAGGTGGCGCTCATCGGTGACGCGGCCCACGCCATCGTGCCCTTCTATGGCGAGGGGATGAACGCCGGCTACGAGGATTGCAAGGTGCTGAACGACCTGCTGAACGCGCATGGCGACGACAACTGGGCCACCGTGCTCGATGCCTATCACCGGGCCCGCAAGCCGAACGGCGATGCCATCGCCGACCTCAGCCTGCGCAACTTCGTGGAGATGCGCGACCTGGTGGCCGATCCGCGGTTCATCCTCCGCAAGAGGATCGAAGGACGCCTGCAGGCCCGCCACCCGGACAAATGGCTGCCGCTCTACAGCCAGGTGAAGTTCAGCGACATCGCTTACATCGACGCGTGGAACGAGGGGCTGCGCCATGACCGCATCATGGAGCAGGTGCTCGCCATGCCCGATATTGAAAAGCGATGGGAGAGCGAGGCGGTGGAGAAGAGGGCGCTGGAACTGCTGGAAGGGTGAGCGGGTCGGTGCCGTCCGCACAGGTCACCGTTGACACTTTGGGTCGGCGGCCTTCGTTATCAGGTAGATGCCAGCCCATCTTCGTTCCATGATCCGATCGTTCCTTGTCCTGGTGATGGTCCTGTGCGGCGCTCAGGCCCTACTTGCCCAGCGGCTGTTCGAGCGCAAGCGCCCGGAGATCATCCCCACGGACGGCAAGATGCGGCGTGGGGGCCTGTACTTCGGCCTCGGGGCCACCTACACCCTGGCCCGGTTCGGCGATGAGGAGCGCGAGCTGTTCCGCAACGCCGACACCACCTACTCGGCCACCTTCGACCCCAACGGCCGTTTCGGACCGTACGTCGAGGTGGGCTGGTTCCATGCCACCCGCGATCCCGTCATCCTGGACTACTGGGACTTCGGCCTGGCCTACAAGGGCCTGAACGGACGGCAGGACCATATCGGTGTGCTGCGCTATGGGCCGAACGAAACGGACTCCACGGTGGTCCTTCCCGGATCGGGGGCCTTCCGCGACCACTACGCCAGCGTGCACGTGAACGCCAACAAGTTCTTCCAGACGGCCGACCGCCAGTTCGTGCAGGTGAGCCTGGGCGTCAACGCTGACCTCGATGTGGGCAGTGCGCGCAGCTACACCGGCGATCCATTGGTGCTGGCCGACCAGGAGCTGCCCCCGTCGTTCATCGGCCAGGCGCACGTGAAGCTGGGCTACGGATTCCGCACGCGCGGCCGTCTGCTGATCATCCCCACGCTGGAGACGCCCGTGGTGAGCGTGGTCCCTGGGGACAAGGGCTTCGGCCAGCTGCAATGGTTCAACAGCCGGTACCGCCCGATCATCCTCAGCATCCGCTTCCTGTTCCTGCGCTATCCCAAAGGCTTCGCCTGTCCGCCGGCGATCAAGCCCAATGCGTTGGAAGGCAAGAAGAAGGTGTACAAGCCGGACAGCTACCACCCCTGATCAGCGGAGCGCCAGACCTCCCTTGGCCGGCACCCGCTCGGGAACGAAGACCCGCAACGGCCCGTTGTTGACGGCGACCACGAAGGCCTGACCGCTGCCGCCGGTGCGTACCCGTACCACCTGGCGGACATCCCCTCGGGCTGCGAAGCCGCTGCGTCCGACCGGGACAGGGCCGAAGCCGCGGTGTCCGTTCCCCAAGAGCACCACGCCTGTACTGCCGTCATAGCGTGAGGTCTCCACCTCGGTGCCGTACAGGTTGCCCCCGCCCACCATGTCCAGGTGCCCGTCCCCATTGAGGTCCACCACCACCACGGAACGCAAGGGGCCGGCCTGGGCCGCGTTCGGCAGGGGCGTCGGGGAGAAGCGGCCGCCTTCGTTCCACCAGACCAGGCTGCGGAACTCCGTGGCGCTCACATGCAAGGCCTCATCCAGCTTGGGTCCGTACAGCTTGCGCACATCCGCCTCCGCGAACGACTTGAACGTGGGGAACTTCTGCTTCAGGAAGGGCATCTGCTCGGAGGAGCACTCGCGGCCACGCACCGGGAAACACGTGCCGTCCGCCCCATGCTTGGCCAGGATGATATCGTTGGTGCCGGTGCCGTCCAGGTCGGCCATGTACAGTTCCAGTGGCTTCTCCTTGCTCGGATGGAACTTGTTGTTGAGCCCGATGTTCCCCGTCACCATGTCCTGATCGCCATCCCCGTCCAGGTCGGCCACCGTGATGCCCTGCCACCAGCCCGTCAAGGTGCTGTCGGTCCATGCTGCGCGTGCGAAGCCGGTTCCCGTGTTCCGGTAGGCCAGCACGGGCATCCACTCACCCGTGACGACCAGGTCCTTCCGCCCATCCGCATCCAGGTCGGCGAGCGTCGCGCCGGTGACCATGCCCACGGCCGCCAAGGGTGCGCACCACGATGCAGTGGCATCGCTGAAGCGGCCGCCCTCGTTGCGCAGCAGCACGCTGCGCGGAGCGGAAGGGTAGGCGCCCGGCACGTTGCGACCACCCACGAACAGGTCCTGGTCGCTGTCCCCGTCCAGGTCCCCGGCGGTCACCACCTGGGTGGGCCAGGGCATTTCCGGCAGCGCACCATCCGCTTCAGCAAAGCGACCCCGGCCATCGTTCAGGTACAGCCGGTCCTGGTAGTGAAGGCTGGGCACGGGCCATTCGGTGCTGCCGGCCGCCGTGTACAGGTCAAGGTCGCCATCCCCGTCAGCGTCGAACAGGCAGGCTCCGATGATCTCCTGATCGCGGTGCACCGACCAGGGCTGAGCCGATGCCGGTGTGAACCGGGGGCCTGGGACCTGGATCAGCAATCGGGGCGCATGCCCGGTGGACGCTCCCAGGAAGAGGTCGTCCCGGGCATCCCCGTTCACATCGCCGACCACCAAGGCAGGGCCGTGGGTCGATTGGCGGTGGGGCAGCAGGCTCTCGGCCCGGAAATCGTCGAAGCTGTTCTCGGTGTGACCGATCCCGGGCACGGCATGTGCGGTGGCCTCCGTGAACCAGGTGGCCAGGCGCGAGCGTACGCGGCGTTCGTGAGGTAGCGCGTTGTAGGCCACCTGTATTCGCTGATCGGCCTTTGGGCCATCGATCCGCGACCAGGTGCCATCGGGCCATTGCAACACCACCGAGTCCACGCCACCGGTGCCCAGGCCGAAGTGGATCAGGGGCTCCACGCTGCTTTGGAAACCGCGGGCAAGGACCAGTTCGGCATGCTGCACGGTTCCGCCAGCGTACAGCAGGGCCCTTGTGCCCACCGCGAAGGGGTTTCCCTTCGGTCCCCGCAACGCCACCTGCAGATAGTGCGAGCCGTCCCTCTGCCGGCTCCGGTTCTCCACCACCTTCATCGGACCGTTCACATCCACCACCACCAGGTCCATGTCGCCGTCGGCATCCAGGTCGGCCACGCTGGCCCCGGTGCTGACCCCGGCATGCTGATAGCCCCATTCCGCGATCGCTTTCGTGAACGTGAGGTCGCCCTGGTTCCGGAACACATAGTTCGGCAGGGGTGAGAAGGGAAGGAGGGGGGCGATGTCCTCGTAGCGGATCTGCTGGCCTTTGCGCTCCTCCTTGATCCGTTCGACCTGGAGTTTGAAGTCGTTGTTGGTGATATCGCGCCA
Organism: Flavobacteriales bacterium; assembly: GCA_016715895.1. NCBI lineage: Bacteria > Pseudomonadati > Bacteroidota > Flavobacteriia > Flavobacteriales > Flavobacteriales bacterium. The sequence continues at coordinate 1,851,054 of JADJXH010000003.1, read as the reverse complement.
GACACCGTTCGATACGAACAGGTCCTTCCAGCCGTCGTTGTCCAGGTCGACGAACAAGGGGGCCCAGCTCCAATCGGTGCGGTCCACCCCGGCCAGGTGGCCGATCTCGCTGAAGGTGCCATCCCCGTTGTTCAGGTGGAGCTGATTGGCCATGTATTGCGCGTGCCAGCCGATCCCGGTCATCCTGTCGAAGTCCTTCGGGCGCATGCTGGCCATGTTCTGCTTGCTGCGTCCATGGTCCGGCGGGGTCATGTCCAGCACGCACAGGTCCGGATGCCCGTCGTTGTTCATGTCGGCCCGATCCACGCCCATGCTGTAGTAGCTCACGTGCCCCAGCCTGGAGCGCACCTCGTCGATGAAGCGTCCATCGGGCTGTTGGATGTACAGCATATCCGGCTGCACGAAGTCGTTCGCGACGTAGATGTCCGGCCGGTCATCACCGTTCACATCGCCGATGGCCGCACCGAGGCTCCAAGCGTGGCTGAGCAGCCCGGCCGCAGCCGTGTTGTCCGTGAAGTGCCCGCTGCCATCGTTGATGAAAAGCCGGTTGCTGAACAGGGAGCTGCCCGGAGGCACGACCACCTCCACATTGGCCGATGCCTCAAAGTCCATGCGGTGCCCGAGCAGGAACAGATCTAGGTCGCCGTCCACGTCGATGTCGTGGAAGTAGGCCATGATGCCGTGGCCGTCCGGGTTCAGCCCCAATTCCCGGCCGCGCTCTTCGAAGGAGCCGTCACCGCGGTTGATGTAGACCCGGTCGCGGAGCCGTTCGGGATCGTTCGTCGGACCCGCGCACACCACGTACAGGTCGAGATGGCCATCACCGTTAATGTCCGCCATGGTGGTGCCCATCGGCCAGATGTCCTCGTGCCTGATCCCGGCCTTGGCGGTGACATCCTCGAAGCGCAGTCCGCCGAGGTTCCGATAGAGCCGGACCCCATCCCGGGAGGAGACCACGAACACCTCCGGAAGACCGTCACCGTCGAGGTCCCCAGTGGCCACCCCTCCGCTCAGATACAGATAACGGAACCGATAGTAGTTGATCTCGTCGGTCTCCACGAACGCATTGCGGAAGGGCATCCCGATGGCTTCGCCGCTGTGCTGCACGAGCAGGGGAGAGCGCACCGCCGAAGTGTCACCGGTGGTGGTCGGGGATGGTCCACGGCCCGGCCCGGTGCACCCGGAGAGCGCGAGCAGCACCGCCACGACCGGTACCGATGGCCCCATGATGAACGGGTTCCGGAGCATGCTCTTCCGTGCGGACCGCAATGGACGGTGTGCAGGCACCGGCGGTCGCGTTCACCGGAACGACGAAGGTTGCAGGAAGGGGTTGCCGCGTCGCTCGGCACCGATGGTGGTATCCGGCCCATGGCCGCTATGGACCACCACCGTGTCATCCAGCACCAGCAGGCGGGTGCGGATGCTGTGCAGGAGCTGCTCCAGGTCGCCGCCCGGCAGGTCCGTGCGTCCGATGCTCCCCTGGAACAGCACATCGCCGCCCACAAGGTGGCCCGCGTCCCGGCAAAAGAGCGCCACGTGTCCGGGGCTGTGGCCCGGTACATGGATCACCTGGAAGCGCAGATCACCCAGTCGCACCTCGTCCCCATCGGCCAGGTGGGCCGCCGGTTCGGGGGAGGGCTCGCATGGCACCCCGTACAACTGCCCGATCGCCGGGGCGCGGCGCAGCAGCTCCAGGTCGTCCGCATGGATCTCCGGCAGCAGATCGAACCGGCGATGGGCCCAGGCGTTGCCCAGCACATGGTCGATGTGGCCGTGGGTGTTCAGGCAGCGCACCACACGCAGGCCATGCTGCGTTACATAGGCCTCCAACCGATGCTCCTCCACCGTGTTCCAGCAGCCCGGGTCCACCAACAGCGCCTCCCGGCCGTCGTGGAGCAGCCAGGTGTTCTCCTGAAAGGGGTTGCAGACGAACGGTACGCAGTGCAGCATGCCCGGAAAAGCCTGAACTTCGCGCAGGGCGCGCCGAACAAGGGCGGTCGAATGTAGTTATCTTCAACGCTGTGCTCAGGAACTTCCGTACGACATTGCCTGTCCTGCTCGCCCTTTCGGCGATCCCCGTCGCGCACGGCCAGTTCTACAACGGGGCCCAGCAGGAGTTCGGGAAGAACCGCATCCAGCACGAGGAGTTCCTGTGGCAGTACTACCGCTTCGACCGGCTGGAGACCTACTTCTACAAGGGGGGGCGTGATCTGGCACGGTTCGTGGCCCTCAGTGGTCACAAGCACCTGAAGGACCTCGAGAAGCAGCTCGACATCGCGCTCGACGAACGCGTGCAGTTCGTGGTGTACAACTCCCTCTCCGATTTCCGCCAGAGCAACATCGGCATCACCGGCGATGAGCAGTACAACATCGGCGGGGTCACCCGCATCGTGGGCACCAAGGTCTTCGTGTACTTCGAGGGCGACCACGCGCGGCTCGATCAGCAGGTGCGCAGCGGGGTGGCCCAGGTGATGCTGGACCAGATGATGTTCGGGGGGAACTGGCGCGAAGTGCTGAAGAACAGCACGCTGATGAACCTGCCCGAGTGGTTCACCAAGGGGCTGGTGGCCCATGTGGCCGGGCCCATGGACGCGATGCAGGCCAGCCGCCTGCGCGATGGCATCCTCGCGGGTCGCTTCGACCGCTTCAACCGGCTGGAAGGGGAGGACGCGGTGCTCATGGGCCAGGCGATCTGGTCCTATGTGGCCGACGTGTACGGACAGAGCGTCATCCCCAACATCCTGTACATGACCCGCGTAAGCCGCAACGTGGAGAGCGGGTTCATGTACGTGCTCGGCGTGCCCTTGAAGAACCTCGCCACGGATTGCCTGGGCCATTACAAGGAGCGCTTCGCCAAAGAGGAGCAGCTGCGCGAGGCGGTCACCCTGGACGAGCTGCCCATCCGCCATCGCAAACGCAGCACCTTGTCACAGTTCAAGCTGAGCCCCAACGGCCGCTACGCCGCCTGGGTCACCAATGAACTGGGTCAGTACAAGGTCTTTATCCGGGACCTTTCCGAGCAGCGCACCTGGCGGATCGCCAAGGGCGAGAAGAAGCTCAACCGCATCGTGGACCGCAGCTATCCGGTGCTGGCCTGGCACCCCGGAAGCCGGGCCCTCAGCTACGCCGTGGAACGCAAGGGTGAGCTTTACCTGAAGACCTACACCCTGGACGATCGCAAGACCAGCGTTCGGCCGGTGTTCATGCTGGAGAAGCTGCTCTCCATGGCCTATTCGCCCGATGGCCAGAACATGGTGTTCAGCGCCGTTCGGGAAGGCCGCACCGACCTCTACCTGTACTACCTCATCGGCAACCGGCAGGAGCAGCTCACCAGCGATCAGTTCGACGACCTGGAGCCGTCGTTCACGCTGGACGGCGAGGGCATCCTGTTCGCCAGCGACCGCACGGACGACACCTTGCGCAGCCAGCCGGCCAACGCCGAGGTGGCCCTGGTGAACGGGCACAAGGACATCTTCCTGTACGACCTGGCCGGCCGTTCCGCTCTCCTCCGCCGCCTCACCAGCACCTCTTATGCCGACGAATCGGCCCCGATGCCGCTGGACAGCGTGGCGTTCACCTACCTGGGTGATGCGTCAGGCCTGCGGGACCGGTACAGGGTGCGCTATGACAGCGTGGTGAGCCATGTGGACACCACGATCCACTACCGCTATTTCGCCGTGAACGAGCGGATCACCAGGGGGCGTCGCTCGGTGCTGGAGCACGATGTGCACGCCCGGAACGGGCGCCTCGCGGAACTCGTGTTCGAGAACGGCCGCTATCATCTGCGCATGGGCCGCACCGCTCCGGCCGGAGCAGGTGTCGGCGACGCTTCGCCAAGCGGCCCAGGCCCCGACCGCCGCGAACCTCTCGGTGAGCAGAACGACCCCCTCGATCAGGTGGTGAAGGTGGCCCCCCGTGTGCCCCGGCCCGCAGGCGAAGTGGTGAACGTGGACAATTATCAGTTCAGCGACGAGAACGCGCCTCCGCCTGACCGGCCCATGGAGGCACCACCGCCCACCTTGGCGACCGTCCCGTCTGCCGCAGCGCCCGGCGACACCCTCGCCGACCGTCCCCTGGTCTTCCCCGAGCAGCGCAACTACCACGTGAACTTCGCCACCGACGCGGTGCTCACCCAGGTGGACAACAGCTACAACGCCGCCTTCTATCAGCCCTTCACCGGCGCCCAGAACCTGAACCCCGGTCTCAGCGGCATGATCCAGATGGGCATCAGCGACCTATTCGAGGACCACAAGATCATCGGCGGCTTCCGCCTGGCGCTGGACCTCAACAACAACGACTACTTCCTTACTTACATCAACCTCAAGCGTCGGTTGGACAAACGGTTCACCGTGCAGCGCCAGACCCTGCAGGGCGTATCCCGCTTCGGTGTGGTGAAGGTGCAGACCCATCTGGCCAACTACCAGGTGAGCTGGCCCTTCAGTGAGCTGGCGAGCGTACGCGCCTCCCTGCTCTACCGGCACGACCGATATGTGCTGCAGAGCACCGACCTGCTCAGCCTGCAGGAACCCAACTTCTACGACCAGATGGCCGGTGGCAAGCTCGAGTACGTGTACGACAGCTCCGTGCCGCGCGGCCTCAACCTCTACACCGGCTGGAAATTCAAGGTCTTCGGCGAGTACTACATCCAGCCTGACGAGGGCAACAGCGACATGCAGGTGCTGGGCCTGGACGCCCGTCATTCCCTGCGGATCCACCGTGATCTGGTGCTGGTGAACCGCCTTGCGGGCGCCACCAGCCTGGGCAGCCGCCGCATCATCCATTTTCTGGGCGGGGTGGACAACTGGCTCTTCCCCCGGGTGGACAACAGCATCCCCATCGACTTCGACCAGAACTACTTCTACCAGAGCAACGCCACCCCGATGCGGGGCTTCTACTTCAATGCGCGCAACGGCACCTCATTCGGTGTGCTGAACACCGAGCTGCGCTGGCCGATCTTCCGCTACCTCGTCAACCGGCCCATGCGGTCCGACTTCCTGCAGAACTTCCAGATCGTGGCGTTCGGTGATGTGGGTGTCGCCTGGACCGGGCCCGATCCCTACAGCGAGGAGAACACCTTCAACCAGCAGGTCATCAACAGCAACCCGCTGCTCATCACCATCAAGAACCAGCGTGAGCCCATCGTGGGCAGCTACGGTGCCGGCCTCCGTGCGCGCCTCCTCGGCTACTTCGTGCGCGCCGACTGGGCCTGGGGGGTGGACGATGGCCGCGTGCTCGACCCCGTGTTCCACCTCTCCCTCAGCCTCGACATCTGAGCCATGTCCGCCACCGCTGTTGCACTGCTCCTGCTCATCGGCCTGCTGGCCGGCCTGCTCAGCGGCTTCGTCGGCGTGGGCGGCGGCATCATCATGGTGCCTGCCCTCGTATGGCTCATGGGCTATGGCCAGCATCAGGCCCAGGGCACCAGCCTGGCCGTGCTGGTGTTGCCTGTGGTGGCCGTCGCCGCCTGGAACTACCACCGCGAGCATCCGCTCGACCTGCGGGCCGTGGCCATCATCGCCGGTGCCTTCGTGCTGGGCGGATACCTGGGCAGCCGCATGGCCCTCAGCATCCCCGCCGATGTGGTCAAGCGTGTATTCGGCCTTGTGATGCTCGTGGTCGCCATCAAGCTGATCCTCGGCAAGTGATCGCGCGCATCCGGAAGGAACTTGAGGCTCTGGGGGACCGGCCCGTGCAGTGGCGCCGCTGGATGCATCAACACCCCGAGCTGTCCTTCCACGAGGAGGGCACCGCCGCCTACGTGGCCTCCGTGCTCCGCGAGGAGGGCATCCCGGTGCGCGAGGGGCTCGCCCGCCATCCGGAGCGGTCCACCGGCACGGGCCTCATCGCGCTCGTCACCGGGTCCCGCTCCCCGTCCGACCGCTGTTTCGCCCTGCGCGCCGACATGGATGCACTGCCGATCCAGGAGGTGGGCAAAGCCGGCTACTGCTCGCTCAACCCGGGCGTGATGCATGCCTGCGGGCATGACGCGCACACCGCCATGGTGCTCGCAGCGGGCCTCGTCCTGCACCGCATGCGCGAGACCTGGAGCGGCACGGTGATGCTGGTGTTCCAGCCCGGCGAGGAGAAGGAACCCGGCGGGGCCAGCCTCTTCGTGAAGGAGGGTGCGCTGACCGACCCCGCCCCATCGGGCATCCTGGGCCAGCATGTGACCCCTGAGCTGGCCTGTGGCAGGCTGGGCTTCCGCAGTGGCCCCTTCATGGCCGCCGCCGACGAGCTCTACCTCACCGTGCGCGGGCGTGGGGGCCATGCCTCCAAGCGTGCCGAGCTCGTGGACCCGATCCTCATCGCCTCGCGGATGCTGCCCGTGCTGTACGAAGCGGCCGAACGCGTGAAGCCTTCCGGCGAGCCCATGGTGATGAGCTTCGGTCGATTCATCGCCCACGGCGCCACCAACATCGTTCCCGATGAGGCGCGCCTCGATGGCACCCTGCGCACCTTCAACGAGGACCTGCGCACCCTGCTCCACGACCTGCTGCCGCGCGTGTGCGCGGGCGTGGCGCAGGACATGGGCGGTGAGGCGGAGCTGCGGATCGTGAAGGGTTCGCCGGTGGTGAAGAACGACCCCGCGCTCACCGCCCGCATGCGCCGCGTGGCCGAGGACCTGGTGGGTGCGGAGAACGTGGTGGACATGGACATCCGCATGGGCGCCGAGGACTTCGCCTACTACACGCACGTGATGCCGGGCTGCTTCTTCCGTCTGGGTACCGGCAACCCCGCGAAGCCCGGCACGCAGTGCGGCCTGCACACCGCCGCCTTCGACATCGATGAGGATGCGCTGCCGATCGGTGCGGCGATGATGGCGATGGGGGCGCTGAGCGAGCTCGGTGAAGCGGCGTTCACCCCACGATGATGTCATCCACGCTGATCGTGGGCCTGCCGTTGCGCTCCTGAACGGTGATCTCCAGTGTATCGGCCGTGCGGCCCGCGCTGGTCCACAGGGCGAGCGACAGCTCGAACGCACCCGGCAGGTTGCGCACCGCTCGCGGACGAAGCTCCTTCCATACGCTCTCCGGTGGCATCACCAGCCTGCCGCCGACATCATCCACGGCGGCCTCCATCTCGCCGGCGCTGAGCCGTGTGCCGCCGGTGGCCTCCTCCAGCTCCTCGAAGCGCCGCTCCACCAGCAGCTTCATCACGTGCTTCGCGACGAGGGTGAGGTCGTTGGGATCCATGGCTGAGCGTGGTGATCTGCGCTGGGAACAGGCTGGAAGCCTGTCCGACCTCAGTTCGCCACCTCGCTCAGGAAGCGGATCCGCATCAGTCGCAGGTCCTCTTCGCTGACGTCGCGCCCGAACTCCTCGAGCATGGCCTCCAGGCTGTCGTTCTCGGCCTCGCGGAAGTAGTCCATGATCTCCTCCTGCAGGTCGGGGTCCATGCTCTCGTCCAGGTGATAGCTGATGTCGAGGCGCGTGCCGCTCATCACGATGCTCTCCAGCTCGGAGATGAGATCCGCCAGGCTGAGGTTGCGGCTGCGTGCGATGCTGGTGAGCGACAGCCGCTTGTCGATGTTCTGGATGATATGGACCTTGTTGCCGCTCTTGTTCACCACGCTGCGCACCACCACCTCCTCGGCGCGCTCGATGTCGTTCTCCTCCACATAGCGCTTGATGAGGTCCACGAAGGGCTTGCCGTATTTCTGCGCCTTGCCCGGCCCCACGCCGGTGATCTGCGTGAGCTCCTCGATGGTCACCGGGTAGCGCATGGTCATCTCCTCCAGGGAGGGATCCCCGAAGAGCACCCAGGGCTGCAGCTTGAGCTTCTGGGCCTGGCTCCGGCGCAGGTCCTTCAGCATCGCCATCAGCTTCTCGTCCGCCGCGGCGCCACCCTTGCCCTCCGGCTCGTCCCCCTCGTCGAAGTCGCTGTAGTCGCGCTCCTTCACGAACTCCACCTTCCACGGCTTCTTCAGGAACTTCTTCGCCTGGTCGGTGAGGGTGAGGATGCCGTAGGTCTCGATGTCCTTGTGCAGGAAGCCGCCCACCACGGCCTGCCGCACGATGGCCAGCCAGTGATGCGCGTCGTGGTCGCTGCCGCGGCCGTAGCTCTCCATGGCGGAACCCTTGTAGGTCTTCATCTCCGCGCTCTCCGTGCCGGTGAGCAGGTCGCAGATGAACTTGGCCCGGTGGCGTTCCTTGCTCTCCTTCACCGCCTCGAGCAGCAGGCCCAGGTCCTCCGTCGCATCGAAGCTCTCGCGCGGGTTCACGCAGTTGTCGCAGCTGCCGCAGTTGTCACCGGGCAGTTGCTCCCCGAAGTAGTGCAGGAGGAACTTGCGCCGGCACATGCTCGTCTCCGCGTAGCTCACCGTGTCCTGGAGCAGCTGCTTGCCGATCTCCTGTTCGGCCACGGGCTTGCCCTGCAGGAACTTCTCCAGCTTCTCGATGTCCTTGTAGCTGTAGAAGGCGACACACTTGCCCTCCCCGCCGTCGCGGCCGCCGCGTCCGGTCTCCTGGTAGTAGCTCTCCAGGCTCTTGGGGATGTCGTGGTGGATCACGAAGCGCACGTCGGGCTTGTCGATGCCCATGCCGAAGGCGATGGTGGCCACGATCACATCCACCTTCTCCATCAGGAACTGGTCCTGGTGGTCGGCCCGCTGTCCGGCGTCCATCCCGGCATGGTAGGGCAGGGCCTTGATGCCGTTCACCACCAGCAGCTGGGCGATCTCCTCCACCTTCTTGCGGCTCAGGCAGTAGATGATGCCGCTGCGGCCCTCGTGCTGCTTGACGAAGCGGATGATCTCCCGCGCCACCATCTGCTTGGGGCGCACCTCGTAGTACAGGTTCGGCCGGTTGAAGCTGGACTTGTACACCACCGCATCGGGGATGTCCAGGTTCTTCAGGATGTCCTCCTGCACCTTCTCGGTGGCCGTGGCCGTCAGCGCGATCACGGGCACTCGCTTGATCTCGTCGAATATGGTCCGCAACCGACGGTACTCGGGACGGAAGTCATGCCCCCACTCGCTGATGCAGTGCGCCTCATCGATGGCAAAGAAGCTGATGCGGATGTCGCTGAGGAACTCGATGTTCTCCTTCTTGGTGAGGCTCTCGGGCGCCACGTAGAGCAGCTTGGTGCGGCCGTCCTTGATGTCCTTCTTCACCCGCAGCGACTCGTTGCGCGTGAGCGAGCTGTTGAGGAAGTGGGCCACGCCGCTCTCCGAGCTGAAGCTGCGGACGGCGTCCACCTGGTTCTTCATCAGGGCGATGAGCGGGCTGACCACGATGGCCGTGCCTTCGCTCATCAGGGCGGGCAGCTGGTAGCACAGGCTCTTGCCGCCGCCCGTGGGCATGATCACGAAGGTGTTGCGGCCCTCCAGAACGCTCTGGATGACCGCCTCCTGAGGGCCTTTGAAGGTGCTGAATCCGAAGAATTGCTCGAGGGCTTCCCGAGGGGTCAGATCGACGTTGGTCATCACGGTATGCGTACGCTTCTATGGCCGGGTTCCGGCGCTCTCTAAGGTATGGCAACTTTCCGGATCGCGCACTGCCGATCCGCGGCCTGCCGCTTCAACGCGGGACCGGGGTCCCCTGTTGCCCCGTCCGGCTGTTGAAGGATCGCCGGGCCTCGGCGAAGGCCCCGCCCAACCCCGGCTCTCTTTAACCCTTCGTCGAAAAGGGCAAGCGGGTTCTATTGCCCAACGATCACCGGAACAGGCCTTGCGGCCCGACCCATGGCATCCAAGGAGCGAACAACGTAGAGTCCGGGCGACACGTTTTCCATAAGCACTCGCTTCTCACTCCCTTCAAGGATCACCTGGTGTACCACTTGCCCCATGGGACCAACGATCTCGACCATCGACCCCCGATCCGCAGAAAGCGTGATCTCCTCCCCACGCCCCACGGGATTCGGCCACACGGAGATGCTTGGCTCCATAAGATCCTCCTCGGGCACCGTGACCATCAGGGAGCAGAAGTCGGACGTTGTGTATGGAGTTTCTGATGTGAGCAGGTATGTAGTATCCTGAGACCAGCACTGGACCTCTGCTTCCAGGGTATCGAGGGTAGTGATGAAGCTTCCCGGAGGTATGGTCAATGTTTGAAAGAGGTCCTCCGAATTCAAGCATATTCCGGAAGTTTCCAACTCAATATCCCATAAGAATAAGTTGAAGTAGTTGAATCCGAACACTTCATCCTGCTGTTGAAAATAGCCCGACGAACTGATGCGACCGTTCAGCTCATCCCTTGCGGATGCGATCGCTGCGTAGGTCCAGTCATTGGTATGAATGTAAGTGAGCCCGTCGGAGGAAAGCACATTGCCTGAGGCATCAACGTGGAGCATAATATCGTGCTTGTACGGATGACCGCTGGTCAGGAGAACAAGCTCATCATTGTCCACGCGGAAAAGATCGGCCGTGCCGAATCCGATTCCTTGAGCCAACGGTGGATCCAGCGCGTAGATCGTGAACCAGATCAGGTTCCCATCCGGATCTGTCCGTAACATGTACGCATCATTTCCTCCGTAATTCGTACCTCCGATGAATACATCCCCGTTACTGGCCAATTCCAAGCCACTTGGACGGAACATGGCAGTTTGAGAAAGCGCATGCCGCTTCTCCCACAATCTGTTCCCCGTCCCGTCGAACCGGCCAATAAGCACCTCTTCCGTACCGTTCGTTGATCCGGATCGTGTGTAGTAACAACCGCCAAAGGGGTCCGGTTCAAGGTCCTCCAGGCTGGGATTGGTGCTCAAGACGGGAAAGGCCATGGACCATAGCGACTCGCCTCCTTGGTCCAGCTTGGTCAAATAGTGATAGGACTCGTAGATCGATGCAAGGAACACCTCATTTGAGGAATTCACATGTATGGAGTGCAGTTGACCGGACCCGGTGCCCATGCTGTTCAGTGATCGCAGGTAGATCATTTTTTCCCATACGATCGCGCCTGTCACATCCAGGCGTACTATGGGATAGCAAAGAAGCAGTGTGTCCCAGCTGATCTGCAGGCTCCTTGGGTGAAAGGCGATGATCGCTCCCCCGTCGTTGGTCGATGCAGCAGTTCGTATATGAGTGTTCCCGGTGGACCCATCAAGAGAAATACGCTTGCTCCATGAAGGGTCGCCATTTATATCACCTTTCCACACCACGACTCCGGAATCTCCAGCCAGGAGGACCATGAAGCCTTCATCGGTGGTCCTGATCATGTCCCGTACAGTGTAGATGTCCACGAACGGTGCGTTCAGTGTCCGTTGGAAAGGAGGCTGTGCGTTCAGGGTCGAACAGATCAACACAACGATCACGAAAGGATGCGCCTTGATCCACATGGTGAGAAGGGTGTTTGTCCTGTGAACGTAAAGCTAGGTGGTTCCGCCCCTTTCCGTGGCGCCCTGTTGACGTTTCGCCGGGCCTCGGCGAAGGCCCCTCCCACCCACGGCTATCTTTGGCCCTTCGTCGAAAAGGCGTCGAAGGACCGTGGCCGACAAGGAAATGACCTTCCTGGAGCACCTGGAGGAGCTCCGGTGGACGCTGATGCGCAGCGCCGCGGTGATCCTGGCGGCCATGCTCGTGGCCTTCTTCTGGAAGGAACTGGTGTTCGATACGATCATCCTCGCCCCGCGCGACCCCGGGTTCATCACCTACCGCGCCCTCTGCGCGCTCAGTCAACGGCTCGGGCTCGGTGAGTCCCTCTGCATCCGGGACCTGGGCTTCGAGCTGCAGAACATCAGCATGAGCGGTCAGTTCCTCACCCACCTGAAGGTGAGCTTCGTGGCCGGGCTGGTGGCCGCCTCGCCCTATGTGCTGTGGGAGCTCTGGCGCTTCATCGCGCCCGGTCTCAACGACCGCGAGCGCCGCGCGGCCCGCACCGCCATGGTCTTCGCCGGACTGCTCTTTCTGCTCGGGGTGGTCTTCGGGTACTACGTCATCGCCCCCATGAGCATCCAGTTCCTCGGGAGCTACAAGGTGAGCGAGGCCGTGCGCAACACCATCGCGCTGGACAGCTTCATCGGCACCATGACCTCCGTGCCGCTGTGGACCGGGGTCATGTTCCAGCTGCCCCTGGCCGTTCTGGTGCTGGCCCGCCTGGGCCTCATGAGCGCCGGGGTGATGCGGACCTACCGCCGGCACGCCTTCGTGGGCATCCTGGTCGTGGCCGCGGTGATCACTCCGCCTGACGTCACCAGCCAGGCGCTCGTGAGCCTGCCGTTGTTGCTGCTCTACGAGGTGAGCATCCTGCTGGCCGCCCGGGTCGAACGCCAGGCGCTGGCCGCCGAAAAGGCCCGAACCCCCATCGCCCAAGCGCGTTGAGATGCCCGTGAAGGCGCTCCATCACGCCCTGCGCCGGCTCCTCCGGACCGTTCCGCTCTTCCTCCTCCTGCTCGGCGCTGTGGAAGCGGACGCCCAGACCACCCGTGTCTCCGGCACCGTCACCGATGCCCGATCGGGCGAGCCGCTGCCCTTCGTCAACGTGGGCTTCGTCAACAGCCGCGTGGCCACCACCACCGATATGGATGGGCGGTATGCCCTGGACACCTATTTCGCCACCGATTCGCTGCGGGCCAGCATGCTGGGCTATGCGGCGCAGACCCGTGCGGTGCGTCGCGACCGGGACCAGCGCATCGACTTCGCCCTGGCCGCTGGCACGGCCGAGCTCCAGGAGGTGACCATCCGGCCCCAGCAGCGCAACCCCGCCTTCGAGATCCTGGACCGCGTGGTGGCCAACAAGCCGGCCAACAACCGGGAGAAGCTCGCCTACTACAGCCACGAGACCTACAACAAGGTGGAGTTCGACGTCAACAACCTCACCCGCCGGTTCGTGGAGAACAAGCTGTGGAAGCCCTTCCGCTTCGTGTTCGACAACATGGACAGCACGGCCGCCAAGCCCTACCTGCCCATCTTCATCAGCGAGTCCCTCAGCGAGGTGCACTACCGCCAGCAGCCCCGTGCCAAGCGCGAGGTGATCCGCGCCACCAAGCAGAGCGGCATCCAGAACCAGAGCATCTCGCAGCTGATGGGCGACATGTACCAGAACGTCAACATCTACGAGAACTTCCTAGTGCTCTTCGGCAAGAACTTCATCAGCCCCATCGCCGACGGCGGACGGCTCTTCTACGACTACTACCTCACCGACAGCGCCTGGGTGGGCACCAACTGGTGCTACCGGCTCGAGTTCCACCCCAAGCGCAAGAGCGAGCTCGCATTCGACGGGGAGATGTGGATCGCGGACACGGCCTACGCGGTGAAGCGCATCCAGGCGGGCTTTCCGGAGGCCATCAACCTCAACTTCGTGCAGGGCTTCTGGGTGGAGCAGCAGTACGAGCCCGTGAAGAACGAGGTGTGGATGCTCACCCGCGACGCGCTCGTTGTGGACCTGAGCATCTTCCGCCGCCGCACCAAGGGCTTCTACGGACGGCGCACGGCCACCTATCGCGACTTCACCATCAACGAGCCGGGCGATCCATCCTTCTACGAGGGGGCCGAGCTGGTGCGGGTGAAGGAGGACAGCGCCACCCGCGAGCCCGACTTCTGGCAGGAGCGGCGCCATGAACCGCTGAACAACAGGGAGAGCACCATCTACGAGATGGTGGACACCATCCAGACCATCCCCCGGTTCCGCACGTTCGTGGACCTGGTGAACATGCTGGTCACCGGCTATTACCCGGTGGGCCCCTTGGAGTACGGCCCCTACTATACCTTCTACAGCTTCAATGAGGTGGAGGGGACGCGGCTGCGTATGGGGCTCCGCACCAGCAATGACTGGAGCAGACGAACGGAGCTTGAGGGCTATGCCGCCTACGGGCTGCTGGACCGTTCGTTCAAGGGCATGGTGGGCGGCCAGACCTTCATCACCAAACAGCCGCGCCAGCTCACCGGCCTCTACCTGCGGCATGACATCGAGCAGCTCGGCCAGAGCCAGAGCGCCTTCCGGTCGGACAATGTGCTCAGCAGCACCTTCCGCCGCAACCCCGCCAACAAGCTCACTCTGGTGGACGAGTTCCGTTTCTTCTACGAACTGGAACCGTTCACCGGACTGAACCATCAGCTCACCATCCGGCACCGCAACCTCTTTCCCCGGGGTGACCTGCGCTACCTGCGGCCCAGTTTCAACGATGGCTTCGCGGTGAACGAGGTACCGAGCATCACGAGCCTGGAGCTATCGCTCAACACGCGGTTCGCTTGGGGAGAGAAATACGTCAGCGGAGAGTTCCGTCGGGTGAGCCTGGGGACTTTCAAGCCCATCCTGGAGTTCTATGGTGCCGTGGGCATTCCAGGTGTTTTCGGGAGCGAGTATGAGTACTACAAGGCCATCGCCCGGATCGACCAACGCGTACAGCTGGGCGCCATCGGCTGGTCGCGCTACCGTCTGGAGGGCGGTCAGATCTGGGGTACGCTGCCCTACCCGCTGCTCATCCTGCACACCGGCAACGAGACGTTCTATTACTATGACGATGCGTTCAACACGATGAACTTCTTCGAGTTCATCAGCGACCGATACCTCCACCTGAAATTGGAGCACCACTTCGAGGGCTTCTTCTTCAACAAGGTGCCCCTGTTGCGCAAGCTGAAATTGAGGGAAGTGGTGACCGGCAAGGCGGTGATCGGCGACCTGGACGGAAGGCACACGGAGGAGATGCTGCTTCTGCCGGGGATGTACAGCTTGTACGACGGGCCTTTCGTGGAGGCCAGTGCCGGCATCGAGAACATCCTGAACGTGATCCGCATCGACGGCGTGTGGCGCCTCACCTACCAGGACCACCCCAACATCGGGCTCTTCGCCATACGTTTGAAGTTCCGCTTCGACTTCTGATGCTGCGCGCCGACGACCTTGTGAAACGCTACAAGCGGCGCACCGTGGTGGGCGGCGTCAGTGTGCAGGTGGCCCAGGGCGAGATCGTGGGCCTGCTGGGGCCCAACGGTGCGGGCAAGACCACCACCTTCTACATGATCACGGGCCTCATCAAGCCCAACAGCGGCCGCATCCGGCTGGAGGACCACGACATCACCGACCTGCCGATGTACAAGCGGGCGCAGCTGGGCATCGGCTACCTGCCGCAGGAGGCCAGCGTGTTCCGCAAGCTCAGCGTGGAGGACAACATCCTGGCCATCCTGGAGATGACCGGAAAGCCGCGCCCCGAGCAGGAGCGGCGGCTCGAGGAGCTGCTCGACGAGTTCAGCCTCAAGCACGTGCGCACCAACCGGGGCGACGTGCTGAGCGGGGGGGAGCGCCGCCGCACCGAGATCGCCCGCGCCCTGGCCACCGAGCCCAAGTTCATCCTGCTGGACGAGCCCTTCGCCGGGGTGGACCCCATCGCCGTGGAGGACATCCAGGGCATCGTGAGCAAGCTGAAGCGCAAGAACATCGGCGTGCTCATCACCGACCACAATGTGCAGGAGACCCTCAGCATCACCGATCGGGCCTATCTGCTGTTCGAAGGAAAGATCCTGAAGCAGGGCACCGCGGAAGAGCTGGCGGCCGATGAGACGGTGCGCAAGGTGTACCTGGGCAAGAACTTCGAACTGCGTCGGAAGGTGTAACGCGTTCAGCCGCAGGATCCTGGAACGACCTCGCCGGATCCGCTGCAGGTCGACCCGATAGGTCGACGCTACGGGTGCCATGGGCACCCTGCGTGGAACCTGTTAGGCCAGTTCTTCGATCGAGAAGCTGTACTTCTCCATGATCTGGTTGGCCAGCAGCTTCTTGCAGGCCTCGTCCACCTTGGCCTCGGCGGCCTTCTTGTCCTTGGCCTCCACGTGGAGGGTGATGTGCTTGCCGATGCGCACACCGGTGATCTCCGGCAGGCCCAGGTTGGGCATCGCACCGCTCACGGCCTTGCCCTGGGGGTCCAGCAGGTTGTCGTGCGGCATCACATCGATGGAGGCGCGGTAGGTCTTCATGGGTTGATCTTGAGCCGCTGAGGCGCGAAGACGCAAAGAAATGCAAGGTCCCCGGCTTTGCGTCTCTGCGCCTTTGCGGCTAGCTGTCTTGCGCTCTCGGGAACAGCTTCCCCCAGAGCGGCGAAAGCAGGTACAAAAGTAGGATCAGCGGAACGGCCAGGATGCCGTAGAGCACCACCAGCACCGCGCCAACGCCGCCCAGCAGGTAGATGACCTGGTTGCCCGACCAGCGGAAGTGCTTGAACTTCAAGGAGGGGAGGGGGAGTTCGGAGAGCATGAGGATGCCGAGCAGCATGCTCAGGATGAGCGCTCCGACCGGGTATGCCAATACGGATACCAGCAACCGCAGTATGAGGTCGTTCCGATCATCCCAAAGGCCATTAGCCTGTCCATTCAGGCCGAGTCCAATGGACGCCCAGAAAAGAGCGTTGGCCGGGGTTGGGAGACCTAGGAAGCCTGACGTCTGGCGCTTATCCAGATTGAATTTTGCCAATCGCCAACAAGATGCGACACCGATCACCACTGGGATGGAGATGCGTATGAGCTTCGTAAGGATGTCTCCCTCAAGTCCGAGAAGGGTACCCAAGTGGCCGCGGGATGTTTGAATGTAGGTGACCAGGAGGTCCGCTTGGAATTGGTTCAGGTGCAGGTCAACAACGATCACATATGCGATGATGCCCGGCGCCACCCCGAAGCTCACCATGTCCGCCAGGCTGTCCAGCTGGGCGCCCAGCGGGGTGCCTCCGCCCAAGGCCCGGGCCGCCAGCCCGTCGAACACATCGAACACGGCCGCAGCGAACACCAGCCAACAGGCCGCTGTTAGCTGTCCTTGGGAGGCCAGGAGGATGGACAGCACGCCACAGGCTAGGTTCGCGGTCGTGAGCAGGTCGGGAAGCCGCGGAAGCCGTGCCATGGTGGTCGTGGGGATCGCGGCCTGGGGCCGGCGTCCCGGGCCGAAATTGGGATAATTTCGGGGCAATAAAGCAGGCCACCTTCTGTTAGAAGCTGCGTCAACCACCCAACGGATGAGGACCTTGAGCAGCAATGGCTTGCGCGGCATCGCGGCGGCCCTGATCACCTGTGCCACCGCCCCGGGCCTGCTGGCCCAGGACGCCCCCAAGTACAGCAACGAGTTCCTGGCCATCGGGGTCGGCGCCCGCGCCCTTGGCATGGGCTACAGCTTCGTGGCCTCCGCCAACGACGTCACCGCCGGCTACTGGAACCCCGCCGGCCTCACGCGGGTGCGCGGCGACCTGCAGATCGGGGCCATGCACAGCGAGTACTTCGCCGGCATCGCCAAGTACGACTTCGTCGGGGTGGCCAAACCGCTCGACACCGCCAGCACCCTCGGGGTCACCTTCGTACGCTTCGGGGTGGACGACATCCCCAACACCACCGCCCTGATCGACAACGACGGCAATGTGGACTACGACCGCATCAGCACCTTCACCGCAGCGGACCACGCCCTGCTGATCAGCTACGCCCGGCGCATGCGCATCCCCGGCCTGGTGGTGGGGGGCAACGTGAAGGTGATCTACCGCCGGGTGGGCGAGTTCGCCAACGCGTGGGGCTTCGGCCTCGACCTGGCCGCCCAGTACGAGAAGGACAAGTGGCGTTTCGCCGCCGTGGCCCGCGACATCACCGGTACGTACAACGCCTGGAGCTATTCGCTGGACCCGCAGACCATCGAGACCTTCCAGCTCACCGGAAACGACCTGCCGCAGAACAGCACCGAGGTCACCCTGCCCCGGTTGACGCTGGGCGCCGCGCGCGAGTTCCGGATCGGCAACAAGGTCGGCCTCATCACCGAGCTCAACCTGGAGAACACCTTCGACGGCCAGCGCAACACGCTGATCAGCACGGGCACCTGGAGCGCCGACCCCCGCTTCGGCCTGGAGGTGGGCTACGCCGGGGTGGTCTTCGTTCGCGCCGGGGTCAACAACTTCCAGTACGTCACGGACATCACCGACACACGCCGGTTGAACTTCCAGCCCAACATCGGCGCCGGGCTCAAGATCCGCGGCATCGCGGTCGATTACGCCCTCACCGACATCGGCGACAACTCCATCGCGCTGTACAGCAACGTCTTCAGCCTTCGGTTCGACATCTTCAAACGAAGCGGCTCATGAGGTGGACGGGCACGGTCCTTCTCGCGGTGCTGGCCGCTTCGGCGAGCCTGGCCCAGCCTTACGGCAACGAGTGGATCGACCCGTCCCGGCCCTACTGGCGCTTCACCGTCGCCGCCGATGGCATCTACCGCATCGACAGCACCGCCCTGGCCGACGCAGGGTTCCCTGTAGGTACGGTGGACCCGCGTAACATCCAGGTCTTCGGTCGCGAACAGGAGGTGCCCATCTTCATCCAGGGGGAGGACGATGGTGTGCTGAACGGTGCGGACTTCATCGAGCTGCAAGCGATGCGGAACGATGGCTGGATGGACGGAGCCCTGTACGAGGTGCCGGGCACCCAGAGCAACCCCTTCCACAGCCTCTACAACGACAGCATCCGCTTCTACATCACCTGGTCGGCGGGCACCACCGCCCCGCTGCGCGTGAAGCCCTACACGAACACCGACCACACCCCGCACACGCCACGGCCATGGGTGTGGCGGGAGACCCTGTCGCAGTTCGGGCTCGCCTACTACCTGGGTGATCGGGGCCTGTTCGGGGCCTCGTCGTCCTTCATGGTGGAAGGGGAGGGCTACTTCCGCAGCTGGCCGCTGGAGACCTATGGCGCCGATGGCACGCTGCTCTTCCAGGTGCCCTCGCAGAACCCCTATCAACAGCCCGACGCCCCGCCTTCGCGCATCGACATGGCCGTGGCCGGCGCGAACAGCCCCAGCAACGGGGCCTGCGACGACCATCACCTGCAGGTGTTCTACGGGGCCAATCTGGTGCAGGCCTTGGACACCACCTATCGCGGCTACCAGTATCGTCGCCTGGGCTTCGATCTCCCCACCGGCGCTCTGGACACCTGGGCCACCAACATCCAGACGCGGGCGGTGTACGACCTGCAGGCCTGTGCCGGGGCCAACTACCAGGACCGCCAGAACATCGCGTACATCAAGCTACGGTACCCCCGCGCGATGAACTTCGGTGGCGAGCCCATCGCGGATGTGCGCGTGCCGCACAACGGGACCACGGATACGCTGGCCTACCTGCGCTTCATCGGCTTCTGGGGAACACCCGTGGTGTACGCCTACGGGGATACGGTCCGCCGTGTGCAGGTGGTGCAGGATGGCTTCGGTTTCTGGCAGGCCCTGATCCCCCTGGCCCCCAACGCGACCGAGACGCGGGTCTTCATGTACCGGCAGGAGCAGATCGCGGCCCCTGCGGGCCTGCGCCCTGTATCGGTCAGCGGGCAGTTCACGGACCTGGTGCAGGCCCAGCAGGATTCGGCCATGCTGATCGTCACCCACGCATCGTTGCGCACCGCCGCGGAGCAGTATGCGATGACCCGGGCCACCAGCCCCACCAACCCCATGAACGCGGTGGTGGTGGACGTGGACGAGCTGTACGACCAGTTCGGTGGCGGTGTGCCGAAACATCCTCTGGCCATCCGCCGCTTCGCCAAGTTCGCGCTCGATCAGTGGGACACCGATCCGCGGGCGCTCTTCCTGGTGGGCAAGTCGGTGCTGGCCCCCTCCATCAACGGCCTCAACGGGCACCGGGACGACCCTTCGGTCTATCCCAAGTGCCTGGTGCCCACCCTGGGTTTCCCGCCCAGCGACATGTGCTTCACCCTGGGTCTGAACGGTGATCCGACGGACATGGTGATCCCGGTCGGGCGCCTGGCCGCTCGCACTCCGGACGAAGTGGACCTGTACCGGTCCAAGGTGGAGCAGTTCGAGAGCTGGGATGAGCCCGAGCCGTGGATGAAGAACATCCTGCACTTCCGGGGAGGCTTCGTGGAGTCGGAGTTCCAGCAGTTCGACAACTACCTCCGGCAGTATGAACTGCTTGCCGAGGACACGAACTTCATCGGGAAGGTCACGCAGTTCAACAAGAACACACCGGGTGTCTACGGACAGGCCTCCGCGGACAGCGTGAAGCATCTGATCGAGGATGAGGGGGTGACCCTGATGACCTTTTTCGCGCATGCCTCGGGCGGCGGGTTCGACATCACCATCGACAATCCGGTGAACTACAACTGGGGTGGCAAGTACCCGGCCATCATCGGCAACTCGTGCTATGCGGGCAATGTGCACCTGGCCCCGTCCGAAAGCGCGAGCGAGAAGAACGTCCTGGTGCCCAATGCAGGGGCCATCGCCTTCATGGCCTCGGTGGACATCGGCCTGAGCAACATGCTCTACTTCTACACGCTGGAATGGTATCGCAGTTTCAGCCAGGTGAACCATGGCGGCAGCATCGGGGAGCACATGCGCCATGCCGCGAAGCAGCAGCTCCAGGGGAGCGGTTACCTGAACGTCAACAACGCTCACACCTTCACCCTGCACGGGGACCCCACCCTGGTGCTGCATACGTTCGATCGGCCCGACCTCTCGGTGAGCGAGCCGGATGTCCTGATCTCTCCCGACCCGGTGACCGCCGACCTGGACACCTTCACCGTGGATGTGATCGTGACCAACCTCGGCAAGGGCACCGGAGCCACGACCAACGTGGTGCTTGAACGGAGGCTGGTGGAGGAGAACCAGGTGATGCAGCCGATGTACGCGCCCGTTTCAGCGGACACCCTCCGGAGCACGGTGCGGTTCCGTCTGCCGGTGCTCGCGAACGAGGGGGGGCAGGGCCTCAACATCCTCAACATCCGTGTTGACCTCGATCCGGACGCCATCGCGGAGGTGGACGATCTGGGCAACAACGCCGTGCAGGCCTCCCTGTTGATCACCAGTGGCGAGATCTTCCCCGTGGAGCCCTTCAAGTTCGCCATCATCCCCGATGCGAACCCCGTGCTGAAGGCCAGCACCGGCGATCCTTTCGCGCCGATGCGTGCGTACCGCTTCCAGATCGACACCACCGATACGTACGACAGCCCGGTCTTCGAGGAGGTCGTGATCAACGCGCCCGGTGGGGTCGTCAGCTGGTCGCCCCAGCAGATCTTCGGGCTCAACGCCCAGCAGGACAGCCTGGTGTACTTCTGGCGCTGCACGCCGGACAGCACCGGTGACGGCACCTATGACTGGCGGGAGTCCTCGTTCCAGCACATCACCGACCGTCGTGGCTGGGGCCAGGCCCAGTTCTTCCAATTCAAGGAGGACGGCTTCCCGCAGGTGATCTACGACCGCCCGCAGCGGCTGTTCCGGTTCAACGATGCCCCGCGTGGCATCCGCTGCGAGGTGACAGGCGGCAGTGGCCTGATCTGCAGCTACTACATCGACCTCCAGTGGGTGGACGGCCAGGGATGCGGCGGTGAGCGCGCGCTGCATGTGGCGGTGATCGACCCGGCCACCTTCGAACCCTGGAAGACCTGCTGGAACGGCCAGGACCTCGACCATCAGTTCGGCAACATCAACAGCTGCGACAGCCTGTGCGAGCGCAGCAGCAGAGCACAGAAGTACTTCTCCTACTGGCCTTCGCGCCCCTCGCACATGGCCGGTCTCACGGACCTGTTGGAGAACCAGGTGCCGCCGGGCTATCACATCCTGATGTGGACCTACGTGGGCACGAACAAACCGGGCATGGATGCCAACGGTGGGCAGGCCCTGTACGATGCGTTCAACAGCATCGGGGCCACCGATCTGCAGAGCGCACCCGACACGGTACCGTACATTTTCTTCGGGACCAAAGGCGACCCCGGATCGGTCATCCAAGTGACGGGGGCCTCGAGCACCGCGGCCATCAACCTGTCCACCTTCGTCACCACCCAGGGCGTGGCCGGCGATATCGTGGCCCCCTGGGCGGGCCCGGCCTCCGAATGGAAGGGCCTGTACTGGGACGAATTCCCCAATGACACGCGCGACAGCGTCAACATTCAGGTCTACGGGGTCACCCCGTTCGGCGCAGAGCAGCTGGTGTTCGAGCGTGGCGGGCCATTAGACTCCATCCCCCAGACGGTCTTCCAAAGCGGCATCAATGCAGCGCAGTTCCCCTTTGTGCGGCTGCGTGCCAAGCTCCTCAACGATTCGGTGGCCGAACCGCTGCCCTCCCAGCTCGATCGCTGGCAGTTGCTGATGACCCCTGAGCCGGAGTGCGCCATCGATCCGCCCTTGGGCTTCGTGAGCAACCTCGAGGGCATCGCCGAACCGCAGCAGGCAGAGCTGGCCGTGGCCGTGCACAACATCAGCCCATTTGACATGGACAGCCTGCTGATGCACGCCTGGGTGGTCAGCGCGGACGGTCAGCGGCGCGCCGTGCATGACAAGCGCAACGCGCCCCTTCCCGCCGGTGCCGTGCTGATGGACACCATCCGCTTCAGCACCGACGGGCTCGGCGGCCTGAACACCATCATCATCGAGGCCAACCCGGTGGACAGCGCCACCGGTCGCTACGACCAGTACGAGCAGTACCACTTCAACAACATCGCCCAGCTCCGCTTCACCGTGAACGAGGACAACGAGAACCCGCTGCTGGACGTGACCTTCGACGGGGTGCACATCCTGGACGGCGACATCGTGAGCGCGCGCCCCGAGATCCTGGTGACGCTGGACGATGAGAACCCGGTGCTGTTGATGGACCAGCCCTCCGACACGATCAACTTCAAGGTCTTCCTCACCGAGCCGTCCGGCACCGTGCGGCGCATCCACTTCCGCGATGGTGCGGGCATCGAAGTGATGCGCTTCATCCCGGCCACGGGCGCTGACAACATCGCCCGCATCGACTACCGGCCCACCTTCACGCTGGACGGGGTGTACAAGCTCACCGTGCAGGCCAACGATGCCAGCGGCAACATCTCGGGCGACCGCAACTACGACATCCGGTTCGAGGTGATCACACGGCCCACCATCACCGACGTCCTGAACTATCCGAACCCCTTCACCACCAGCACGCGCTTCGTGTTCACGGTCACGGGCACCGAGCCGCCGACCTACCTCAAGGTGCAGATCCTCACGATCACCGGACGTGTCGTACGGGAGATCGGTCCGGCCGAACTGGGGCCTGTCCGCGTGGGGCGCAACATCACCGAGTTCGCATGGGACGGCACGGATCAGTTCGGCGACCGCCTTGGACGCGGGGTCTACCTCTATCGCGTGATCGCCCAGCTCCATGGGGAGGAGATGGAACGGCGGGAGTCCGGTGCCTCGCCGCATATCGAGAAGGGCTTCGGCAAGATGTACCTGCTCTACTGAGCCCTCCTACCTTCGGCGCCACCGTGCGCGACCTCATTCATCTGAGCCTGTCCCTCCTGGGCGGTGTGCTGCTCACCCTCGCGTGGCCCGCATCCGGTGGAGTCTCTCCGCTACTGTTCGTGGGCCTGGTGCCCTTCATGCTCGTGGTGGAGCTGCGCTGCCCTCCTCGCGAGCGCTGTGCCCGGCGTGGCACCGGTTGGATGCTCTTCGCGGGGCTGGCGCTCTGGAATCTGGTGACCACTTCTTGGCTGGGCCAGGTGCAGGAGAGCTGGGGCACCCGGGTGCTGCTCGGGGTGGGCGTGATGCTGGCGAACGCCGGCCTGCAGCTCATCGCCTTCGCCATCGGTCGACGGGTGCGCCGCCGGCACGGCCGTTGGGCGGGATGGGCCGCCTTCGCCGCATGGTGGATGGCCTGGGAGGTGATGCACATGCGGTGGGACCTCCAGTGGCCATGGCTCACCTTGGGCAACGGCTTCGCCGCCCGTCCGCAGTGGGTGCAGTGGTACGAGCTCACCGGTCACCTCGGCGGCTCACTTTGGGTGCTCGTCACCAACCTCCTCGTGCTCCGCTGGATCCTCCTGGGTGGCACCCGGAAGGCGGCCTGGGCCCCCCTGCTGCTGATCACCCTGCCGGTCCTGGTCTCGTGGGCGCGGTTCGTCACCTACGACGAACGTGGTGGAAAGGCGGAGGTGGTGGTGGTGCAGCCCAATATCGATCCCTACTCGGAGAAGTTCGGTGGCATCGACCCGCTTGTGCAGCTGGATGACATGCTTGCCCTGGCCGGACCCTGGATGACCGACAGCACGCGTCTTCTTGTGCTGCCCGAGACCGCGCTCCAGGAGCCATCGCGGGTGTTCATCACCGACGGCGGTGAGCTGGAGCTCGCCGGGCTGTGGGAGAATGACCTGGAGGCCTCGGGGAGCGTGCAGCGCATCCGCGCCTGGCAGAAGAGCCATCCGCGCTGCGCCGTGCTGGCCGGCATGTCCAGCTCCCGGTTGCTTGGCAAGGACGAGCGCACAGTGACGGCACGCCCCATCGGCGGTACCGATCGGCAGTACGACGCGGCCAATGCAGCCCTCTTCGTCGCACCGGATGCACCCGCTGCCGCCTATCGCAAGAGCAAGCTCGTCGCCGGGGTGGAGCTTCTTCCGTTCGAGGCCCTTCTCGGCGGCTTGGAGGCCCTTTCCATCGACATGGGCGGCACCACCGGCAGCCTTGCCCAGCAGGAGGAGCGTACCGTGTTCTCGCCTTCCGACGCGAGCTTCGGTGTGGCTCCCGTCATCTGCTACGAGTCCGTCTTTGGCGACTACGTAGCCGATTACGTGCGCAACGGGGCCGACCTCGTCGCCATCATCACCAACGATGGCTGGTGGGGCGACAGCTACGGCTACCGGCAGCACCTGGCCTACGCGAGCCTCCGGGCGATCGAGTGCCGACGCGCGATCGCCCGGTCCGCGAACACGGGCATCAGTTGCTTCGTCGATCAACGCGGGGTCATCCATCAACCCACCGCATGGTGGCAGGAGGCCGTGATCCGGGAGAGCGTCCATCTGAACACGGATCGGACCCCGTTCGTGGCGCTCGGCGAGGTGTTGAGGTGGGTGGCCCTGTTCGCCGGTGCGGCCGCGCTTTTGGCCGCCTTCCTGCCCGGGGGCCTTGCGCGGCGGCGGGGGCGGGAATGAGAAGGGGCGCCTCAAGGCGCCCCTTCGTGGTCGTTCCGTTCGCGCTTATTGCAAGTGCACCCGCCGGCTCATCCGGTTGCCGCTGTTCTCCAGCCGCACCACATAGATGCCCGTGGCGATGGACTCCGTGGGCACCACCAATTGCGTGATGCCGTTCGCGATCGCGGTGCGGGGCTGCGTGGTCATCACCTTGCCCTGTGCATCGAGGAGCGTCAGGTCGTACACGTCGTCGGACGAGCTGCTCACGGTCACCACCATCACATCCCCACCGTCGAAGGCGTTCACGATCTCGATCCCGGAGCCCATGCCACAGCCGGCGGCGATCACCTTGCTGGTGGTCGTCGTGCGGTCAAGGTCGGTCTGGATGAGCCGGTAGTAGGCCATGGTGGTCGGGTTCGGGTCGGCGAACGAATAGTTCGTGGTGCTTACGCTGTTCCCCACGCCGTCCACCTGCCCGATCATCGTCCATTCGATGTTGTCCAGGCTCTTCTCCACCACGAAGTAGTCGTTGTCCTTCTCCGAGGCGGTCGTCCAATTCAGCACCACCTGGCCATCTTCACAATCGCCTTTGAAATCCACCAGTTCCACCGGCAGGGGGTTGCCGATGTCCGAAAGCGTCCAGGAGCGGAAGAAGTCGGCATCGGCGATCACACCGGCCGCCGGCACGGCCACCGAGTACGGTGCCGTGTTCCAAATGCAGGTGGGCAGATAGTCGCCCCATTTGTTCGTGCCCGGATTGAACCGCTGCGCGATCAGCTGGTTGCCGGCCCCGATGGTGTTGCCCGCCGTGATCTCGGCCGCATCATAGCGGAACACGATGGATGCATCCGGCTTGTTCCCGAAGGCGAAACCCGGAGCCTGTGTATCGATGATCCAGAAGCGGTCCACCACGTGGCCGGACTCATTCGTCGCACCCGGGGTAAGGTTGTTGCCTGTATCCCAGTTGTTCATGTGCGTGACGTCCGATGGCTGATAGAGGGCATTGTTCCACCGGTTGGCCACCGGAACGGCCACATCCGTCCCGTCGTAGTTGTAGGTGGAGAAGAGCACGGAGCCGCCCGCGCTGCCGGCCGCAAGCACCGTGTAGGTCAATGGCATCTTCACGTTCCCCGGATTGGTGAAGGGAATGGTGTACGCCCCGGTACCCGTGCCGATCGACCAGCGGATGAAGTTGCGCTCACGTTCCGAAACGATGTTCGCCCCCGTGCCGGCCACGGTGATGGCGTTCGTGTTCGGATTGTCCACCACCAGATAAGTGGCTTGCGCCGCCGGCGTGTTCGGGTCGAAGACCACGTAGGCGTTGTTGTTGATCACCAGCCGAGCCTGCCCGAGGACGGCGCCGGCGACCAGAACACAGGACGACGTGAGTAACTTTTTCATCATGGCAACCTCAAATCTATGTGGTTCTTCCGCCCACTTCAACCCCCCCGCTTCAAAAGCAGGGCCGATGCTAGGGTTCCCGGGGCCTGGATCCTGGTTGTTAGATGCCTGACCGTCAGGCTTTTGATGAGTGGTCTTGGAGACGGGGCGGGGGTGGAACGTTCGCCTTCTGCCGAATGACGCGATCGGCGGTCAGTGGTTGCTTCCATGGGATAACTTCGATCGCGCATGCAGGTGGTCAGAACGCTTGAGCACATCCTCCCGTTCGATGCGCGGGCTTTGCGCACCGAGCGCCGGTGGCTCTATCGACGGGCCACCGATCGTGATGTGGCCGTCCTTGGTGTGGGCTGTCGACGGTTCGTCGAGAGCGACGACCCCGGTGAGGCGATCGAGAGCTGGACGGACCTGGTGAAGGCCGGGCATCCCTCCATGGGGTTCCTCACCTATGACCTTCGGGAGCCCCTGTTCGGTCAACGGAGCAGGCATCCGCGTTCGGGTCCCTGGCCCTTGATGCGGTGGTTCGTTCCAGAGGTCATGGTCCTCTGGGAGGATGGGCGCACCCGGTTCCTGGGCACCGATCCGGCCGTCATCGATCGACTGATCGCACGTCTCACCGCTCCACCGCCTGCGGTACCGTCCGGCCCGTGGGGACCCTGGGTGCTGTCCACCGACAAGACCACCTACCTCGGGCATACCGCGCGATTGCTCGAACACATCCAGCGGGGTGACATCTACGAGGTGAACTACTGCGTGGAACGCACCGGCCACCTGCCCGGCCGGGACCCGCACGCCGCGTTCATGCGCGGTTCGCAGCGGACCCAAGCCGCCTTCGCGGCCTTTCACGCCTGGGACGACCGGTATGCGATCTGCCTTTCCCCGGAGCGCTTCCTGTGGACCACCGCCGGGCGCGTGCATT
The DNA here is from genome assembly GCA_016715895.1 of Flavobacteriales bacterium. Taxonomy (NCBI): domain Bacteria; kingdom Pseudomonadati; phylum Bacteroidota; class Flavobacteriia; order Flavobacteriales; species Flavobacteriales bacterium. Next base: position 1,823,989 of record JADJXH010000003.1, on the reverse strand, counting down.
GCGAACCCATGAAAGGCACGCGCCGCCGTGCGCAGGACCCTGCCGTGGACCGTGCCATCGCGAACGAGCTGGCGAACGACCCCAAGGAACGCGCCGAGAACATCATGGCCACCGATGTGGTCCGCAACGACCTCAGTCGTGTGGCCGCCCCGGGTTCCGTCCGTGTGCCTGAGCTGTGCGGCATCCGCACCGCCGGTCCGGTGCACCAGATGGTGTCCAGGGTCGAAGCGCGCCTCGACCGCGATCGTGGCCCTGCCGATGCCGTCCGCTCCGCGTTCCCCATGGCCTCCATGACCGGCGCTCCGAAACACCGGGCCATGGACCTCATCGACCGTCACGAGGACCAGCGCCGGGGGCTGTTCAGTGGCACGATCGGATGGTGCGATGGGGCAGGGGACCTGGACTTGAACGTGGTGATCCGGACCGTGGAGTACGATGGGCTCACCGGTGAGGCCCGACTGGTGACGGGCAGTGCCCTGACCGCGGCCTGCGATCCGGAGCATGAATGGGAGGAATGCGCCCTGAAGGCGTGCTCCGTCATCGACGCCCTTGATGATGCTGGTGCCTGAGGTGCGCGAGGTGCTTCGTGTGCACGGGCTGTTGAAGCCGGGCGAAGCCGTGCTCGTGGCCCTGAGCGGCGGGCTCGACAGCATGGTGCTGCTCCATGTGCTCCGGCGATCGGGTCACCCCGTCGTGGCCGCTCATGCCGAGCACGGTCTCCGCGGTGCGCGCGGCGAAGAGGACCGGGACTGGCTGCTGCACTGGTGCCATGAACAGCAGGTCCCCATCGAGACCACCTCCCTGCACGTGCCGCAGCTTCGGGCCGCGGCGAAGGGGTCCATCGAGATGCTGGCCCGAACTGCCCGCGCCGACTGGCTTCGTGACACGGCCCAGCGCACCGGCTTGCACCACATCGCGACGGCCCATCATCGGGACGATGTGGTGGAGACCCTGCTCATGAACCTCATGCGCGGGACGGGATCGCGGGGGTGGCGTGGCATCCCGCGCCGAAGCGGTCCATTCATCCGCCCCTTCCTGGATGTGCCAAGGGCGACCCTTGCGGCCTATGCCGCTGACGAGGCCATTCCCTTCAGGGAGGATGAGAGCAACGCGGACCCGGCCTTCCTGAGGAACCGCGTGCGCCACGAGCTGCTGCCCCTCCTGCGGCGCATGAGCCCGGGTTTCGACCGGGCCATGGTCCGCTCCATCGCGCATCTGCATGAGCTCCTCGATCATTGGGAGCACCATAGCGGGACCTTGGACCGGTCGATGGATGAGGAGGGGATCCCGTTCGACCTCTTGGAATCGGCGCCCTTCCCCAGGCTCATCCTGCACGAGGCCCTGCGGCACCGTAGCATGCATCCCGATCAGCTCGACCGGATCCTGCGTGCGGTGGCGCACCGGCGGACCGGCGCCCGGTTCCCGATGAAAGGAGGAGCGCTTCTCGTGGACCGTGACCGCCTGCAGTGGTCGGGCCCGGAGGAGGAAGCTCCCGCCTATGCGATCGATGCGGACCTCGAACTTCCGGAAGCGGCGCCCGTGCGCCTCACGCGGCGCGATCCCGGAGGGCCGGTGCACGAGCGCCACGTGGTGCGCCTTGCCGCCGGACGGTTGAAGGGTCCGCTGGTGCTGCGGCCATGGCGCGCCGGCGACCGGTTCAGACCGCGTGGAGGGCGCGGCTCCCGCCTGGTCAGCGACCTGCTGATCGATGCCAAGGTGCCGAGGGATCGGAAACGCGGGGTCTATGTGCTGTGCGCGGCAGGCGAGATCGCCTGGGTGGTCGGTCATCGGCTGGCGGAGGGATTCGCCGCTCGCCCGGACCAGGATGAGGTGGTCTATGGGGTCCCCGTCCGCTGAGCAACTCCTATCTTCAGGGCCTCACCGTCACGCGCCCATGAAACCGACCGCCGCTCAAGTGATCGCCAAGGAGGACCTGGAACGCCTCCGCTTCCCGCAGGAAGCCGTGCTGCTGACCGATGCCCACCGCACCGAGCTGAAGAAGAAGGTGGCCCGCGCGGTGCAGCTTGGCAATGGCGAGCATGGCAAGTGCCGCATCCTGTTCCGCGACGCCGAAGGGCTGAAGGCCGTGGAGACCACCATCTGGTCCGCCGACGACCGCACCCTCGTCCTGAAGTATGGGGCCACCATACCGCTCGGTCGGGTCATCGACATCGAGATGCCGCTTTGATCCTTCAGGATCGCAAGCGATGGGCAAGATGGCCGGTCCTGCGCCGGAATGAGGCTGCTACTTTTGTCAAGCCCTGCCCTCCATGTCCAACATCGCACTGATACCGCTGCTGCTCATCCTGCAGACGGGACCTGCCGGCCCGGCGCAATGGGCGTTCTCTGCGGAATCTGGCACCGATGGACTGGTGCAGGTGGTCTTGAAGGCGACCCTGGAGCCCGGGTGGCACCTGTATGCCCTGCAGCTTCCCCGGGAGGACGGACCGTTGCCGACGGTCATCCGGCTCACCCCCGGCGAAGGCCACACCGGCCTTCTGGAGGTCTCAGGCCCGGAGCCTGTGGAGGAGATGGACCCCAACTTCGCCATGCTCGTGCGGCACCATTCCGGCGAGCCGGTGTTCCGGGCGTCGACCAAACGGGCCGGAGATGGAGCGTTCAAGCTGAGCGGGGAGGTGGAGTACATGCTTTGCAACGACCGCACCTGCCTGCCTCCGGTCACGGTACCGTTCACAGTGGAGGTCCCCGCCGGATCGAAGTGACCCCCATGCGCAGAGCCCTTTCCCTATTCAGTGGCGCACTTGCCATCAGCGTCTCGGCCCAATTGCCCGGCGGCGCGGCACCGGTCTCCGCGGATCCCGTCACCTGGAGCATCAGCATGGTGCAGGTGGAGGGCGCCCAATGGGACCTGATCTTCCGCGCTGACATCATCGACGGCTGGTACGTGTACTCCCAGCAGAGCTTCGGCGATGCAGGGCCCATGCCCACCACGCTGGCGTTCGACACCCTGCCGCATGTGACCCTTGCCGGAGCGGCTGAAGAGACCGGTGCACACGTCGTGCAGGGCCATGATCCGGTGTTCGACATGCAGGTGAAGAAGTTCAAGGGCTACGCGCTTTTCACCCAGCGGGTCGCGCTCACCGATCCAGCCTCGCCGATCACAGGGCGGCTGGAGTACATGACCTGCGACGACCGCGCGTGCATCTTCCCGGACCCCGTCCACTTCCGCATCACCCCGGCGGCCGACCGTGCCGAGATGGGGGCCGTCCCCTTCACCCGGGCCGCCGCCAGTGACGACCCCGTGCAATGGACAGTGTCCGCGAGCGACCTTGGCTCCGGGCGTTGGGCGATCGCCTTTGGCGCCACCGTGCGCGACGGCTGGTACATCTACAGCCAGGAGGCCTTTGGCGATGGACCGATCCCGACCAGCATCGTGTTCGACACCGTGCCTCATTTCGCATCAGCAGGCGAGCCCACCGAGCAGGGGGCCGGCAAGGTGGAGGGCCATGACCCCATCTTCGAAATGACCGTGCGCAAGTACAAGGGCACGGTCGTGTTCACGCGCACGGTGCGGGTGGACGATCCGCAGCGGCCCGTCACCGGCACCATCAATTACATGAGCTGCAACGATGAGGCCTGTGTGTTCCCCGACCCGCTGGCCTTCTCCATCGTGCCTGCCACCGGTGCCGTGGTGCTGGGCGGTGCGCCTTCGGGGTCCGACCTCGCGGTGGTGGACGGGCCCATGTACAAGCTGCCCAAGGTGGACCTCAACGCCCCCGTGCTGAAGGCGTCCACGGGCGAGGTGGCCGAACTGCGCTCCACCACATCGCTGTGGAGGATCTTCCTGCTGGGATTCGTCGGCGGCCTGCTCGCTCTGCTCACGCCGTGCGTGTTCCCGATGATCCCCCTCACGGTGAGCTTCTTCACCAAGGGCAGCGAGGACCATGGCAAGGGCCTGCGCAATGCGCTCACCTACGGAGGCTTCATCCTGTTGATCTACCTGATCTTCAGCCTTCCTTTCCACCTGCTGGGATCGGTGAACCCCGAGATCTTCAACGAGATCAGTACGAACCCCTGGCTCAACGTGTTCTTCTTTGTCATCTTTCTGGTCTTCGCGGTCAGCTTCTTCGGCTACTTCGAGATCACCCTGCCGAGCAGCTGGGTGAACAGCATGGACCAGAAGGCCTCGCGGTTCGGTGGATTGGTCGGTATTTTCTTCATGGCCCTCACCCTGGCCCTGGTGTCGTTCAGCTGCACGGGACCGATCCTGGGCTCGCTGCTCGCAGGAGCCCTGACGGCCGATGGGGGGGCATGGCAGCTCACGGCCGGTCTGGGCGGGTTCGGCATGGCCCTCGCCCTGCCCTTCGCCCTGTTCGCCATGTTCCCCAGCTGGCTCAACAGCCTTCCGCGCAGCGGCAGCTGGCTCAACAGCGTGAAGGTGGTGCTCGGGTTCGCCGAGGTGGCCCTGGCCTTCAAGTTCCTGAGCAACGCCGACCTCGTGAAGCACTGGGGCCTGGTGCGCTATGAACTGTTCATGGCGGTGTGGGTGCTTTGTGCCTTGGGCATTGTCCTCTACCTGTTGGGCCTGATCCGGTTCCCGCACGACAGCCCCGTCACCAAACGTTCTGGACCACGGTGGGCCTTCACCGCCCTCTTCGCCGTCACCACGGGCTACCTCGCCCTCGGTTTCCGCTACAACGCGGATACCAACACCTTCCACACCCTCAAGCTGATGAGCGGGCTGGCGCCGCCCGTAGGGTACAGTTGGATCTTCCCGAAACACTGCCCGCACAATCTGGATTGCTACCACGATCTGGACGCCGCCCAGGCCCAGGCCCAGGCCACGGGCAAGCCGCTCCTGCTCGATTTCACCGGATATGCCTGCGTGAACTGCCGCAAGATGGAGGAGCATGTCTGGCCCGAGCCGGAGGTGTACGACCTGATCAAGGACCGCTACGTGCTCGTGTCGCTCTATGTGGACGACAAGCAGGAACTGCCGAAGGAGCAGCAGCACATCTACAAGACCTCTTCCGGCAAGCAGAAGCCCATCGTCACCATGGGCAACAAGTGGAGCACGGTGCAGGCGGAGACCTTCCAGATCAGCTCACAACCGTTCTATGCGCTGCTGAGCCCGGAAGGCGAGCTGCTCACCGATCCGGTGGCCTACACACCTGATGTGGCCGAGTACCAGGCCTTTCTAGAGCGCGGCATCGAGGCCATGCGCATCCTGGACCAGCGCGCCAGCCGCTGAGCACCTTCCGCGGGGCTTGCGGGACCGGATCCGATCCGCCATCTTTTCGGGCGACATGTTGACGGATATTCCGACGTTCGAGGCGCATGATGCGAGCGGCACGAGCTGAAGCCCGGCCCGTTCAAGGCCATACCGGGGATGCCCGTCCGGCCGGGGCGGGGACCGGCACGGCCCTGCGTTCTGCCGCATCTTTGATCCCATGAGCAACGACCGCATCCGCACCCATTTCACCGAGGCCGCCGACGTGCTTGCGCGCTTCCTGGCCGACCCGGCCAACCTCGCCGCCGTGGAGCAGGCCTCCGCCTTCATGTCCTATTGCCTCAAGCAGGGGGCCAAGGTGATCAGCTGCGGGAACGGCGGCAGCATGTGCGATGCCATGCACTTCGCCGAAGAGCTTACCGGCCGCTACCGCGACGACCGCCCGCCCATCGCAGCCTTGAGCATCAGCGATCCCAGCCACCTCACCTGCGTGGGCAACGACCACGGCTTCGAGCACGTGTTCGCGCGGTTCGTACAGGCGCATGGACGCGAGGGCGATGTGCTGCTCGCCATCAGCACCAGCGGCAACAGCCCCAACGTGCTGCGTGCCGCCGAGGTGGCCCGCGAGAAGGGCATGCATGTCATCGGCCTCACCGGCAAGGACGGCGGAAAGCTGGCCGACCTGTGCACCGTGGAAGTGCGTGTGCCCCACAACGGATACGCCGACCGGATCCAGGAAGTGCACATCAAGGTGATCCACGCCTTCATCGATCACATCGAGCGGGAGCTGAACTGAGGGGCATGCTGGTCAAGGTCTTCGGCAGCGCGGTCTTCGGCATCAACGCCACCATCGTCACGGCGGAGGTCAATGTCACCAAAGGGGTGAAGTTCTACCTGGTGGGGTTGCCGGACAACGCCGTGAAGGAGAGCTATCATCGCATGGACAACGCCGTGCGCAGCTGCGGCCTCGATTTCCCGCGTGGCAAGCGCACGGTGATCAACCTGGCCCCGGCCGACGTGCACAAGGAGGGTTCGGCGTACGACCTGCCCATGGCCGTGGGCATTCTGGGCAGCACGGGCCAGATCCCCACGGACCGGTTCCCGGACTTCCTCATCATGGGTGAACTGTCGATGGACGGTGGTGTCCGCCCGATCAAGGGCGCCCTGCCCATCGCCATCGAAGCCAAGCGCAGCGGCTTCAAGGGCGTGATCGTGCCCAAGGAGAACGGCCGCGAGGCGGCCATCGTCGAAGGCCTCACCGTGTACGGTGTCACCCACCTGCGGGAGGTCATCGGCATCCTGGAGGGTGGACCGACCGTGGAACCCGAGCATGTGGACATCGCCGCCGAGTTCGCGGCCAGCAGCCGGTCGTACCCGGTGGACATCGCCGACGTGAAGGGCCAGGAGAACATCAAGCGGGCCTTCGAGATCGCCGCCGCCGGCGGGCACAACATCATCCTCATCGGTCCGCCGGGCGCGGGCAAGACCATGCTGGCCAAGCGGCTGCCCACGATCCTGCCGCCACTGCACATCGAGGAGGCGTTGGAGACCACCAAGATCCACAGCGTGGCCGGCAAGCTGCGCAAGGAGGACAGCCTGTTGAGCGTGCGCCCCTTCCGCTCGCCGCACCATACCATCAGCGATGTGGCGCTCGTGGGTGGCGGCAGCCATCCCCAGCCTGGAGAGATCAGCCTGGCGCACAACGGCGTCCTCTTTCTGGATGAGCTGCCCGAGTTCAAGCGTACCGTGCTGGAGGTGCTGCGCCAGCCCTTGGAGGACCGGGTGGTCACCATCTCCCGTGCCCGCTTCACCGTGGAATACCCGGCGAGCTTCATGTTGGTGGCCGCGATGAACCCCTGTCCCTGCGGCTTCCACAACCACCCGGAGAAGGAGTGCGTGTGCGCTCCCGGTGTGGTGCAGAAGTACCTCACGCGCATCAGCGGCCCGCTGCTGGACCGGATCGACATCCACATCGAGGTGACGCCGGTGCCGTTCAGCGAACTGAGCGCGGAGCGCAGCACCGAACGGAGCGCCGAGGTGCGGAAGCGCGTGGTGCGCGCGCGTGAGGCGCAACAGCGGCGGTTCGCCGGCATCGGGCTGCACAGCAACGCGCAGATGAGCAGCCAGCAGCTGCGGAGCATCTGTCGCATCGATGACGCCGGCAAGGCGCTGCTGGAGCGGGCGATGGAGCGGCTCGGTCTCAGTGCCCGTGCATATGACCGCATCCTGAAGGTGGCGCGCACCATCGCCGACCTGGCCGACAGCGCGGACATCCGCACCGAGCACCTGGCCGAGGCCATCCAGTACCGCAGCCTGGACCGCGAGGGCTGGGCCGGTTGAGGCGGCGTGTAACCCTGCGGCCGCCACCCCGTATGAGGGTACGTCCGGATCGACCGGGCCCCAACCTCAACGCCGTGCGCATCACGCTGCTTTCCCTGTCCTCCGCCACCATCGCGGCATTCCTGCTCTCCCTGACGGGGGCGGCCGCGCAGGACCCGGAGCGCATCTTCCTTGACGAGCATCTGGAGCGCACCACCGGCCGCAAGGCCACCTTCTACCGCATCTGGGAGGGCATGGAGGGCCAGTATTTCATCGGCCGCACCTATGCGATGGACGGTAAGTTGAAGGCCGAAGGCCGCTATCTCGACCAACAGCTCACCATCGAGCACGGCCACTTCACGTACTACCATGCCAACGGCAAGGTGGAAAGCTCGGGTGATTACACCGAGGGATTGAAGTCAGGCGTGTGGGAGCGATATGATGCCTGGGGACGCCCTCTCGCGGAGAAGGTATACGACCCCGAACCGCTGGCCGACATCGTGTATACAAGGGCTCAGAGCATGCCCAACTACCCTGGTGGTGAGAAGGCCCTTGTCCGCTATATCCGTCGGAAGGTCTCGGGTGATGAGGAGCAACGGATGAAGGCCCAAGTGACGGCCAGCTTCATCGTGGAGAAGAACGGAGCACTTTCCGATGTGAAGGTGGTGAAGGGGCAGGACCCCCTCATCGATGAGAAGGTGGTGGATGCCCTGCGGTCCACGCCGGCCTGGGACCCTGGCCGTGAGAAGGGTCGACCCGTGCGGGTGCAGATGCGGCTGCCCGTGGATTTCTGAACGAACCAGACGCCATACCATAGGATGAAGGCCCCGGGACCTCCGGGGCCTTCGCCGTTATGCAGGGTTCCGATCAGCCCTCCTTGCCGTGGCACTGCTTGAACTTCTTCCCGCTGCCGCACGGGCAGGGGTCGTTCCGGCCCACCTTCTTCTCCACGCGAACGGGCTGCGCCGGACGAGGTGGCCCGGCCTGCGAAGGCGGCGGAGCGGCACGAGGCGGCGCGGGTGCGGTACGCGGAGCGGCACTGGTGCTGCTGCCCGCGTAGTTCGGTACATCGGTGCGGCTGGTCTGCAAGCGCTGCTGCGGGGCACGGGGGGCCTGGGCCTGTTGCACGTTGGGCTGCGCCGTGGGCAACCCGGCCCCGCTGAGGAAGCCAATGACGTCAGCGTTGATGCGCTCCACCATGTCCTTGAAGAGGTTGAAGCTCTCCAGCTTGTAGATGAGCAGGGGGTCCTTCTGTTCAAGACTTGCGTTCTGCACGTTGCGGCGCAGGTCGTCCATCTCCCGCAGGTGCTCCTTCCACTCGTGGTCGATCACCGCCAGCGTGATGTACTTCTCCACACTGGCCGCCAGTTCCCTTCCTTCGGACCGGTAACAGCGCTCCAGGTTGGCCACCACCTGCATGGTCTTGATCCCGTCCGTGATCGGCACCACGATGTTCTCGTACTGCGCGCCCTGGTTGAGGAAGACGTCGCTGATCACCGGCAGGGCCTGGCGTGCGAGCTCATTGGTGCGCCGGCCATAGGCGGCGAGCGCCGCCTCCATCACCTGGTCCACCAGGGTGTCGCGGTCCGCCTTGCGGAACGCGTCGGCCGGCACGGGGCTCTCGCAGTGAAGCCGTCGGAAGAGCTCCAGTTGGAACCCCTCGTGATCGCCGGCCTCGTGGTACTGGTCCACGATGCCCTGGGCGACGTCGTGGAACATGTTCATGATGTCCAGCTTCAGGCGCTCGCCGAACAGCGCATGGTTGCGGCGCTTGTAGATCACCGTACGCTGGCTGTTCATCACATCATCGTACTCCAGCAGGCGCTTGCGGATGCCGAAGTTGTTCTCCTCCACCTTCTTCTGGGCGCGTTCGATGCTGCGGGTCACCATGGCGTGCTGGATCACCTCGCCCTCCTTGAGGCCCAGGGTGTCCATCAACTTGGCGATCCGCTCGCTGCCGAACAGGCGCATGAGGTCGTCCTCCAGGCTGATGTAGAACTGGGAGGAACCCGGGTCGCCCTGTCGGCCGCTGCGACCGCGCAACTGGCGGTCCACCCGGCGGCTCTCGTGCTTTTCCGTGCCGATGATGGCCAGGCCGCCGGCCTCCTTCACGCCGGGACCGAGCTTGATGTCCGTTCCGCGACCGGCCATGTTGGTGGCGATGGTCACGGTGCCCGCCAGCCCCGCGTGGGCCACGATCTCGGCCTCGCGGGCGTGCTGTTTGGCGTTCAGTACGTTGTGCTTGATGCCCCGCATCGTGAGCATCTTGCTCATCAGCTCGCTCACCTCCACGCTGGTGGTGCCCACCAGCACGGGCCTGCCCTCGCCCTGGAGCTTCACGATCTCCTCGATCACCGCGGTGTACTTCTCCCGCTTGGTCTTGAACACCATGTCCTCGTTGTCCTTGCGGACCACGGGGCGGTTGGTGGGGATCACCATCACGTCGAGCTTGTAGATGTCCCAGAACTCCTGCGCCTCCGTTTCGGCCGTACCGGTCATGCCGGCCAGCTTGTGGTACATGCGGAAGTAGTTCTGCAGGGTGATGGTGGCGTAGGTCTGCGTGGCGGCCTCCACCTTCACCTTCTCCTTGCTCTCGATGGCCTGGTGCAGCCCGTCGCTGTAGCGGCGGCCCTCCATGATGCGGCCGGTCTGCTCGTCCACGATCTTCACCTTGCCGTCCATCACCACGTACTCCACGTCCTTCTCGAACAGGGCGTAGGCGCGGATCAGCTGGTTCACCGTGTGGATGCGCTCGCTCTTGATCCCGAACTCCCGAAGCAGGTCATCCTTCCGGCGCGCCTTCTCTTCGAGGGCCGCGCCGCCGCGCTCGATCTCGGCGATGGTGGCACCCACGTCGGGCAGGATGAAGAACTGGGCGTCCTGCACATCGCCGCTGATCAGGTCCACGCCTTTCTCGGTGAGCTCGATCTGGTTGTGCTTCTCCTCGATGACGAAGAAGAGCTCCTGATCCACCTTCGGCATCTCCTTGGCCTGGTCCTGCAGATAGTGGTTCTCGGTGCGCTGGAGAAGGGCCCGGACGCCGGGCTCGCTGAGGAACTTGATGAGCGCCGAGTTCTTCGGCAGGCCGCGGTGGGCGCGGAGCAAGGCCAGTCCGCCGCGCTCTTGCGCATCCTTGCTGATGCTTCCGTCGCCGAGCCCCTTCAGCAACTCCTTGGCCTCGGCGAGGAGCTTGGTCACCAGTTGCTTCTGAGCCGCGTAAAGGCGCTCCACGCGCGGCTTGTACTCGTCGAACTGGTGCACCTCGCCCTTGGGCGTGGGGCCGCTGATGATGAGCGGGGTGCGGGCATCGTCGATGAGGACGCTGTCCACCTCGTCCACGATCGCGAAATGGTGCTTTCGCTGCACCTGCGCGCTGGGCGCATGGGCCATGTTGTCGCGCAGGTAGTCGAAGCCGAATTCGTTGTTGGTGCCGAAGGTGATGTCGGCCAGGTAGGCGTTGCGGCGCTCGGCGCTGTTGGGCTGGTGCTTGTCGATGCAGTCCACGCTGAGGCCGTGGAACTCGTAGATCGGCCCCATCCACTCGCTGTCCCGCTTGCTCAGGTAGTCGTTCACGGTGACCACGTGAACCCCTCGACCCGCCAGCGCGTTCAAGAAGACCGGCAGGGTGGCCACAAGCGTCTTGCCTTCGCCGGTACCCATTTCCGCGATACGCCCCTTGTGCAGGGCGGTGCCGCCGATCAACTGCACATCGTAGTGCACCATGTCCCAGGTGATGGTGCTGCCTGCGGCCACCCAGCTGTTGCGCCAGACGGCCTGTTCCCCTTCGATGCGCACGCTGTCCCGCCGGGCGGCGAGCTCACGGTCCATCGCCGTGGCCTGGACGCGCAGCTCCGGGTTCTCCTTGAACCGGCGGGCGGTGTCCTTGACGATCGCGAAGGCCTCCGGGAGGATCTCGGCGAGCACCTCCTCGATGGCGGCCACCGTGGCGGCCTCCAGTTTGTCGATCTGCTGGTAGCGCCCCTCCCGCGCATGGATGTCCATGCCCGGATCGGCGTCGATCTCCGCGCGGAGCTGGTCGGCCTGGTCCTGGTCCGCCTTGATCCGCTCGCGGATGCGTTCGCGGAGGGCGGCGGTGCGCGCGCGCAGCCCGTCGTGGTCCAGCGCGGCGAGCTCGGCGTAGCGGGCCTTCACCTGTTCGACCAGCGGGGCCACCTCCTTGAGGTCGCGCGTGGCCTTGTCACCGAAAATGGACTTGATGGCTTTGTTGAAGGCTCCTATCATGGCTGGATGCAGGGATGGCGCCGCCTGGCGGTCCGGGGGCGGGCGGAAGCGCGCGAAGTTAGGGCTGATGGAGCGTGCACGGACCATGCCGCCGGGTGGGTCGCGCCGATCTGGCAGCCGCCAACGAAAGACCCCCGGGCATACCGGGGGTCCTCAGGTGGGGGAGCGGTCCGATCAATACTCGTCCTCGTTGAAGAAGAAATCCTCCTTGGAGGGGTAGTCCGGCCAGATGTCCTCGATGCTCTCGAACACCTCCTCATCGTCCTCGATGGCCTGCAGGTTCTCCACCACTTCGAGGGGGGCGCCTGTACGCATCGCGAAATCAATGAGCTCATCCTTGGTGGCCGGCCAAGGCGCATCCTCCAGGTAGGAGGCCAGTTCCAGTGTCCAATACATCGTGCGCGGGTTGCTCGTTCCGGTAAAACGGGCGCAAATATAACCGGATGCCCCAGCCGCCACCGGGTAGTTTTCAACCGGCCGGCACACCCGGTGAAGGCCTCACCACCGGTCCTTCAGCCGCGCGGCTTCCAAGGGATCTCGGCCACCTGCAGCCGCAGACCGATGTGCCGTGCGAGGACGAACAGCAGATCGCTCAGCCGGTTCAGGTATTCCACGAGCACCTGCGGGATGGGGGTCAGCGTCGCCAGCTCGACCACCCTGCGTTCGGCCCGGCGGCACACCGTGCGGCAGATGTGGGCCTGCGACACGCAGGGATGGCCGCCCGGGAGGATGAAGTTCCGCATGGGGGCCAGTTCGCGGTCCATGGCGTCCATGGCCTCCTCCAGGCCCTTCACATGCGCCTCGCCGATCGGAGGCAGCTTGAACCGTTCCGCGTCCGCATCCGAAGCACAGGCCAGTCGCGAGCCCAGCGCGAACAAGGTGTTCTGGATGTCCTCCAGCAGCGCGCGATGCTCCTCCGGGGCCTGGTCGCGCAGCAGGCCCAGATGGCTGTTCAGCTCGTCCACCGTGCCGTACGCCTCGATGCGCCCGTCGCTCTTGGTCACGCGCTCTCCGCCCAGCAGGCCGGTCTCTCCTTTGTCCCCGGTGCGCGTGTAGATCCTCATGTGCGGTGGCGTTCGGTTCGTGTGAAGGACCGCCTCTCACGGTCCCGGGCGATCAGTAGCGGGAACGGAAATGCTGGGGCGCTTGTTCGGCACGGAAGAACACCAGCCCGAGGTCATAGAGGTCGATGGTCACGGTCACCCGCGGGTGGGACTTCACCGCCTCCCAGGCCTCCTCCATGCCGCGGCTCCAGTGGATATCATCCAGGACGAACAGTGAGCCGGGATGCGCTTTTGCCAGGCAGCGCTCGAAGAGGTCCAGCGTGGCCGCCTTCTCATGGTGACCGTCGATGAAGGCCATGTCCAGGCGCTCCATGGTGCGCAGGACATCGGGCAGCCGCGTCCTGAAGGCGCCAAGCACCGGATGGATGTTGGCCAGGCCGGAGCGCTCGACGTGATGCTTGGCGATCTGAAAGGTGCGTGGGCAGCCCTCGATCGTCGTCACCTCGCCGTGCTCCGCACCGAGCGCGAGGTAGAGCGTGGTGAGGCCGAACGAGGTGCCGAGCTCCAGCACCGTGGCGGGGTCGAAATACCGGGCCAGACGGAACAGAAGGCGGGCCTGGCGCGGCGGCTTCATGGCCGTGCGCGCCATGTCGGCCACCTGCCGCACGGGATGATCAAGCACGCGTGAACCGGCCCCCAGATCGTTCACCTCGATGGTGCGGTCGCTCGACAGCAATTCGTCGCGCAGCTGCTCGATGGCCTGGAATTCCGGACGCTCGTGGTCGTTCCTCAGCACCTCGGTGATCAAGGTGTACACGAAGGGGGAGTGGATGCCGTGCGGACCCCGCGCACGGACAAGGTGGCTCAGGTAGCTGCCGATGCGCTGGATGTGCTGTTCCATGGGGACCGGGGTCCAGCAAAAGTACCGGGACCAGGCTCTCCCCGGGGAACCTGTCCCGTGCAGGTTCAACACATGATCGTGTGCGGCCGCCGGGCATGACGCGCGTCAGCTTCCATGCGGCGGCACCGGTCGGACCTTCGTGCCATGCCGCAACAGGTGAAGGAGGTGGTGCGCTGTTACCATTGCGGCGACGTCTGCGGGACCGATCACCTGAAGGCGGAGGACCACGATTTCTGCTGCCAGGGTTGTCATGCGGTCTATGGGTTGCTCCAGGAGAGCGGGCTCTGCGACTATTACGCCCTTACGGAGCGCCCGGGTGCCCGGGTGGAGCAGGATGGCCAGGCCATGCGGGCCGAGCTGTTCGACCTTCCGGAGGTGCGCGACCGGCTGGTGGAGTACAGCGAGGACGGCATCACACGGATCACCTTCCACATCCCACAGATGCACTGCAGCAGCTGCATCTGGCTGCTGGAACACCTGCAGCGCATCGACGCGGCCATCCTTCGGTCCCGCGTGCGGTTCACGACCAAGGAGCTCACCGTCACGTTCCGTGAAGAGCGGATGAGCCTCCGCGGGCTGGTGGAGCTGTTGCGCAGGCTGGGCTACGGCCCTTCGTTGGACGGGCGGGGAAAGGCCGCAGCAGGAGAGCGCGGGTCGCGGGTCCCCCGCATCCTGTACCTCAGGCTCGGCGTCGCCGCGTTCGCCTTCGGCAACATCATGCTCTTCAGCTTCCCGGAATACCTGGGCGCCGATGTGAGCGACGACCAGTTGAAGCGGGGTTTCCAGTTCCTCAGCCTGGTGTTCTCACTGCCGGTCGTGCTCTTCAGCAGCACGGACTATTTCCGCTCGGCCTGGGCGGGGCTGCGCACGCGACAGGTCAACATCGACCAGCCCATTGCGCTCGGCATCATCGCCCTGTTCGCACGCAGTGTGTGGGACGTGGTGATGGGCGTCGGTCCGGGCTACTTCGATTCGCTCGCCGGCCTGCTGTTCTTCCTGCTCGTGGGCCGCTGGTACCAGGCCTACACCTATGGTGCGCTGAGCTTCGACCGTGGTCTGAACGACTTTCTTCCCTTGGTGGTGCTTCGCCGGACGGGCGATGCGGAGGTGCCCGTGGCCGTGGGCGACCTGCGGCCCGGTGACCGTATCGTGGTGCGCGACCAGGAACTCGTGCCCGTGGATGCGGTGCTCGTGTCGGGCGAGGGGCACATCGACAACAGCTTCATCACCGGTGAGCCGCTGCCCATGCGCCGCGCTCCCGGCGATCTGGTGAAGGCGGGCGGACGACAGCGTGGCGCCGCGATCGAACTGCAGGTGCTTCGCGCCTTCGCGGACAGCCACCTGAAGCGGTTATGGGAGGAGCATGCGGCAGGTGCCGAGCGCCCCGGCATGCCCCGCCTCATCGATGCCGTGGCCCGGCGCTTCACGGTGGCCGTGGTCCTGCTGGCCATCGGTGCCGGCCTCTACTGGTGGGGGCGTGATGCCGCGCAGGTGTGGCCGGTGGTGACCGCGGTGCTCATCGTGGCGTGTCCCTGCGCCCTGGCCCTCAGCATGCCATTCACCTATGGCCATACCATCCGCTTGTTGGGCCGTCGCGGCCTCTTCCTCCGTGATGCGGAGGTGGTGGAGCGCATCGCCTCCGTGGACACTGCGGTGTTCGACAAGACGGGCACCCTCACGGAACGCGAGGCCCATGCTGTTCGGTTCGTTGGTCCCCCACCGGACCCGGCGGTCCTGGCGTGCGTGCGAAGCCTTGCCCACAACAGCCTGCACCCGCTCAGCGCGGTGCTGTACCACCACCTGCGCGGGCAGGCCGGCGTGGCGAGCGGGGTGGTGGAGGAGGTGGGCGCGGGCATCCGTGGCGAGGTCGACGGCCAGGAGGTGCGCATCGGTACGGCCGCCTTCACGGGTGGTAAGGAGCGGTCCAGGGCCAACGGGGCCGCACATGTGCATGTGTCGGTGGACGGGGCCCATCTGGGCCATTTCGAGATCAGCAAGCGGGCGCGGTCGGGCATGGCCACCACGGTGGCGGCCACCGCCTGCCTCACGGATACCTATCTCCTGACCGGCGACCTGTCGGTGGACAAGGACGTGGCCGAGGTCTTCGCCCCGCATCAGGTCCGTACGGGGTGCTCGCCGGCGGACAAGGCGGTGTTCGTTCGTGGCTTGCAGGCCAAGGGGCGGCGGGTGATGATGGTCGGCGACGGACTGAACGATGCCGGCGCACTGCGCCAGAGCGACGTGGGCATCACGGTGAGCGAAACGAGCGCCGCCCTGACCCCGGCCAGCGATGCGATCCTCGATGTGAGGGCCTTCGGGGACCTGCCGGCCGCCTTGCGCCTGGCACGCAGCGCACGCCGGATCGTGCGGGCCAGCCTGTTGCTCTCCCTCGGGTACAACATCACCGGTGTCAGCTTTGCGGTCAGCGGCCACTTGACCCCCCTGATCGCCGCGATCCTGATGCCGCTCAGCTCCGTGACGGTGGTCGGCTTCGTCTCGCTCGCCGTGTGGCTCCGTGCCCGCCGTCTGGGGCTTGGCATGCGGAACTGACGAAAGTCAGCCGGCCCGGTGAGGTCCGTCAGCCCTTGTGCATGACACGTCCGTGACTTTTGGGCCCGGACCGAGCCCCATGAGCGTCATCTTTCTTCTGATCGCGGCCAGCACCATCGTGGCGGTGGTGTTCCTGGCCGCTTTCGCATGGGCGGTGCGCTCCGGTCAGTACGAGGACGACCGGTCGCCCGCCGTGCGCATGCTGGGTGATGACCGGCCGGCCGTCCCCACCAACCCGTCGAACAACACCAAGTGAAGCGATGATCGAGCGTTTCAAGTATGACAACAAGATCGTGAACGCCTTCCTGATGGCCACGATCCTTTTCGGCATCGTGGGCATGCTCGTCGGCCTCACGGCGGCCTTCCAGATGGTGATCCCCTCCTGGAACATCGCCGAGTGGCTGTCCTTCGGCCGCCTGCGCCCATTGCACACCAACGCGGTGATCTTCGCCTTCGTGGGCAACGGCATCTTCGCCGGCGTCTATTACAGCCTCCAGCGGTTGGTGAAGGCCCGCATGTTCAGCGACCTGCTGAGCTGGGTGCATTTCTGGGGCTGGCAGCTGATCATCGCCGCCGCCGCCATCAGCCTGCCGCTGGGGCTCACCACCGGCAAGGAGTATGCTGAACTGGAGTGGCCGATCGACATCGCCATCACGCTCATCTGGGTGGTCTTCGGTGTCAACATGTTCGGCACCATCCTCAAGCGGCGGGAGCGTCACCTCTACGTGGCCATCTGGTTCTACATCGCCACATGGGTCACCGTGGCCATGCTGCACATCGTGAACAGCTTCGAGGTGCCCGTGAACCTCTTCAAGAGCTACAGCTGGTATGCGGGTGTGCAGGATGCGCTCGTGCAGTGGTGGTACGGCCACAACGCCGTGGCCTTCTTCCTCACCACGCCCTACCTGGGGTTGATGTACTACTTCATGCCCAAGGCGGCCAACCGACCGGTGTACAGCTACAAGCTCTCCATCATCCACTTCTGGGCGCTCATCTTCATCTACATCTGGGCCGGTCCGCACCACCTCATCTACAGTTCGCTTCCGGACTGGGCACAGAGCCTCGGCACCGTCTTCAGCATCATGCTCATCGCGCCCAGTTGGGGCGGCATGCTCAACGGCCTGCTCACGCTGCGCGGTGCGTGGGACCGTGTGCGTGAGGATCCCATCCTGAAGTTCTTCGTGGTGGCCATCACCTGCTATGGCATGGCCACGCTCGAAGGGCCGTTGCTGAGCACCAAGTTCTTCAACAGCATCAGCCACTTCACGGACTGGACCATCGCTCACGTGCACGTCGGTGGCCTCGGCTGGAACGGCTTCTTCACCTTCGGCATGGTGTACTGGCTGGTGCCGCGCCTCTTCGGGACCAAGCTGTACAGCAAGGGTCTGGCCAACGCGCATTTCTGGATCGGCACCCTCGGCATCGTGTTCTACGCCGTACCCCTCTATTTCGCAGGGTTCACCCAGAGCCTGATGTGGAAGCAGTTCACCCCGGACGGCTACCTGGTGTACAAGAACTTCCTGGACACCGTGCTGCAGATCAAGTACGCCTACTGGCTGCGCGGCCTGGGTGGAACGCTGTACCTCACCGGCGCCCTGCTGATGGTCTACAACGTGTGGCGTACCGTGGCCGCCGGCCGTCTGATCAAGGACGAGGAGGCCGAGGCCCCCGCCTTGGAGAAGACGTATGCCGGGGAGAGCGCCGGTCACTGGCACCGCTGGATCGAGCGCCGACCCATCCAGATGCTCGTGGTGAGCCTCGTACTGGTGGCCATCGGAGGGGTCTTCGAGCTCGTGCCCACCTTCCTGATCAAGAGCAATGTGCCCACCATCGCCAGCGTGAAGCCCTACACACCGCTCGAACTGCAGGGAAGGGACATCTACGTCCGGGAAGGCTGCTACACCTGCCACTCCCAGATGGTACGGCCCTTCCGCAGCGAGACCGAGCGCTATGGGGAGTACAGCAAGGCGGGCGAGTTCGTTTACGATCACCCCTTCCAGTGGGGCAGCAAGCGCACCGGACCCGACCTGCACCGTGTGGGAGGCAAGTATCCCGACAGCTGGCACTACTACCACATGTTCGACCCCACGAGCATGAGCGCCGGTTCGCTGATGCCGGCCTACCCCTGGCTGTATGAGAAGCCCATCGATGTGGCCAGCACGCCCGCCAAGATCCGTGCGATGCAGACCCTTGGTGTGCCGTATCCGGAGGGCTACGCGGACCAGGCGAACGCGGACCTGTCGGCACAGGCCGATGCCATCGTCGCCAGCCTCAGGAAGGACAAGATCGAGACGAGCGCTGAACTTGAGATCGTGGCGCTGATCGCCTACCTCCAGCGCCTGGGCACGGACATCCGTCCGAAGGCCCCGGCACAGGCCACCGCCGCGAAGTGATCACCCGAAGACCCGAACGCTCATGCTGAAGTTCATCAAGCACCACCTGAACACGATCGAGGGTGTGGACCTCTTCCCGCTCCTGGCTTTCGTGATCTTCCTGACGGTGTTCGTCGCCGCCAGCCTGTTGGTGCTCACGAGCGACCGGCGTCGCATCAAGCACCTGGAGGAGCTTCCCTTCTCCGACATCCCCACCGATCGAACGCTTCATCCATGAAGACCATGACCTCCTGGAAGGAACGCCTGCTGCCGCTCGGAGCAGCCATGCTCAGCACCACCCTGGGTCGGGCGCAGGCCACCGACGCCGCCATCACCGCCGCATCCGCACCGGCCTCCATGGAGACCGCCTATCTGCTGCTCGCGGTCGCCGTGCTGCAGGTGGTGATCATTCTTTCGCTGTCCGGCATCCTGCGCACCCTGGGCGGCACGGGCACCGCGTGGGCCGACTACCTGAAGGGCCGACGCGCCGCCGTGCTGCCCGTCCTGCTCGGGCTCGGTGCCTCCTCCGATCTGCACGCGGCCACCGGCATGGCTACGGCGCTCATCTCCGTGCAGGCACTCATGTGGTGGTTGATCGCCATCAACGCGATCCTGTTCGCCATCATCGTGGGCCAGCTCTCCGTGGTGCGCGGAATGGCCCGCACGCTGTCGGGCAACGTGGACGTCGACGCGCCGGCGGCCGAAGAGGGTCCCACCTTCGCCGACACCATCCTCCAGCGCCTCACCCGCTCGGTGAAGGTGGAGCAGGAGAAGGATGTGCTGATGCACCATGAGTATGACGGCATCCGTGAACTGGACAACGTGCTGCCGCCCTGGTGGCTCTGGCTCTTCTATGGCACGGTGATCTGGAGCGTCGTGTTCCTGCTGAACGTGCACGTGTTCGACATATGGCCCACCCAGGAAGAGGAGTATCGGCAGGAGATGGCCCAGGCCAAGGCCGATGTGGACGCCTATCTGGCGCAGTTCGCCGGCATGGTGGATGAGACCAACGTGACAGCGCTCACGGATGATGCCTCCATCGCAGGTGGACGGGCCACTTACGAGGCCTATTGCAAGGCCTGCCACGGCGGTGCGGGTGAGGGCGGTGTGGGACCGAACCTCACCGATGACCATTGGAAGCACGGTGGCGGCATCCACAACATCTTCAAGACCATCAAATACGGGGTGCCGGAGAAGGGCATGATCGCCTGGAAGACCCAGCTCAAGCCCGTGGAGATGCAGGCCGTGGCCAGCTACATCCTGAAGCTCCACGGTTCCAACCCGCCGAACGCCAAGGCCCCGGAGGGCGAGCTGTGGAAGGACGCGACCACGACAGCACCGGCGGACAGTGCCGCGGTGGTCGCAGCGGACAGCATCGCCGTGGCGGCCCTCAAGTGACATGAAGAGCAAGGAAGGGAACCCGGCCGTGGACGAGAGCTTTCGCGATTCCATCGCGACGGTCGACAAGCAGGGCAAGCGGGTCTGGGTCTATCCGAAGAAGCCTTCAGGGAAGTGGTTCAACCGACGCCTGGCGTTCGGCTACACCCTGCTCGCCTTCCTGCTGGTGGGGCCCTTCCTGCGCATCAGCGGGGAGCCGTTGTTGCAGCTGGATGTGCTGGGCCGTCGTTTCGTCATCCTCGGCCAGACCTTCTGGCCCCAGGACATCCATCTCTTCGTCCTCGGCTTCATCGCCAGCATCGTCTTCATCGCCCTGTTCACCGTGGCCTTCGGCCGCTTGTTCTGCGGGTGGGCCTGCCCACAGACCATCTTCATGGAGCTGGTGTACCGGCGGATCGAGTACTGGATCGAGGGCGATTGGAAGCAGCAGCAGGCCCTGAACAAACGCGAACTGGACGGGGACAAGCTGATGCGCAAGTCGGCCAAGCATGTCCTGTTCTTCCTGGTGGCCTTCATCATCGGCAACACCTTTCTGGGCTACATCATCGGCAGCGACAGGCTGATCCAGATCGTCTCCGAACCGCCCGGGCGGCATCTGGGCGGGCTTGCCGCCATGTTCGGCTTCTCGCTGGTCTTCTACGGGGTCTTCGCCTTCATGCGCGAACAGGTATGCACCACCGTGTGCCCGTACGGCCGGTTGCAGGGCGTGTTGCTCGACCGCCAGTCGGTGGTGATCGCCTACGACCGGGTCCGCGGCGAACAACGCGCCCACTTCCGCAAAGGCGAGGACCGCGGGTCCGTCGGAAAGGGCGATTGCATCGACTGCAAGGCCTGTGTGCACGTGTGCCCCACGGGCATCGACATCCGCAACGGCACCCAGCTCGAGTGCGTGAACTGCACCGCCTGCATCGATGCCTGCGATCACATGATGAGCTCGGTCGGCCTGCCGAAGGGACTGATCCGCTACGCCAGTGAGGCGGAGATCGCGGACCGGAAGCCGTTCCGCTGGACCGGCCGCATGAAGGCCTACAGTGCCGTCCTCACCGTGCTCATCGCGGTCATCCTCACCCTCATCGTACTCCGCAGCGATGTGGAGACCACCGTGCTGCGGACACCCGGGATGCTCTACCAGACCCGCCCGGACGGACGCATCAGCAACCTGTACAACTACAAGGTGGTGAACAAGACCTCCCGCGACATGCCCATCCGCTTCGTCCTGGAGAACGTGGAGGGTTCCATCGAGCTGGTGGGCAAGGAGATCGAGCTGCAACCCGCGGCGCTGGCGCAGGGCAGCCTGTTCATCATCCTGGACCCTTCGGCCATGAGCGGCATGAAGACCAAGGTCAACATCGGGGTTTATACCGACGACCGTCTGCTGGAGGATGTGTCCACCACCTTCGTCGGACCCATCAACACCAACACACCATGAGATTCAGCTGGGGAACAGGGGTCACGCTCACCATGATGGCGTTCATCGCGCTGATGGCGGGATTCATGGTCAAGGCCATCCAGGAGCAGGAGCAGCTCGTGGCGGAGGATTATTACGCCCAGGAGCTCCGCTACCAGGAGCGGCTCGATAAGCTCCATCGCGCGGGGGCGGACCGCGTGGCCTTCCAGGTGGAGGGCGATTCGCTCCACATCGCGTTCCAAGGTGACGCACCGGCGCGCGCCACCCTCCGTCTGCAGCGGCCGTCCGATGAACGAGCCGACCGGGCGTATGAGGTGCTGTGCCGCGCGGATGGCCGGTGCGCCGTGCCGGTGAACGACCTCTTGCGCGGGATGTACAAGGCGGAGCTTGAATGGACCGGTCCGACGGGCACGGGCCTGGTGGAGGAACGCATCGTGGTGCCGTGATCGCCGTGCTCGTTCCGGCCTTCGTTCTGGGTCTGCTGGGCAGCGCTCACTGTGTGGCCATGTGCGGCCCGTTGCATCTGGCCGTGGGCCAGGGCGGCGCACCGGTGCGGACCACCGTGCTCCTCAACATGGGTCGGGTGACCACCTACATGGCCATCGGGGCCCTGTTCGGGCTGTTCGGTCGCGGTCTGGGCCTGGCCGGCATCCAGCGCTTCGTTGCGATCGCGCTGGCCGTGCTCATGCTCGCCGTACTGGTGGTGCCGGCCCTTTCCGCCCTCCTGCATCGCCCCTGGGTGCCTGCGGCCTGGGTGGCCCATCTTCGTTCCGCGGTCGCACGCCGCCTTCGCAGGAGCAGTGCATCCGCGGTGTTCCTCACCGGCCTGTTCAATGGACTTCTGCCCTGCGGGATGGTGTACGTGGCCGTGGCTGGTGCGCTTGCGCAGGAAGGACCGATGGACGGTGCGCTGTTCATGGCCGCCTTCGGGGCGGGCACCTGGCCTGCCTTGGTGGCCGTGCGGTTCGCTGGCGTGTCGCTCGGTGCCCGGTTCCGGGCCCGCCTCACCCGCTGGGCGCCCGCAGGCTATGCCCTTATGGCGGCCCTGCTCCTGGTGCGCGGTCTGGCGTTGGACATCCCCTACCTCAGCCCTGCAGATGTGGAGGTGCCCATGCGCATGGAGGCCTGCCCCTGAGGCGCGACCCCTGAAGTGCCGCGGCGACGGCGCATCTCCCTGAGGAACCGGATCGGGAACACCAGCATGCCGAAGCACTCACCGTGCTCACGGCCCAGGTGCTTGTGGTGCATCTTGTGCGCCCGGCGCGCCGCCAGCAGGTAAGGGTTGCGCGTGTCGCGGAACCAGGGCAGACGGCGGTGGATGAACACCTCGTGCACCAGGAAGTAGGCGATGCCGTAAAGCAGGATCCCCAGGCCCATCCATCCCCAGGGCGTGTGGGCTCCCAGCTGGCCACCCAGCACGAACAAGGCCATCGAGGGCAGGGCGAAGATCACGAAGAACCAATCATTGCGCTCCAGGGCGCCGTGGTGGTCCTTGTGGTGATGGTCCTTGTGCAGGGACCAGAGGAAGCCGTGCATGACATACTTGTGCGTGGCCCAGGCCACCGCCTCCATCGCTACGAAGGTGGCCACGATCACCAACAGGATGCCCCAGATGCTCATGCCGCCATGGTTCGTGCGTGATGCTCCGGTGATGCGGGGAAGAGCCCTTCCAACACCTGACGTCGGAAGTCGAAGATGCGCTCGATCCGCCGCCGCACCACCAGCCGATGCATGAGCGCGCCGACCGGACCCAGCGGCAGCGCATATTCCACACGGTCGTGCATGCGGGTGCCCCCCTCCACGGGCTCGAAGCGATGCTCGTGATACCAGCGCGCGTAAGGCCCGCGCAACTGCGTGTCGGCGAAGTGGGTGGGAGCGCTCACCCGTTCGATGCGTGTGAGCCAGGGCAGGGGGATACCCAGCAAGGGGCGCACGGTGTAGCGGATCAACTGGCCATCATGGGCCGCCCGGTCGTCGAAGGGCTCGCGGATCCTCAGGCCCAGCTCCGGCGGGGTGATCAGCGACAGGTTGCGCGGGGTGCTGAAGAAGGACCAGGCCTGCTCGATGGGTATCGGCAGCACCTGCGACCGTTCCAGCACGTGCACCTTCATCGCATCAGCCGATCACCTCGGCCTTGGGATAGCGTTGTTTCCAGAACTCGAGCGCCTTGCGGCTGGCAAGCGTGATCACCGTGCGTGCGTCCAGACGCACCTTGATGCGGTCGATGCCCTCGCGGACGGGTTGCGCGAGGATGAGTGTTTTCTTCTTGCGGGGCATGGTCGTTCAGTTGAACAGTTGAGGTTGTGCTTCGGTTCGTCGCGGACCGTCGCGCAGCGCTTCGGCATAGGCCTTCAGCGCGCGGTGTCGGGCCACTTCATGAACGACCATGGGCTGCACATAGTTTGCCGAACCCGCTTCGGGCACCCAACGCTTCACATATTTTAACTGAGGGTCGAACTTCTGCTGTTGCAGGGCGGGATTGAAGACGCGGAAGTACGGGGCCGCATCGCAGCCCGAACCGCTCGCCCATTGCCAGCCTCCATTGTTGCTGCTGAGCTCGAAGTCCAGCAGCCTTGCGGCGAAGCAGGCCTCGCCCCAGCGCCAGTCCAGGAGCAGGTGCTTGGTGAGGAAGCTGGCCACCACCATGCGCACCCGGTTGTGCATCAGTCCGGTGGCGTTCAGTTCGCGCATGCCGGCATCCACCAGGGGATACCCCGTGCGCCCTTCGCTCCATGCCCGCAGGTCCTCCTCATCCCTTCGCCACGCGATCCGGTCGTAGCCGGGCTTGATGGCGCGCTGCACGGCATGCGGGTGGTGCCAGAGCACCTGCATGTAGAACTCGCGCCAGATGAGCTCGTTGAGGTATTTCGGGCTTGTGGCGAAGGACCTCCGGACCAGCTCGCGCACGCTCACCGTCCCAAAGCGCAGGTGCACGCTCATGCGGCTTGCGCCATCGATCGAGGGAACATCGCGTGTCCGTTCGTAGTGGCGCAGCAGCTCGTCGCTCACGCTGGTCGGAGGGATCCGGAGGTCCGTCGGTCCGAAGCCGACCTGTTCGATGGAGGGCAGGGGCAGTGGTTCCATCCGATGGAACGCGCCGACCAGCTTCCCGCTCGGGAAGGCCTCGGCATGTTCCGGGCGGAACAGGCTCCGCCATTTCCGCATGTACGGGGTGAACACGGTGTACGGCCCCCCGTCGTCCTTCACCACCTCGCTGCGCTCGAAGATGCTGATGTCCTTGAACGTGCGGAACGCGATGCCGCGCGAGGCCAGCAGATCGCCTACGGCCTTGTCGCGTTCATTGGCGTAGGGCTCGTGGTCGTGGTTGGCGGTGACGACCTTCACTTCGTACCGGTCGAGCAGGCGCTTCCATACCTCGATGGGCCGGCCGTGCTCCACCAGGAGCGTGGATCCCCGCCCGATGAGCTCTTCCTGCAGACCGGCCAGCGTGCGGTGGATGAAGTCCACACGGCGGTCATGCTTGTCCTCCAGACGGTCGAGGATGTCCGTGTCGAAGATGAACAGGGGAAGCACCTCGCCATGCTCGCTCAACGCCCGGAAGAGACCGTGATTGTCCTCCAGCCGAAGGTCGCGACGGAACCAATGGATGGTGACGGCGGGGCGTGTCAAGCTCATGGGAACGAGGTGTGGAGGGGCCGCAGGGATCACACCGCACGGCGCAACACGGCGCCGCGCCGCTCCTTCACCATGGGCCAGCAGATGCGCAGCCAGGCGGTGAACCGGTCATGCAAGGTCCGCAGCTCCTGGTCCAACTCGGAGTCGGTCACCGCGCGCCAGGCCATCGCTTCGCGGTCGTTGGGCCGCACGTCCCCGGTGTATCGGGCGAACAGCACGTGGTCCAACTCGTGCTCCACCAGCCCGTTGCCCATCTCGGCGCGATAGATGAATGTGAACTGGTGCTCGAGCGCCTGGCAGTGGATGCCCATCTCCTCGCGCAGCCGCCGCTCGGCCGCCTCCCCGACGGTTTCTCCGGGGCGCGGGTGACTGCAGCAGGTGTTCGTCCACAGGCCACCGCTGTGGTACTTGTCCAGCGCGCGCTGCTGCAGGATCAGCCTGTCCTCCGCATCGAACACGAAGACCGAGAAGGCGCGGTGCAGCTCTCCGGTGCGGTGCACCTCCAGCTTGTCGCGTGTGCCGATGGGGGCGTCATGCCGGTCCACCAGCACCACTTGGTCCTTCAGATCGCGCACGGTCACCATCAGAGCAGGCCGAAACTGTGACGCAGATAGCTCGTGGTGAGGAGGGCGATCTTCCGCCGGTTGCGCACGCGCACACGCTCGCGCAAGATGCGCTCGGTGGGCAGCGCCTTGATCTTCCTGAAGAGGTTGAGGTAGTACACGTAGGCGATGTACACCCCGAAACGCGCGCCGCGCGGCAACTGGCGGATGCCCTGGATGGCCGCGTCGAAATCGGCCGCGATGTCGGCCTCGATGGCCCGCTTGGTCGCGTCATCCATCCGGCTCACGTCAACGCCCGGGAAGTAGGTGCGCCCCAGGTTGAGGTGGTCGTCCTTCAGGTCGCGCAGGAAGTTCACCTTCTGGAAGGCCGCGCCCAACCTCATGGCCGGGGTGCGCAACCGGTCGTACAAGGCGCCGTCACCCTCGCAGAACACGCGCAGGCACATCAGGCCCACGACCTCGGCACTGCCCAGGATGTACTGCTCATAGCTACCACGGTCGTGCGTCGTGTCCCGCAGGTCCATGTCCATGCTGTTCAGGAACGTGTCGTACAGCTCGCGCTCGATGCCGTAGCGGTTCACCACCTGTTGGAAGCTGTGCAGGATGGGGTTGAGGCTGATGCCCTCGGCGATGGCCGTGTAGGTGTCCAGCCGGAACCGGTTCAGCAGGGTGGCCTTGTCGTGCGCGTGGAAGGTGTCGACGATCTCGTCCGCGAAGCGCACGAAGCCGTAGATGGCGTGGATGGGATCGTGGTAGCGCCGGTCCAGCGAGCGGATCCCCAGCGAGAAGGATGTGCTGTAGCTGTAGGTGGTATGCCTGCTGGCCTTCAGGCACACCGCATCGTACAGGGCGATGGTGTTCATGCGGGCATGCGTTGAAGGTCCTTGTCCACCAGACCGGCCACCACCTGCCCGCTGATGAGGGCTGGCGGCACGCCGGGACCTGGCACCGTGAGCTGCCCGGTAAAGTAAAGACCGGCCACCTTGCGGCTCTTCATCCTGGGCTTCAGAACAGCGGTCTGTCGCAAGGTGTTCGCCAGTCCGTAAGCGTTCCCCTTGAACGCGTTGTAGTCCTGCTCGAAGTCATTGATGCAATAGCTGCGCCGGTGCACCAGATGACGCCGAAGGTCCTGACCGGTATGGCGGCTCAACCGGTCAAGCACCAGGTCCAGGTACCGTTGGCGGACCTCCGGCTCGTCGGGCAGGCCGGGTGCGATGGGGATGAGGGCGAAGACATTCTCGTGGCCCTGTGGTGCGATGCCGGGATCCGTGACCGACGGGGCGGACACGTACATCAGCGGCCGGCTCGGCCACTGAGGCGCATCGTAGATCTCCTGCGCGTGCCGGTCCAGGTCCTCGTCGAAGAACAGATTATGGTGCAGGACCTTTTTCAGCCGGGTGTCGAAGCCCAGGTAGAAGAGCAGCGAGGAGGGGGCCATCACCCGTTTGTTCCAGTAGGCCGGCGAATAGGTCCGCGCCTCGGCGGGGAGCAGGTGCTGGTCCACGTGGTGATAGTCGGCTCCGGCCACCACCACGTCGGCCTTCAGCTCGCCGGCCCTGGTGCGCACGCCCACGGTGCGTCCGTTCTCCACCAGGATGCGGTCCACAGGATGGTCATAGAGGAATCGTACACCCTGTGCTTCTGCCACGCGCACCATGCCTTCAACGATGCGGCCCATGCCACCCATCGGGTACCAGGTGCCCAGCGCCATGTCGGCGTAGTTCATCAGGCTGTACAGAGCCGGGGTGCGGGCCGGGGTGGCGCCCAGGAAGAGCACCGGGAACTCCATGAGCTTCCTCAGGCGTGGGTCTCTGAAGTGGTCCGCCACATGGGCCCGCAGCGAGCGGAACACCGCGCTCCGCAGGATGCCAGTGATGAGCCTGGGATGGGCGTACTCACCCCAGCTCAGGCTCGGTCGATGCACCAGTTCGCGCATGCCGAGCTCGTACTTCACGCCGGCCTCGCTCAGGAAGCGCTCCAGCTGTGCCCCGGCGCCCGGCTCCACCTGCTCGAAAAAGGCCCGCAGGGCGCTGCCGTCGGCGGGGACCGACCAGGCATCATCGTCACCAAAGATGACCTGATAGGAGGGGTCGAGCCTCACCAAGTCGTACTGGTCGCTCACCTGATGGCCGAACTGGGCGAACCATTGCTCGAACACATCGGGCATCCAGTACCAGCTGGGGCCCATGTCGAACACGTAGCCGTTCTCCCTCAGCACCCTCGCCCGGCCGCCCGGTGTGGCGTTCTTCTCCACCACCGTGACATCGAAGCCGCGCTTGGCCAGCGCAGCGGCCGCGGAGATGCCGGCGAATCCGGCACCGATGACGAGGGCGGAACGGCTCAAGCGGCCAGTGGTTTGTCAGTGAGCATGCGCATCAAGCGCTGACGGGCCTGGTGGATCCGGCTCTTCACAGTGCCCACCGGAATGCCCAGGTGGTCCGCGATCTCATGGTATTTGTAGCCTTCATGATGCATCACGAACGGCTCGCGGAAGGTGGAGTCCAACTGCTCCAGGCTGCGGTCCAGTTCCGAACGCACCATGCGGCTCTCCGCCGTCGCCGGGGTCTGCACCCGGCGCACCGTCGTCCGCTCCCGTTCCACGCTGTCCATCAGCACGCGCGTGCGTTTCTGGCGGCGATGGTCATTGATGAAGGTGTTCTTCATGATGGTGTATAACCATGCCTTCAGGTTGGTGTTCTCCTTGAACTTCTCCTGGAACGTGAGCGCGCGCAGCGTGCTCTCCTGCAGGAGGTCAAGGGCGTCGTCGCGGTCCTTCGTCAGGCTCAATGCGAAGTAATACAGTTGCTGTCGGAGACCGACCAAATGCTGCTGGAACTCTAGGGTGGACATGGTCGTCTGTTTAAGGTTATTGATCGAGTGTTGGACAAAAGTAGGGGCACAGATCATCTCTTCCAAGTTTTTGTCAAAGAATTTCTTCTGAAGATTGAACAAACATGACATTCCCCTGACGAACAGGGTTTAACGAATTGATCATCAGTGGTATACAAGGTTCACACAGGGCTGGATCTTCCCCGGTCGTGCTCATAATGTTCCATCATGACCATGAACTTCTCAACAAAGCGCCTTGAACGCGGGGAGGTCCTGCCGGGATCGGTGCGGTGGGCGACGGGCCGGTCGATCCGGAGCAGCCGCCTACCTTCGCGCCCGCTCCACTGGTTCAGCGCATCCCGCCCTTCATGGCGGGAGGGTCGCAGACCGGAGGTTCGATGCGACCGCGTTCTTTCCTGGAAGCATAGCTCAGCTGGTTAAGAGCATCTGCCTTACAAGCAGAGGGTCGCTGGTTCGAATCCGGCTGCTTCCACCGACGACGTTCTTTTTTACTTTCGCGCCCCCAACGGGACCTTAGCTCAGCTGGTTCAGAGCGCATGCTTCACACGCATGAGGTCACTGGTTCGAATCCAGTAGGTCCCACGAAAACCCCGCCTCGGCGGGGTTTCTTGTTCCCGGGCTGATCGGTGGGTCCAGTGGGCTCCGCGCGGCGCTCCACCGTTCACAACACCTCGGCCACCACGAATACACTGCCGGTGACCAGGACCAGGTCGTCCGGTGCGGCGGCCGCATGGGCGGCCTCGAAGGCATGGCGCACCGAGGCATGGACCTGGCCGTGGAGACCGAACCCTGCGGCCGCCTCCGCCAGCACGGCCGCGTCCAGCCCGCGGGGGATGTCGGCCTTGCAGAAGTGGTAGCGCGCGCCAGGGGGGAGCTGCCGTAACGCCGGACCGAGGTCCTTGTCGTTCACCATGCCCAGCACCACGTGCAGACCCCGGTGCGGGGTCCGGTCGAGCATGCTGCGCACCACGGCCAGCCCGTCGGCATTGTGCGCCACGTCCGCCACCACCAAAGGGTCCCGCCTGAGCACCTGCCAACGGCCCCGCAGGCCAGTGGTGGTCACCACGGAGGAGAGCCCGTGCGTCACGGCCTCCCCGGAGATGGGCCAGCCGCGTTCGCGCAACAGGTCCACCACCGTGAGCACGGTGCGGGCATTGCGCTCCTGGTGCGGGCCTGCGAGGTCGGGGCGGATCGGCAGGGGCCGTTGATGGTCCACGCGGATGAGGGGGGCACCCACCGCACCGGCCTGTGCGCGGAGCAGCGCGTCGATGGGCCCTTCGGCCTCACCGATCACCACGGGGATGCCGGACTTCATGATCCCTGCCTTCTCTGTGGCGATCGCCTCCAGCGTGCCGCCCAGCAGGTCCGCGTGGTCCCAGCCGATGGTGGTGATCACGGCCACCTCGGGGGTGATCACGTTGGTGCTGTCCAATCGGCCGCCCAGGCCGGTCTCCACCACGGCGATGTCCACCTGCTCCTGGCGGAAGTGGTCGAACGCCAGCGCGATGCTCCACTCGAAGAAGCTTGGCGCGAGCGGTTCGAAGATCGTGCGATGATCCGCCACGAAGCGGACCACATCCTCCTGCGGGATCATGGCACCGTTGACGCGCACCCGCTCGCGGAAGTCGGTGAGGTGCGGGCTGGTGGTGAGCCCGGTGCGCAGGCCGGCGTGCTGCAGGATGCTCGCCAGCATGTGGCTGGTGCTGCCCTTGCCATTGGTGCCGGCCACATGCACGCAGCGCAGCCCGCGCTCCGGATGGCCCAGGGCTTCCATGAGCGCTTCGGTGGTGCCCAGGTCGGCCTTGTAGGCGGCCTTGCCCACGCGGTGGAACATGGGCAGGCGGGCCTGCAGGTAGGCCAGGGTCTCGGGGTAGGTCATGCCTCCCTTATTCGAGGATGAACACGAAGGTCATCTCGCCCTTCTGTTCGGCCGCCGCATCGGGCTTCGGGGTGAAGGCACAGGCCATGGCGGCCTTGCGGGCGATGTTGAACAGGGTCTGGCTCGTGGTGGTGCTCTTGTCCAGGTTCTGGGTCACGCGCGTCACCTTGCCGGTGCGGTCCACGAAGATGTTCAGCACCACCTTGCCGCCTTCGCTCGGCTTGTCGGTGATCTTTGGTCCCCGCGCCAGTCCGCGGCCGCCCAGGCGGATGTCCCAGCCGTTGCCATGGAAGGTGCCCAGCCCGTCGGGCACCCCGCTGGGCACGCCCTCGTTGCCGCTCTGGTCGGAGCTGCCTTCGCCGCTCTGGCCGCCGCCGCCGGTGTTGCCCCATTGGTTCAGCGCGTTCTGCAGGCCGGTGCTGATGGTGGGTTCCTTGGGCTTGGTGGGTTTCGGGGTGTCCTTGGGCTTCTCCCTGGGTTTGTCCCTGGGCTTGTTCACCTCCACGTCGCTGGCCTCGTCGGTGGCCACCTCCTCGGGCTGGTCCTCGCTGTTGGCGGATGCCGCGCTCTGGCTCTGGTCGCCGGGGTCGGGGGTCTCCACGTTGCCGCTTCCCGCGAGGTCGGTGCCGAAGTCGGCCATGGCCACCTCCACGGTCTCCTCCGGAAGCGGGGGATCGTACTCGGTGAGGCCCACGAAGAGGAAGAGCAGCAGCAGCAGGGCGTGCAGCACCACGGTGGCGATGACGCCGGTGGTGCGGTCGCGCCGCTGATCGTGGAGGGCCGCGGTGGTCATGGCGTGCCGGGTGCGGCCGGTGTTTCCGATGGTGCGGCCGGGGTGGGTGCTCCAGCGAGCACGATGCGCCACTTGTTGCGCTTGGCGATGTCGAGCACGTTCACCATCACACCGGTGGGGACCTCCTGGGCCACGCGCAGCACGATGGCGTCCTGGGCCGTGTGGCGGGCCATCTCGGCGATCAGTGCGGGCTCCAGCCCGGCCGGGTCCACAGGTTGTCCGTTCAGCAGGGCCTTGTCCGCGCTCTCCAGGCGCAGGGCCACCTTGGGCTGATCCTTCGAGGGCTTGGTCCGACCCTTGGGCAGATCCACCGGCAGGGCGAAGGGGCTCACCATCGTGCTCACGATCACGAAGAAGATGAGCAGCAGGAAGACCAGGTCGGTCATGCTGCTGAGGCTGAAGCCCGCGTCGATCTTATGCGTGCTGCGGATGGCCATGGTTCACTTGGGCCGCGTGGCCAGGATCACCTTCCACTGGTTGCGCTTGGCGATCTCCATCACCCCCACGGTGACGCCCGCCGGCACGCTCTGGTCCACGTGGATCACCAGGTTCTTCTCGCCCTGCACGGCCGCCATCCGGTCCTTCAGTACACCTTCCAGGTCGAGCGGATCGATGAGCTCGTTGTTGACGCTGAAGTGCTGGTCGGCATCGATGCGCACGCCCACCTGGGGCTTCTCCTTGGTCTTATTGGCGCTGATGGGCAGGTCCACCGGCAGGGTGGTGGGGCTCACCATGGTGCTGATGATCACGAAGAAGATGAGCAGCAGGAAGACCAGGTCGGTCATGCTGCTCAGGCTGAAGCCTGCGTCGATCTTGTTGCTGGAGCGGAGCGCCACGGTGCAGGCTTACTTGGCCGGTGATTCGAGCACCTCCATGAACTCGATGGTGCGCGATTCCATCTTCTGCACCACCTTGTTCACGCGGGCCACGAGGAGGTTGTAACCGATGTACGCCGGGATGCCGATCACCAGGCCGGCCACCGTGGTGATCATGGCCTGCATCATGCCGCCGCTCAGCTGGCTCAGCTCCACGCCGGCGCCGCTCACTTCCATGGTGTGGAAGGTGACGACCATGCCCACCACGGTGCCCAGGAAGCCCAGCATCGGTGCCGCACCGGACACGGTGGCCAGGATGGGCAGGCCGCTCTCGAGCTGATAGACCTCCAGCTTGCCCTGGTTCTCGATGCTCACCTCGATGTCCTTCATCGGCTTGCCGATGCGGTTGATGCCCTTCTCCAGCATGCGCGCCACGGGCGTGTTGGTGGTCTGGCACAGGTTGCGCGCGCTGTCGATCTTGCCTTCGTGGATGTAGTCGCGGATCTTGGCCATGAAGTCCTTCTCATCGCGCAGCGCCCGCCTGATGGCCAGGCTGCGCTCGATGATGATGTAGAAGGCCGCGAGCGACATCAGGGCCAGCGGCCCCATGATGTACCAGCCGCCGTTGACGATCAGTTCCCATACGGACAAGGTGGTCTCCTGGGGCGCCACGGGCGTGGTGGCGGTCTGCTCCAGCACCTGGCGGGCCGCGTCGGTGGCGTCCTGGATCTGGGCGAAGAACTCGATCGGCATGCGGTTCAGGGTGTTTAGGACAACGCGCGGCGATCGCCGCGTAGTGTTCAGGTGAGCTGTTCGAGGGCGATGGCGAAGGCCGTGCGGGTGAGGTGCGTGCGGCCGGGATGATGGGCGTGGGTGCGCTGCAAGGCTTCGGCGATGCGTTCGCTGACGTCGCCGAAGATGGCCTGGTCGGTGAGCTGCGCGCCGTCCATCATGCAGTAGGCGAACACCCGTGCCATGCCACAGTTGGCGATGAAGTCGGGGATCACGCTCACCCGTTCGTCGGCATGCTCGGCGATGGGGCCGTAGAAGATCTCGGGGTCGGCGAAGGGCACGTTGGCTCCGCTGGCGATCACCTCCAGGCCTGCGTCACACAGGGCGTCCACCTGCGCGCGCGTCACCAGCCGGCTTGCGGCGCACGGCAGGAAGACCTCCGCGCCGCAGGACCAGATGCGGGCGTCGGCCTCGGCGTGGGTGAGCAGCCCGTCGTTGCGCAGGGCGTTGCCGTCCTTCCGCAGGAAGAGCTCGCGCACGCGGGCCGGGCTCAGGCCTTCGGGCTCCACCAGACCGCCGTTGCGGTCGATGATGCCCACGATGCGCGCGCCGTCGCGGCTCAGGTAGTAGGCTGCGGCCGAGGCCACATTGCCCCAGCCCTGCACCACCACCCGCTTGCCCTGAAGGTCGCCGCCGTAGATGCCGTAGAAGTGGCGCACGCTCTCGGCCACGCCCCAGCCGGTGATCATGTCCGCCACGGCATAACGCCCCACCTCCGGGGTGAACGCCGGGTCCTCCACCACCTTGCTGACGCCCGTGCGCAGCTGGCCGATCACCCGCACCTTGCGGCCGGTATCGCCCGGGTTGGTGCCGTTCACCACGCCCTCCTGCGGATGCGCCAGGCCGAAGCGCTCGGTGATGGGGATCACCTCGTGCAGCTCGTCCACGTTGAGGTCGCCGCCGGTGCCGTAGTAGCTCTTCAGCAAGGGCATCACGGCGCGATACCAGCGCTCCAGCACTTGTGGCTTGCGCGGGTCGGCCGGGTCGAAGTCGATACCGCTCTTGGCCCCGCCGATGGCCGGACCGCTCACGGTGAACTTCACCTCCATGGTCTTGGCCAGGCTCTCCACCTCGCGGCGGTCGAGCCCCTTGCGCATGCGCGTGCCACCGCCTGCTGCGCCGCCCCGCAGGCTGTTGATCACCACCCAGCCCCGCGCACCGGTGGGCGCATCGTTCCACTCGAACACGATCTCGGGCGCGCGTTGCTCGAACTGCCGCAGGGTCTCCTTCATCAGGGCGGGGCCGCCGGGGTGCGGCGCGGCCAAAGGTAACCGGCACCATTTCCATCGACCGGAGCCCGGCCGCCGCTCTTCCAACCCTGGTTGTTGATAGCGGGCGGCCCACCGCTCAGGGCAGGTACACCGCACCACCCGCGCTGTCCCGCGCCGCACCGGTCACAGAGGCCAGCGCGTTCACCTCGCCCCGCCAGCGCAGCAGGCCCAGCAGGGCGAACAGGTAGGCCTCCTTGAAGTCCACCAGCAGGGCCTCGGGCACCCGCAGCTCCGCTTTACACTGGTCGCCCACCCGCTCGAGCAGGTGCGTGTTGTGCGCTCCACCGCCGGTGATCAACACCCTGCGCACCGCGTGGCGGTCCAGCTCCGCAGCGATGCGGCGGGCCACATGCTCGCTCACCGTGCGCAGGCGGTCGCGGAGCGGGATCCCGGGCTCGTCGATCAGCGGCCGCATCTCCGCCTCGAACCACTCGCGACCCAGCGAGCGCGGCGGTGGCTGACGGTAGAAGGGCAGGGCCTCCAGGGCGGCGAGCAGGTCGTCCTTCACCGTGCCCTCCCCGGCCAGGGCACCGTCCGCGTCGTATGGCTTGCCGGCCTGCCGGGCCAGGTGGTCCAAGGCCTGATTGCAGGGCCCGATGTCGTAGCCGGTGGTGCCGGCACGGTGCACGGCCAGGTTGGCGATGCCGCCCAGGTTCAGGAAGGCCTCCTGACCGGGGAAGAGCAGCCGTTCCGCCAACGGCACCAGCGGTGCACCCTGGCCACCCAGCGCCACATCGGTGGTGCGCAGGTCGCACACCGTGGCCATGCCCGATCGCACGGCGATCCGCGCGCCGCAGCCCAAGGCGGCGGTGAGGCCCTCCTCCGGACGGTGGAACAACGTGTGGCCGTGGGAGCATACAAGGTCCACCGGGCCTCCGGCCGCCAGCGAACGGCAGGCCTCGCCGATGTGGTCGCCCAGGTCGCGGTGCAGGCGGGCGGCCTCCAGGGCGGTGGCGTCCATCGCCCCACGCAACCGTGCGAGCAGGGCGGGGGGGAAGGGTACGGTACGGGCCTGCTCGATGCGGCCATGCCATCCGTCGTCGCTCCGCTCGAAGCTGCACAGGGCCAGGTCAAGGCCGTCCAACGAACTGCCGGACATCACGCCGATCACCCGGGCCGGCCGACCGGCATCGCCCACCATGCCGGCAAAGGTATCCGCTACCTTTGCGCCCCCGCACCAGCGGCCATACCCACCCAGCCATGGACGTGCTCTCAGGAACCGCGATGAACTTCGAGCTCACCGAGGAACAACTCGCCGTGCAGGCCGCCGCGCGCGACTTCGCCCAGAACGTGCTGAAGCCGGGGGTGATCGAGCGCGATCGCGAGCAGCGCTTCCCGGCGGACGAGATCCGGCAGCTGGGTGAACTGGGCTTCCTGGGGATGATGGTGAGCCCCGAGTACGGGGGCGGCGGCATGGACACCGTGAGCTATGTGCTGGCCATGGAGGAGATCAGCAAGGTGGACGCCAGCTGCTCAGTGGTGATGAGCGTGAACAACAGCCTGGTGTGCTGGGGACTGGAGACCTTCGGCAACGAGGAGCAGAAGCGCAAGTACCTGGTGCCCCTGGCCAAGGGCGAGAAGATCGGGGCCTTCTGCCTCAGCGAGCCCGAGGCCGGCAGCGACGCCACCAGCCAGCGCACCACCGCCGTGGACATGGGCGATCACTACCTGCTCAACGGAACCAAGAACTGGATCACCAACGGCGGCAGCGCCAGCACCTATCTGGTGATGGCCCAGACCGATGTGGCCAAGGGACACAAGGGCATCAACTGCCTCATCGTGGAGAAGGGCATGCCCGGCTTCACGGTGGGCGCCAAGGAGGACAAGCTGGGCATCCGGGGCAGCGACACGCACACGCTGATGTTCCAGGACGTGAAGGTGCCCAAGGCCAATCGCATCGGTGAGGACGGCTTCGGCTTCAAGTTCGCCATGAAGACGCTGAGCGGCGGCCGTATCGGCATCGCCGCTCAGGCCCTCGGCATCGCCAGCGGGGCCTATGAACTGGCGCTGGCCTACAGCAAGGAGCGCAGCGCCTTCGGCAAGCCCATCCATCAGCACCAGGCCATCGCCTTCAAGCTGGCCGACATGGCCACCGAGATCGAGGCCGCCCGCCTGCTGTGCCTGAAGGCCGCCTGGTTGAAGGACACCCACGGCAACTACGACCTGGCCGGCAGCATGGCCAAGCTCTTCGCCAGCGAGGTGGCCATGCGCACCACGGTGGAGGCGGTGCAGGTGCACGGCGGCTACGGGTACGTCAAGGAGTACCACGTGGAGCGCCTGATGCGCGACGCCAAGATCACGCAGATCTATGAGGGCACCAGCGAGGTGCAGCGCATCGTGATCGGAAGGAGCGTGGTGGGCTAGAGCGCCGGAACCAGCGCCTCGAGCTTCGTTCCGCGGGAACCCTTCACAAGGATCAGTCCTCCCTCCACCGGGTTCCGCCGGAACGCGTCCAGTGCGGCGTTGACGTCCGTGTACGCTGTGCTGCCTGGAGCTGCCAGCTCCGTGAACTCAGGCCCGACGTACACGGCGTCCAGGCCGAGCCTGCGGACCAGGGCGATCACCGCCTCATGCTCCGTGCGGCTGTCGGCCCCCAGTTCCTTCATGCCCCCCAGGATGGCCAGCTTGGGGCGTGCGCCGGGCAGGGCGGCGAAGTTCTCCAGCGCCGCCTTCATGCTGCTGGGGTTGGCGTTGTAAGCGTCCAGGACCAACTGGTTGCGGCCCGTGTCGGTGAACTGACTGCGGTTGTTGGCCGGCGTGTAGTCCGCCAGGGCCTGCGCGATCGTTGCATCCTGCACGCCGAAGTGCTGACCGATGCATGCGGCCGCGAGCGCGTTGGGCGCGTTGTAGCCGCCGATGAGCCGTGTGCGCACCCGTTGCTCCGATCCCTCCCGGCCGGTGAAGACCAGTTCCAGGAACGGACCGTCGCCGGGTACGGCCCGGCCGCGCGTGTCGCAGTTCGGGCCAGTGCCGTAGGTGACGCGCGCGAGGCCTTCGCTCTTCGTCATCAGCAGTGGGTCGTCGGCGTGCACGAACAGGGTTCCGCCATGACCGCGCAGGAAATCGAACAGCTCGGTCTTCGCCTTCACCACTCCCTCGTAGCTGCCGAAGCCTTCCAGGTGGGCACGGCCGATGTTGGTGATGAGCCCGTGGGTGGGCTCGGCAAGGGCCATCAGTTCGGCGATGTCACCCACATGGTTGGCGCCCATCTCGATGATGGCGATGCGGTGTTCGGCCGTGAGGCGCAACAGCGTGAGCGGCACGCCGATGTGGTTGTTCAGGTTGCCGCTGGTGGCCAGGGTGGGCCGGTCCGCAGCCAGCACCGCATGCACCAGCTCCTTGGTGGTGGTCTTGCCGTTGGTGCCGGTGATGGCCACCACGGGGATGGCGAAGCGGCGACGATGGTGAAGGGCGAGCTGTTGCAGGGCCTTCAGCGCGTCGGGCACCAGCAGGTAACGGTCGTCCAGGGCGACGGCCGGGTCATCCACCATGGCGTGGCGGCAGCCTCCGGCGAGGGCCTGCGCGGCGAAGGCGTTGGCCTTGAAGCTGGGTCCCCTGAGGGCCACGAAAAGGCTGCCGGGTGCCAGCGCGCGCGTGTCCGTGCACACACCGGTGCAGCGCAGAAAGGCCTCGTGGAGCTGGGCGATGGAGGTCATGGAAACGAAGGACCCCGGCTGTTGGCCGGGGTCCCAAGGTAGCGGTGCGGCTCCTCAGCGCTTGATGTTCTTGCGGCGCTTGTCCTCGCCAAGGCCCACGGGGCTGCCCACACGGGTCATGGCGCAGCGGAATCCGATGGTGGCCGTGCTCTGGCGTTCATCCAGGAAGCGGCGTGTGGATGGGCCGGCCCAGTAGATGCGATCGGCCCAGCTGGCGCCCTTGAACACCCGGGCGCGATCGTTCACCAGAGTGGTCTTGCCCCAGTCATACATGGCGTTGCCCTCGAAGTCGGGGTTCTCGTAGTAGATGCTGCTCTCGATGTCGCCGTCGCGGTAATCGATGTTGTCGCTCTGGCGGTAGTTGCGACGGTCGATGTTCTCCTCCACGGTGACGTTGCGCATGCGGATGTCGCCGGGCTGGTCGGCCTGGTAGTCGCTGATGCCGCTCAGCAGCTTGGGGCTGATCTCCAGGTCCTGACCCTTGATCATGTCCACCATGTCCTGCACGCGCTGCATCGCTGCATCGCTCTTGCGGGTATTGTTGAACTCGATGGCCTGGTCGATGGCGGCCAGGAGGTCGTCGATGAGCTTGGCCTCCTCCGGAGTGGCCTTGCGCTGCATCTCCTTCTGGAACTCGGTGAGGAAGTACTTGATGCCGTCCACATCGTACACCACCAGGTCGTGCTTGTCCTGCACGGCACCGTCGCTGTTGAGCACCTTGGTCTTGAACACGCTGCCGCGGAAGGGGCGGAAGTCGTCCTTGTCCTCGGGGCTCAGCGGACGGTACACGTCCATCACCCACTCGCTGACGTTGCCGGCCATGTTGTAGAGGCCGTAGTCGTTGGGCCAGTAGCTGAACACCGGTGCGGTGATGTCGGCGTTGTCGTTCAGGCTGCCGGCCACGCCCATGTAGTCGCCTTTGCCGCGCATGAAGTTGCCGCGGAAATCGCCGTAGAACGCGCCGCCCTTCTTGCGGCTGTCGTAGCGCACCCAGTGGCCGTTCCACGGATAGATGCGGCGCTCGATGATCCGCTCGTCCACCGTGTTGCCCACCAGTCCGAAGGCGGCGAACTCCCACTCGGCCTCGGTCGGCAGGCGGTAGCGGGGCAGCAGGATGCCGTCCTCCATGCGGATGTTGCGCGTGTCGCGGTTGGGGTTGAAGTCCTGCACCCCGTCCACCTTCTTGCCGCTCTCGTACTGACCGGCGAGGTAGGCGTCGGTGGTGAAGTGGTCCTCGTTGATCTGATTGGGGTAGTGCTCGAAGAGGCCCTCGCGGATGAGGATGATCTCGTTCACGCGGTCCGTCCGCCAGGCGCAATAGTCGTTGGCCTGCAGCCAGTTGACGCCCACCACGGGGTAGTCGCGGTAGGCGGGGTGGCGCAGGTAGTACTCGGTGTAGGGCTCATTGAAGGCCAGTTTGCTGCGCCACACCAGGGTGTCGGGCAGGGCCTTCTTGTAGATCTCGGGGTAGTCCGCGGCGAACACCCGCTCCAACCAGTAGAGGTACTCCAGCCAGTAGAAGTTGGTCACCTCCACCTCGTCCATATAGAAGGACGAGACGGTGACGGTGCGGGGGATATGGTTCCACTCATGGAGCAGGTCATCGGTGACGCGGCCCATGGTGAACTGGCCACCCTCGACGAGGATGAGGCCCGGGCCGTTCTCCTGGTCCTCGAAGGGGGCCTTCTCAAAGCCTCCGTTCTTGGAGTCGTTGTAGTTCCAGCCGGTGGCACCGCTCTTCTCGAACTGGCACGAGGAGAGGAGGGCGACGGGGGCGGCCAGGAGGGCGGTCTTCCAAACGCGGTCCATGGTGCAGGGGTGTGTTGGTGGCGCAGCTCAGAACGTGGGGCAGGCGACCACGCGGAAGCGGCGTTTCTTGGGCTTGCAGTTGAACTGGAGCTGGACGCTGACCTCGTGCGAACCGGCCGTGGCCGTGGTGAGCTTGGAGGTGGTGACGTCGTAGCTGTACCCGAACTTGAAGCGTTCGGTGTGGAATCCGATCAAGGCGATGAAGGCGTCGCGCGTGCGGTACCAGATGCCGGCGGTGATGGGGCCGTGGTCCACGTACAAGCCCAGGTTCAACTGGCGGAACTGGGCCTGCTGCTGGAAGAGGATGTTCGGGGAGATGCGCGTCCTGGCCTCGCCATACTTGCCCTTCATGCCAATGGGGATGGCCGCACCGGCATGCGCGGTGTACTTGCGCGGCAGGCGCGAAGTGCCTACGATGAGCGATTCGTTCGGTTCGCTGAGGTGATGCACGGCAATGCCCACGAAGAAGATGTCGCTGTAGCCTAGAACGCCAGCGGAGAAGTCGGCATTGCCCACCGAGCCGCCGCGGGGCACATCGTTGGTGGTGTAAATGAAGCCGCGGCGTGGGTCGATCTGGTCACCGAAGGTGAGCTTGCTCCAGTCCAGCGACTTCTGGAAGTAGGTGGCCTGGGCCCCGAACTTCATGCTGAACTTCCGGTTGATGGCCAGCTGATAGCTGTAGATCGCGCTGGCCGTGGTGGTGTTCAACGTGCCCTTGCCGGCCTGGTCATGGGTCACCAGCACCCCCAGCCCTCCAAGGATGGCATCCACATGTTGATCATAGCTCGCACTGGTGGTGACGAAGGTGCCTGTGAGGGCCGGCCACTGATTGCGGTAGTTGAGCACCACCCGCGGGCAGCGTGCCGTGCCGGCGAAGGCCGGGTTGAGGTAGAGCGGATTGGCGTAGAACTGGGTGAACTGCGGGTCCTGCGCCTGCGTTGTTCCCATGAATGCCACGCATCCCGCCAGCACCATGGCCGCACGACGCATCTTGCCCCTGATCACGCTTCCCATCATCCGTAGCTCTGCTGCGAACGCCAAGTATACGTACCCGATCGCATTGCGGTTCCCCGCCCCGGTCCGCAATGATCCCGACCAGGCCCCGTTGAAGCGGGTGCTCCGCAACGCACCGGCCGAAGGTAGTACTTTCGGTCATTCCTGTTGAAAACCTGTTGATCACTGTTCATGATCCGGTCCCTGCACCTCCCCCTCGCCATCCTCCTGTTCACCGGCGTGGCCGCCACCGCACAGGAGCGGACCGCCCCCCCTCAACGGTCCGTCCCCACAGGACCCACACGGACGGCTCCGGCACCGGGCCGGACCAACCCGACGGTGGGTGCCGTTCCCCCCACGCAGCCCACGCGCAGCGTGCAGAACACCCGGAACGACGAGCGGGTCGTGACCGAGCGCGGGACCCCTGCGACCGCCCCGCGGGCCATGCACCTGGACCCGGCCCGGCAGGACCTCCCCTTCCATCATGAGGTGCGCCCCTTGGGGAGCGGCACGACCTCCTTTTCCGCCCACCTCACCAACACCACCTACATCCCGATGATCCGGGAGGAGGTGGAAGGCCAGCCCGGATTGGATGCGGCGTGGACACAACCTCTTGTGGTGACCCGCCTGGCGACCCAGCGCAAGCAGCCCATGGCGCTGGTGGACATCTATCCTTATAGGAAGAACAGCGGTACCGGACAATGGGAGCGATTGACCTCGTACACCCTGTCCATCGTGGAAGGTCGGGGCGGAGGACCCCTCGTCCAGCCCAAGAGCTATCCGCCCACCTCCCGACTGGCCTCGGGCGAATGGTATCGCGTGCAGTTGACGCAGGACGGCGTGTACGCACTGACGTATGAGCAGCTGGAGGACATGGGCCTGGCCGGAACGGTGCCCAGCGACCAAGTGAACCTGTACGGCCGCCACCACGGCATGCTGCCCTTCGAGAACGACCAACTGCCGGGGACGGACCTGGTGCCCAACGCGGTGGTCATGGAGGATGGTGGGGATGGCACCTTCGGCCCCGGCGACCGCCTCGTCTTCTACGCCACCGGTCCGCACCGTTGGACCCTGGATGGCGGCACCGGCCGCTTCCGGCATACCAAGCATGTGTTCTCCGACTCCGCTTCGTACTTCGTGGGCATCGGGGTGGAACCCGCCCTGCGTGTGGGCACCCTCCCGGAGGTGCTTGATCCCGCCACCCGCACCAGCACCTCGTTCGACGACCGGCAGTTCCTCGAGGTGGATGCGGTGACCCTGCTCAAGTCAGGGCGTGAGCTCTATGGAGATGTCTATGACCTCACCACGACCTACTCGTACAACTTCGGTGTGCCCTTCCTCCGCCCGCAGGACCCGGCCTGCCTGGTGATGGACGTGCTGTCGCGCACGGTGGGCACGGGGAACGCGAGCAGCTGGCGGGTGACCTCCGGCGCCGCCCTGGACTCCACCGTGTCCGTGCAGGGCGTGCCCAACGGCTACACCGGGGAGCAGGCCAAATCCACGCGACACACCTTCTGCTTCAACGCCTCGGGCAATAACCTGCCCTTCACGGTCACCTTCATCAAGCACAACCCCGCATCCTCCATCGGGTGGATGAACTTCCTGGAGCTGAACGCGCGCAGGGACCTCAAGCTGGTGGGCAACCAGATGCTCTTCCGCGACCTCACCAGCGTGGGGGCGGGCGAGGTGACGGACTTCGTGCTGGACCAGGCCTCCGGGCCCCTCACTATCTGGGACATCACCGACCCCGCCGCTGTCATGCAGGTGCCGGTGACCGACAACGGCACCCAGAAGCTGTTCCGGCTGCGCACCGACAGCCTGCGCCAGTTCGCGGCTTTTCGGAGCACGGGCCTGCTGACCCCCACGCCGGCGGGGAAGGTCCCCAACCAGGACCTGCACGCGACCGCCCTGCCGACCGACCTGGTGAT
This sequence comes from Flavobacteriales bacterium, assembly GCA_016715895.1. Taxonomy (NCBI): domain Bacteria; kingdom Pseudomonadati; phylum Bacteroidota; class Flavobacteriia; order Flavobacteriales; species Flavobacteriales bacterium. Next base: position 1,781,619 of record JADJXH010000003.1, on the reverse strand, counting down.
CGTGGTGCCCGACGCCTTCCGGGCCGCGGCGCAGCAGATCGCCGACCGCCGTGTCAGCGAAGGCCTCACCGTGGTCCTGGTGAGCCCGCAGGAGGTGTACAACGAGTTCTCCTCCGGCATGCGCGATGCCACGGCCATCAAGCGCTACATGAAGATGCTGTACGACAAGGCGGGAACGGACCCCGCGTTGATGCCCCGCTACCTGCTGCTGTATGGCGACGGCTCCTACAACAACCTTAACCGGGCGCTCAGCAACCAGAGCTTCCTGCCGAGCTATCAGACCGCCAATTCCTGGCATGCCAGCCTCAGCTACTGCTCGGATGACTACTTCGGACTGCTGGACAATGATGAAGGGGAGTACCAGGGCGATCTGGTGGACATCGGCGTGGGCCGCATCCCGGTGAGCTCCATCTCCCAGGCCCAGGAGATGGCGTCCAAGATCCTGAACTATGACAGGCTGCAGCTGATGAACGGCACCGAGGCCCAGTGCGCCGTGGGCAGTGATGGTGGCATCAACGACTGGCGCACCTGGCTCCTCTTCGCCAGCGACGACCAGGAAGGCGACGTCTTTGAAAGCACCATCCACATGAGCCAGAGCGATGCCCTGGCCACCGCCGTGGAGAACGAGTTCCCGTGCTACAACGTCAACAAGGTGTACCTGGACGCCTACCAGCAGACGAGCACACCCGGTGGCGAGCGCTACCCCGAGGCCCAGGCCGATCTGCGTGACGGCGTGCAGCGCGGCGCGCTGCTGGTGAACTACGTGGGCCATGGCGGCGAGGTGGGCTGGGCGCACGAGCGTTTTCTGGACAACTCCACCATTCTGGGCTGGAGCAACCTGGACCGGTTGCCGCTGTTCATGACGGCAACCTGTGAGTTCAGCCGGTGGGACGACCCCGCGCGGACCTCGGCCGGTGAGTATGTGCTGCTGAACCCCAACGGGGGCGGCATCGGGCTGATGACCACCACCCGCATCGCCTACAGCAACCAGAACTACGCCCTGTCCCAGGACTTCTACGACCACGTGTTCGAGCGTGTCGACGAGCAGGGCCGGCCGGCCGCGCTGGGCGATGTGTTCCGCCGCACCAAGGTGGACATCACCACCGCCCAGCCCTCGCAGGTGAACCATCGCAACTTCTCCCTGCTCGGCGACCCCAGCATGCGGCTGGCCATGCCACGCCACGAGGTGCGCATCACCGCCATCACGGACACGCTCGGTAACCCGGTTGATACGATGAACGCGCTGGCCACCGTGAGGATCACAGGAGAGGTGGTGGATGCGGGCGGCAACCTGCTCACCGGGCTCAACGGCCTGGTGATCCCCACGGTGTTCGACAAGCGCGTGCAGCAGCAGACGCTGGCCAATGACGGTGGCTCCCCGTTCCCCTTCAGCCTGCGCAAGAACATCATCTACCGCGGCATGGCCACGGTGAGCGGTGGGCTGTTCAGCTTCACCTTCGTAGTGCCGCAGGACATCAACTACCTGGTGGGCCCTGGCCGCATCAGCTGCTATGTGGAGAACCTGGAGACCAACGGCTGTGGTGCCACGAACGATGCGCTGGTCGGCGGCACCGCCACGAACGTCGCCCCGGATGAGGACGGTCCCACGGTCCAGGTGTTCATGAACGACGACCGCTTCGTGCGCGGCGGCATCACCAACGAGGACCCGCTGCTGCTGGTGAAGCTCTATGATGCCAATGGGATCAATACCATGGGCAGCAGCATCGGCCACGACCTGGTGGCGGTGCTGGACGAGAACACCGACCAGGCCATCGTGCTGAACGACCAGTACGAGGCCGATCTGGACACCTACCGCAGCGGCTCGGCCCGCTACCGCTTCGATGACCTGGCCGAGGGGGGGCACACCCTGCGGGTGAAGGCCTGGGACGTGTTCAACAACTCCGCCGAGGCCAGCACCGAGTTCGTGGTGGCCCCCAGTGCCGAACTGGCCCTGGAGCACGTGCTGAACTACCCCAACCCCTTCACCACCAACACCCAGTTCTTCTTCGAGCACAACCGGCCGTGCACCACCCTGGACGTTCAGGTGCAGGTGTTCACCGTGGCCGGGCGGCTGGTGAAGACGATCAACCGGCAGCTGGCCTGCGAGGGCTTCCGCAGCGAGCCCCTGGCCTGGGACGGCCGCGACGACTACGGTGACAAGCTGGGCCGCGGGGTGTACGTGTACCGCCTCAACGTGATGACCCCCGAGGGCGACAAGGCCGAAAAGCTGGAGAAGCTCGTGATCCTCAGGTGATCGGCACACAATATCCAGGGGGGAGGAGGCGTATATTTGCCGTCCTTTTTCCGCAGACCCCGACCCTGATGCGTCATTCCTTGTCCCTGAGCCGCTCCGGTCCCCTCCTCGGCGCGCTCATCCTTCCGCTGTTGTCCCTCGCACAGGTGAGTTCGGACTGCATCAACCAGGTGACCGGACAGCCCTGCGGGCAGGACCTGAACACGATCACCACCGCGGTGCCCTTCCTGATGATCTCGGTGGACAGCCGGGCGGGCGGCATGGGCGATGCCGGGGTGGCCATCTCCCCGGACGCCAACTCGATCCACTGGAACCCCTCGAAGCTGGCCTTCGCGCCCAACGATGGGGAGTTCCACATCAGTTTCAGCCCCTGGCTCCGCAACCTGGTGCCGGACATGAGCCTGGCGTACGTGGCCGGTTACGGCCGGCTGGGCAACAAGAAGAGCACCATCGGGGGCTCGTTGCGCTACTTCGACCTGGGCAGCATCCAGTTCACCGACCAGAACGGCAACCCCATCCGCGAGTTCAAGCCCGCCGAGTTCGCCGTGGACATCGCCTTCGCCCAGCAGTTCAGCGACTTCTTCAGCGGCGGCATCGCCGTGCGGTACATCAACAGCAACCTCACCGGCGGCCTCAACGTGAACAACGCCAACACCAAGGCCGGCCAGTCGGTGGCCGCCGACGTCTCCTTCTACTACCAGAAGCCCGACCTGCAACTGGGCGACAACACGGGCACCTTCGCCTTCGGCCTCAACATCTCCAACATCGGCGCCAAGATGTCGTACTCCGAGACGGCCCGGCGGGACTTCATCCCCATCAACCTCCGTCTCGGTCCGCGCTTCACCTACGACATCGACGACTACAACAGCATCAGCTTCCACTTCGACGCCAACAAGCTGCTGGTGCCCACCCCGCCGATCTTCGAGCTGGACAGCGCCGGCAACTATGTGGTGGACCCCACCACCGGCCAGTTCGTGATCGCCAGCGGCAAGGACCCCAACGTGGGCGTGGCCGAAGGGGTGTTCCAGAGCTTCGGTGATGCGCCGGGCTGGTACGACCAGAACGGCCAGCTGGTGAGCGGAAGCAAGACCAAGGAGGAGTTCCGCGAGATCAACCTGGGCGGTGGCCTGGAGTACTGGTACGCCAAGCAGTTCGCCTTCCGCGCCGGCTACTTCTGGGAGCACTACACCAAGGGCAACCGCAAGTACTTCACGCTGGGCGCCGGCGTGCGCTACAGCATCTTCTCGATCGACCTGAGCTACCTGATCGCCAACACGCAGCGCAGCCCGCTGGCCAACACGCTGCGCTTCACGCTCGGGTTCAACTTCGACAAGAGCAAGAAGAAGAAGCAGGAGGCCGAGTGATGCGCTTCCGGGTCGGCTTCGGGTACGATGTGCACCGGCTGGCCGAAGGGCGGGCCCTGTGGTTGGGCGGCGTGCGCATCGACCACCACACCGGCCTTCTGGGCCACAGCGATGCCGACGTGCTGCTGCATGCCCTCTGCGATGCCCTGTTGGGCGCCGCCGGCCTGCCCGACATCGGCCACCATTTCCCCGACACCGACCCGCGCTGGAAGGGCGCCGACAGCACCGGGCTGCTCCGCGAGGTGGTGCGCCTGATCGGCGAAAAGGGCTGGCGCGTGGGCAACGTGGACTGCAGCCTGGTGATGGAGCGTCCGCGGATCAAGCCGCACATCCCGGCCATGAAGCGTGTGATCGCGCCCATCCTCGGGGTGGAGGAGGAGGCCGTGGGCATCAAGGCCACCACCAACGAGAAGCTTGGGTACGTGGGCCGCGAGGAGGGCGCGTGCGCCTACGCCGTGGCGCTCATCCATGCCGACTAGTCGTCCCCGTCGTCGGCCGCCATTTCCGTGAACGAGCCGGGCGCCTGCTCATCGTCGTAGTAGAACACACGCAGCTGGGCCGTGTCGCGCAGCAGGTCGATGCGCCCCACCTCCACCCGGCTCACCGTGATGCCCAGCCGCTGCTTCAGGTCGGTGTGCAGGGCGTCCCGCTGGCCGGGCCGGATGAGGTCCACCCGGTCGTAGATCAACTGGCGCATGGCCTCGTGCCGGGTGAGCCACAGGTGCTCCAGGGCATAGGTCACCAGCAGGATCATGCCGTCGGTGAACAGCAGTTCGGCCAGGCTGATCTTCTTGCTCACCAGCGCGTTGATCACCGCCAGGCTGATCACCGCGAACAGGTAGGTCATGTCCTTGATGCTGATCTGCTCGGTGCGGTAGCGCAGGATGCCGAAGATGGCGAAGAGGCCGAAGGCGAAGCCGATGCTCAGCTTCACGTTGTTCAGCAGGACGCACAGGAAGAAGATCAGGATGTTGAAGAGGAAGTAGGTGAACAGGTAGTCCTTCTTCCGATGGATGGGGTAATAGATGAGGCGGATGAGGATGAAGAGCACCGCCGCGTCCAGCGTGAACTTGAAGAGCAGCTCCCACATGTCCTCGTGGAAGACGCGCATGCCGAAGAGCTTCATGGTCATCATGGTGGAAGGGGGTCAGGCGGCCTGCTGGATGCGGTCGAGGTGGCGCAGCACCTCCTTGAACCGGTTGTACTTGAGGGTGGGGAGCAGCTGAAGCAGCCCGATGCAGTACTTGCTCATGCCGGCGGGGCGGATGCCGCGCGCCCGCATGGCGCGGGCGAAGTGCGAACCGCGATCGGCCCGGCCCTGCTTCAGTTCGGCCACCACGATGCCGTCCAGATCGACCTCGTGCGATGGATCATGGAACAGGCTGAAGCGCAGGCCCAGGTCGATGGTGAGGCGCTCGGCGCGCTCGCGGTGCACGAAGGTGAGCCGCACGAAGCGGTTCCACAGCACCGGTACGAGGGCTTCCGTGCTGCGTGAGGCATGGGCCACGAAGGCGGCCTGGTCGCCTGCCAGCGTGCCGGGGATGGCCTCCACCTTCAGCCGGCGCTTGTCCGTGCGGCCCGCCCCGGTCTTGCGCTTCACCTCCAGGAAGCAGAGCCCGCTTCCCACGTACTCCCGGAAGCGCACCTTGCGGCGCAGCGTGCGTCCGTTGTGGTGGTCGTGGTAGTCCCGCAGGCCCGGCGTGTCGAAGTACAGCGAACGGTAGTGGCCGCCCCGCACACCGTCCACCTCCAGCAGGCGGTAGTGCGGCCGCATGTCCTCTAGCACGGCCGGCAGCACGGCACGACCGAACACGTACTTGGTGTCCATGCGGTCCTGCAGCTTCACACCGTCCATCTCCGCGAGGGTGATGGGCGCGAAGCGTTCGAGCAGTGCAGGCAGCGTCGTCATCGCGGGGGCGCCAAAGCTAGGGATCGGTGCGGGTGGAAGGGGTGTGCCGAGCGGTCCGGGGCCCTACCTTCGGCCACCTTTCCCCGGCCCATGTCCAGCACGCGCAAGGTGACCACCGTGTACATGCACCACGCCGCGTGGAGCGCCCTGCCCAAGGAGGACCAGGAGCTGTTGAAGCTCGCCCAGCGCGCCGCGGCCAACGCCTACGCGCGGTACTCCCGCTTCAAGGTGGGCGCGGCGCTGCGGCTGGAGAGCGGCGAGATCGTACCCGGCAGCAACCAGGAGAACGCCAGCTTCCCGGCGGGCATCTGCGCGGAACGTGCGGCCCTGCATGCCGCCATGAGCGTGCTGCCCAAAGGCACCGTGGAGTGCATGGCCATCGTGGTGCCGCAGGTGAAGGGCCGCGACCCGGTGACGCCCTGCGGCATCTGCCGCCAGGCCCTGCTGGAGCAGGAGCACCGCCAGGGTTCACCCCTGCGGCTGCTGATGGGCATCGTGCGCGGCCCCGTGCTGGAGACCTTCAGCGCTGAAAGCCTGCTGCCGCTCTCCTTCGATAGCAGCTTCCTGAAGCGCTGACGGGCATCGGGGCGGGGGCTATCTTTGGCACCCGCCCGTAGGGCGACACCGCCATGCCCACCAAGACCGCCCCACCCGCCAAGAAGAACGCCCGCCCGGCCGACGGTGGCCACGGCAAGGAGACCTACCAGCGCTGGTTCAAGGACATGCTGCTGATGCGGCGCTTCGAGGAGAAGTGCGGGCAGCTCTACACCATGCAGAAGTTCGGCGGCTTTTGCCACCTCTACATCGGCCAGGAGGCCATCCTCGCGGGCATGGTCACCGCCATGGGCACTGACGACCGCATCATCACCGGCTACCGCGACCACTGCCATCCGCTTGTGCTGGGGGAAACGCCCCACCGCGTGATGGCCGAGCTCTATGGCAGGACCACCGGCACCAGCAAGGGCAAGGGCGGCAGCATGCACTTCTTCGACAAGGGGCGCAACCTCTTCGGCGGCCATGGCATCGTGGGCGGGCAGATCGGCTTGGGCGCCGGCATCGCCTTCGCCGACAAGTACCGCGGTGGCGACCAGGTGACCCTGTGCATGATGGGCGATGGCGCCGTGCGGCAGGGCATGCTGCACGAGACCTTCAACATGGCCATGACCTGGAAGCTTCCGGTCGTGTTCATCATCGAGAACAACCAGTACGCCATGGGCACCAGCGTGGAGCGCACCAGCAATGTGCACGAGCTGCACCGCCTGGGCGAGAGCTACGACATGCCCGGCGAGCCGGTGGACGGCATGAAGTGCGAGGCCGTGCACGCCGCCATCGCCAAGGCTTGCGCCCATTGCCGCGCGGGCCACGGACCCTACCTGCTGGAGATCAACACCTACCGGTACCGCGGCCACAGCATGAGCGACCCGCAGAAGTACCGCAGCAAGGAGGAGGTGGAGGCCTACAAGCAGCAGGACCCCATCGAGGACGTGCGCGCCAAGCTCCTTTCCAACAAGTGGTCCACCGAGGCCGAACTGGAAGCGCTGGACGAGGCGATCAAGAAGGAGGTGGAGGAGGCCGTGAAGTTCGCCGAGGAGAGCCCGCTGCCCGAGGCGAAGGAGCTGTGGGAGGACGTGTACAAGACCCCGGATTATCCGTTCATCAAGGACTGAGATCCGACCGCAACGACGCAACGAACGCTACGAATGCGCCGCGCCAGTGAACAGCGGGTATCATCGATCACCATGGACTTCGCGTTGCGCCGTGGCGGTTAATCACCAAGACACTATGGCTGAGATCGTACGCATGCCGAAGCTGAGCGACACCATGACCGAGGGCGTGGTGGCGAAGTGGCACAAGAAGGTGGGTGACAAGGTGAAGAGCGGGGACATCCTCGCCGAGATCGAGACGGACAAGGCCACCATGGAGTTCGAGAGCTTCCATGACGGTGTGCTGCTGCACATCGGCGTGCCGGAGGGCAAGACCGCCGAGGTGGACAGCCTGCTGGCCGTGTTCGGCAAGGAAGGGGAGGACATCAGCAAGCTGCTCGCTGAATCTGCAAGTAGCGCTCCGAAGGAGCAGGCGCAGGTGCAGGAGGCAAAGACCGCTGCCCCTGCCCCTGCCCCTGCTGCTGCCCCTGCTGCTGCTTCCCCTGCTCCTGCTTCCCCTGCTCCCGCCGCCCCCAAGCCTGCTCCTTCCACTTCAGCGAACGGCAGTGGACGCAAAGCAGCGAGCCCGCTCGCCAAACGTCTGGCCCAGGAGAAGGGCATCGACATCGGCCGGGTGAAGGGCAGTGGTCCCGAGGGCCGCGTGACCAAGCGCGACATCGAGGGGTACTCGGGCGGTGGCATGGCCTATGCCGCACCGCAGGTCGAATCGTTCACCGAGGTGGCCGTGAGCCAGATGCGCAAGACCATCGCGCGTCGCCTGGCCGAGAGCAAGTTCAGCGCACCGCACTTCTACCTCACGCTGGAGATCCCCATGGACCGCGCCATGCAGGTCCGCGAGGCGATCAACGCGAGCATCGCGCCCGACAAGATCAGCTTCAACGACCTGGTGATCAAGGCCGTCGCCGTGGCCCTGAAGCAGCACCCCAAGGTGAACAGCAGCTGGCTCGGCGATCGCATCCGCTACAACGAGCACGTGCACATCGGTGTGGCCGTGGCGGTGGAGGAGGGCCTGCTGGTGCCCGTGGTGCGCTTCGCCGATGGCAAGCCCCTGCGCACCATCGGTGCCGAGGTGCGCGACATGGCGAAGAAGGCGAAGGAGAAGAAGCTGCAACCTGCGGATTGGGAGGGCAACACCTTCACCATCTCCAACCTCGGCATGTTCGGCATCGAGGAGTTCACCGCCATCATCAACCCGCCCGACGCGTGCATCCTGGCCGTGGGCGGCATCGTGGAGAAGCCCGTGGTACGCCACGGCGCCATCGTGCCCGGCCACACCATGAAGGTGACGCTGAGCTGCGACCACCGCGTGGTGGACGGCGCCACCGGAGCCGCCTTCCTCAACACCTTCAAGGGGCTGATGGAAGAGCCGGCGTTGCTGCTGGGGATGGGGGCGATCTGAATACGTCCACCTCCGAAGTATGAAGGCTGGAACCTCCCTGCTGAATGACCTGCGCAATGCGCTGGTCATGATCCTTGTGATCTCGGCCGGTTGTAAGAAGGAGGATGAGACCACCACCCCGGTACCGGACGGTGGTGGAGCCAGTTCCTCGTATGCGCTGAGCCTTGAGTTGGATGGCATTCCGGTACTGAAAACCACCTCGACGGACATTTTCGTCCCGGGCGCGATGGGTAATTCCAACATGGGTCTCACGGTCTGCACGAGCTACCAAGAGTCCATTGTGTCCGATTCCGTGGATGTGAACGACCGTTGGAAAGTGGGCTTGATCAAGACCTTCTATGGCCTGAGCAGTACACCTTCGGTGGACAGCGTGAACACCATGGTCGCGCTGGGGTCACGGTCCTATGGTGCCTTCTTGTGGAACCAATCGACCCTGGCATACGAGGTCGTTGACGGTGTGCGCGTGGAATGGACGGACCCGCTGGGGGTGAAGTGGTCCACAGACCGTGGTACAGCGGATCAGACCGGAAGTAGCTTCAGCATCAACGAGCGCACTTCCACCGGTGATCCCTTTGGCCCCCGATTCACCTTCAAGGTGACCTTCAACTGCAGGCTATACGACGGTGCCGGTAACAGCAAGCAGGTCACCAACGGCGCTCTGCACGGCCCGGTGATCACGCAGTGATCGGCCCACCATCGCTGCTTCGTTCCCATCCGCGTTCCGTTCGGCGATCCATCGGACCACGCGGTCGGCATCTGGTTCGGTGGCCTCGTGTTCGCCTACTGGCTCGCGTCCTTCACCCTGATCCCGGTAAGCGCCCTGCTGCGCCTGTTCGCCGGCGTGATCCCCCTTCGGGCATGTTGACCTGGGGCATGGCTGATGCGCCTGTACCGGTGGTGGTACCAGCGGGCACCTTCACCACGGCCGTGGAGGAGGGCGAGGCGGTGTTCCCCGGCCTGCCCAACCGCGTGCTCCGCACCCACCGGGCCGACGGGATCGGTCTGGTGCAGGACGGGACGAAGTACCTCGCCAGTGGTGGCGGCTTCCGGAAGAAGCTCACGAGCTGGTCGGTGCAGTGACCCGGGGCGTGCGGCTAACTTGCCGCTCGTGCTGAACAGCCTCAAACGGTGGTTGCGGGAGCGGGCCCTGAGCGGTGATGTGGTTCGCTGCCCCTTGTGCGAACGCGGTGCCGTGGCCTATCTGCCCAGCGGTACGCCGCCAAGGCCGCACGCGCTCTGCCCGTTCTGCGGGTCGCTGGAACGCACGCGCATGATGGCCCTCGCCCTGAAGCAGCGCGGTCTTCCCAGAGCCGGACAGCGGGTGTTGCACGTGGCGCCCGACCGCAGCCTGCGCGAGCGGATCCAGGCGACACCTGGGATCACATACGTCGCCGGGGACAAGAAGGAGCCGGGCTACACCTACCCGCCGGGTACCGTGGACCTGGACGTGACCAGCCTGCCGTACCCGGCGGACCACTTCGATCTGGTGATCTGCTCACATGTGCTGGAGCATGTACCGGATGACCGCAGGGCGATGCGCGAGCTCTGCCGCGTGCTGAGGCCCGGTGGCGTGGCCATCCTGCTCGTGCCCATGAGCGACGGGCCCGTCACCGACGAGGACCCTGCGGTGATCGACCCGGACGAGCGCCAGCGGCGCTTCGGGCAGCGGGACCACGTGCGCCTCTACGGGCGCGATTACATCGATCGTCTGCGTGAAGCAGGCTTCACCGTCACGGTGGAGCGGCCTGCGGCCACCCTGCCGGCGGATGCGGTCTTCCGTTTCGGCCTGAAGGCTGACGAGGACCTCGTGCTCGGGACGAAGTGATCCGCGCCTTCCGGCAACAGGGCGTTCAGCTCGATCCGCACACGGCGGTCCATCCACTGAAGGCGGGCGGCCATGCGCTCGGCGAGCACCGCATCGGTGTTCCGATCCTTCGCCCGGCCGCCGAGCAGTTCGCGGAGCAGCACCAGGTCCTGGCGGGTGCCGAGCAGCTGCTGGGCGCTCCGGCACCTGCGCCGGAGTGAAGCCAGCGCGCGTGGGAGCGGCCGGTCCGGCCACAGGTCCAGCGCGTGCACTGCATGCTTGATGCGCTTCCGCACGGTGTGCAACGCATCGGCCGCTTCATCGCGATGGAGGTGTTCCGCAGCGTCGCACAGGTCGTCGTTGATGGCCTTGCTGAGCGCCTGGCGCCATGCGGCCGGGCTCAAACGGCCAAGCCCGGGGACAAGTGCCTTACGCAGCTCATCGACCAAATGGCCCTGCCGTTGCACGGTGCGGAGCAATCGCTCATCCGCCTGCGGGGCGCCGTCCGCCAACCGTTTTCGGGCCCGGGCGGCGGTGCCGCCGGTCGGCGCTTCGGTCGCGAGCAGCTCCAGCAGCACCTGCCGGTCGCGGACGCGGCCGGCCACCTTGAAGAGCCGGTCCAGGCGGCGACGAAGGCGCTTCCGTGTCCGGCATCCGGGTGTGCGCCGCGCCAGGCGGATCAGCGATCGGACGCGCTTGAGCGCCACGCGCAAGGCGTGCACCTCCCCGGGCCCAGGGCCTGCGCCCACAGCGGCCATCGCCCGTTCAAGGGCCGTCACCGCACGCTCCATCCGGAGCGGCAGGGAGGACGCGCGCCGGGCTGCCATCCCTCGAAGGTAACCCGGAGGTGTGCCGTTAACTTGGCCCGTCGTGATGCAGCCGTGGACCGAGACCCCCATCGAGTACCTGAAGGGCGTGGGCCCGCAGCGGGGTGAGCTGTTCCGCAAGGAGCTCGGGATCGCCACCTTCAACGACCTGCTGCACCACTTCCCGTTCCGCTACGTGGACCGCTCGCACTTCCACGCGGTGAAGGACGCGGTGGAGGAGGGCTTGGCCGTGCAGTTGAAGGGGACGCTCACGGGCATCAAGCAGGTGGGGCAGAAGCAGGGCAAGCGCCTCACCGCCGTGCTCAGCGATGGAACCGGAAGCATCGAACTGGTGTGGTTCAAGGGCTTGAAGTGGCTGCTGCAGCTGCTGCGTGAGGGCGTGGTGTACGTGGTGTACGGCAAGGTGAGCGTGTTCAAGGGCCGGCCGAACATCGCGCATCCGGAACTGGAGAGCGAGGAGTCCTGGCAGGTGGGTGGTGTCACCGGCCTGCAGCCCGTGTACAGCACCACCGAGAAGGCGGCGGCCAAGGGCCTGCACAGCCGCGCCATCGGCAAGCTCACCAAGGTGCTGGTGAACCAGCCCGGGATGCACCTGCCCGAGACGCTCAGCGCCGAACTGGTGGCCTGGCTGGGCGGCATGCCGCGTGCGCAGGCCTTCCACCAGCTGCACGCCCCCACCGATGCCCAGCAGCTCGCCGTGGCCACGCGCCGGCAGAAGTTCGAGGAGCTCTTCTTCATCCAGCTGGAGCTCATCCGCCAGAAGAAGCTCGTGCAGGAGCGGGTGGAAGGCCAGTGCTTCGACCGGGTGGGCGAGCTGTTGAACCGCTTCTACAAGGAGCACCTGCCCTTCGAGCCCACCAACGCCCAGAAGCGCGTGGTGAAGGAGGTGCGGCGCGACCTGGGCAGCGGCCGGCAAATGAACCGCCTGGTGCAGGGCGACGTGGGCAGCGGCAAGACGCTGGTGGCGCTGCTCAGCATGCTGATCGCCCTGGACAACGGCCGCCAGGCCGCCCTGATGGCGCCCACGGAGATCCTTGCCCAGCAGCACTTCGCCACGATCAGTGCGATGCTCAAGGACATGCCCGTGGAGGTGCGCCTGCTCACCGGAAGCACCAAGGCCGCGGAGCGGAGAAGCCTGCTCACCGCCCTGCGCAGCGGCCACATCCACATCCTCATCGGGACGCACGCCCTGCTGGAGGACCCCGTGCAGTTCCACGACCTTGGCCTGGTGGTGATCGATGAGCAGCACCGTTTCGGGGTGGCGCAACGGGCGCGCCTCTGGGCCAAGAACACCGTGCCGCCCCATGTGCTGGTGATGACGGCCACGCCCATCCCCCGCACGCTGGCGATGACGCTCTACGGCGACTTGGACGTGAGCGTGATCGACGAGCTGCCGCCCGGACGCAAGCCCGTGAAGACCGTGCACCGCTTCGACTCGGCGCGCAACGCGGTGTTCGCCTTCCTGGAGGACGAGATCCGCAAGGGGCGCCAGGTGTACGTGGTGTACCCGCTGATCGAGGAGAGCGAGAAGAACGACCTGAAGGACCTGACGGACGGCTTCGAGGCCATCACGCGCCGCTTCCCGCTGCCGCAGTACGCGGTGAGCATCGTGCACGGCCGCATGGACCAGGCCACGAAGGACATCGAGATGGCCCGGTTCAAGAAGGGGGAGACCAACATCCTGGTGGCCACCACGGTGATCGAGGTGGGGGTGGACGTGCCGAACGCGAGCGTGATGGTGATCGAGAACGCCGAGCGCTTCGGGCTGAGCCAGCTGCATCAGCTGCGCGGGCGCGTGGGGCGCGGGGCGGAGCAGAGCTTCTGCATCCTGATGACCGGCGACAAGCTGGGGGCCGAGGCGCGGGAACGCATCGGCACCATGGTGCGCACCAACGACGGCTTCGAGATCGCCGAGGCCGACCTGCGGCTCAGGGGGCCCGGCGACCTGATGGGCACCCAGCAGAGCGGGCTGCCCCAGCTGCATCTGGCCGACCTGGTGCACGATGTGGAGCTGCTGCAGCAGGCGCGCGCCGCCGCCATCCGCATCACCGACAGCGATCCCGAGCTGCGCGATCCGGCCCATGCGCCCATCGCCCGGGCCATGGAGGACCGCATGAAGGACAAGGCCGTGTGGGGCCGGATCAGCTGAGGCGCCTCAGGTGCGCAGGGCGTGGCGTCGCCGCCGTTCCTCGGGATCGAGCACGTGCACCAGGCAGCCGGCCGCGATGAGGAATTGCGCCCCGGCGTAAGTGACCATGATCAACACGTCGCCCATGGGCACCGGCCGTGCGAACCGGTTGCGGGCCAGAAGGCTGTCCGAGGCGACGAAGAGCACGGCGCCGACGAAGACCATCCAGAAGCTGCGCGGAAAGGTGCGGCGGAAGCGGAAGCCCGCGGCCACCCCCATCAGCGAGATCGCGATGGCGTAGGCCACCACGGGAAGCACCAGCGCCTCGTCCAGGTAAGGCATCAGGTCGTAGGCGAAGAAGAAGCCGTAGCTCAGAAGCAGCACCATGATCAGCACGGACACCCATATCCCTTCCGCGCCGTCCACCTCCACTGCGTTGTGCAGGAAGGCCACCGCGTAGCAGATCTGCGCCATCAGGAAGGCCGCCAGCCCGATGAGGAAGTTGAACTCGTCCAGGTGCTGGAACATCAGGGCGACGTCGCCCACCAACGAGAAGAAGAGCCCGGCCTGCACCAGCAGCGTGAACCGGTCGCCCACGCGCCGGCTGTTGAAGAAGAACCAGCTGGACAGGACGATGAGCAGGAGCGGCTTGCACACGTATTCGAGCGTGTGCCAGCCCCGCGCCTGTGCGAAGAGCGTGCCCACCAGGGCCGCCAGGTACAGGCCTCCGTTGATCGGCAGCGACTTGCGCGGATCCATGATGGTGCGCCAAGATAACGGCCCGCCGCCCGCCGTGTTCGGTCACCCCGCGGCCGGGGCCGTCCGGAACACCAGGGCCTCCACCCCGCGATGCACGGTGCGCTTCTCCGGCGCCATGCCGTTGCGGTGCGCCACGGCCTGGCTCCGGTGGTTCGCCGGGTCGATGAGCGAGATCAGCGTGGGGGCCAGGCGGCGCTCTTCGGCGAACCGCCGGCAGGCCACCGCGGCCTCCGTGGCATACCCGCGGCCCCACTGCGCCGGAAGCAGGTGATAGCCCACCTCCAGCTCCGGAACGCCGTCCACCTCCTGCGTCAACAGGCCCACCTGGCCCACGGGCCGACCGCTGTCGCGCAGCAGCACCGCGTTCAAGCCGCTGCCATCGGTCGCGTAGCGGTCCAGCGAGCGGCGGATCATCGCTTCGGCATCGGCGCGGCTCCCCACGGTGAACGGCATGAAGCGGATGGCCTCGGCGCTGGCGATGTAGTCCATCCACCAGGCCACATCCTCCGGCACCAGCCGCCGGAACAGCAGCCGCTCCGTGGTCAGCCCGTCGAGCGCGGGCACGGGGAGGGTGATCATGATCGGTGCGTGTGGAGGGCCACCTGGGCCAGGTGCGCCCCGCTGAGCACCGCCAGGGCGATCACCGCAGTTCCGACCCAGGGGAGGCTGACGGTCCCCGCTGCGGCCAGCCCGAGGCCGACGAACGCCATGAGGCGACCGGCTTCCGACAGAAGCACCCGCCGTCCGCCCTCCATCAGCAGCCCCATGTCCATCACCCACCAGATGATGAGCAACGCCACGCCCCCCTGCAGCCAGGTCGCGAACAGCTGCTGCTTGAACAGGAACAGGGAGGTGATGGCGAGCAGCAGGGTGAACTGAACGGCCGCGTATCCGCGGGTGACGGGCACCACCGCGGTGTCGAACTTGCGATGGGTCGCCCGGTCCTTCTCCCGGGGGCCCTGGAAGCCGCCGAGCTCCGCCGGGCGCCACCCCGGGGGCTTCAGGAACACGCGCACTTTGTCGCTCCATCGCGTGCAGCGCCGGGCCAGGTCGATCAGGTCGCCCCAGTAGTGGAAGTTGGCCTTCACCGGATCCCAGCTGGTGAGCGGCGTGGTGATGCCGTAGACCGGTTCCTCCTCCTCGCGCTGGTAGGTGCCGAACAGCCGGTCCCACACGATGAGCGTTCCCGCGTGGTTGCGGTCGATGTACTTGGGGTCGCTGCCGTGGTGGACGCGGTGGTGGCTGGGCGTGTTGAAGAGCAGTTCCAACGGGCCCATGCGGCCGATGGCCTTGGTGTGGATCCAGAACTGGTACAGCGTGTTGAAGGCGCCCACCGTGACGATGAGGACCGGATGGATGCCGAGCACCGCCATGGGCAGGTAGAACCACCAGCTGAACAGGCCCTGCCACCAGCTCTGCCGCAGCGCGACGCTCAGGTTGTACTCCTCGCTCTGATGATGCACGATGTGCGCGGCCCACAGGAAGTTCACCTCGTGGCTCAGCCGGTGGAACCAGTAGTAGAGCAGGTCCACCAGCAGAAAGGCCACCACCCAGGTGAGCACGCTCTGCGGCAGGGTGAACACGCGCCAGTGGTCGTAGGTCCACAGGTAGATGGAGAAGATGAGCGACTTCGTGAAGGCCCCGACCACCTGCGAGCCGATGCCACAGCCCAGGTTGGCGATGAAGTCGTTCAGCCGGTACACGTGCCGGCCGCTCCACGCGCTCCAGGCCAGCTCGATGCCCATGAGCAGGAAGAACAGCGGGATGGACAGGACGATGTACTCCATGACGCTCCGCCCAAAGCTAGGCCGGTGGTGGGCCTTGCGGCTGACGATGCCCGGCCGGCCGCTCCCGCCCATGCGTGGAGGACCCGCTTGGTATCTTCGCCGCCCTTCATCCGTACGCCATGCGCATCTCCTGGGACTGGCTCCGTGACCTGATCGACACCGATCTGGACGTGACCGCCGCCGCCGACCTGCTGACCAGCACCGGCCTGGAGGTGGAGCGCGTGGACGTGGTGGAGGCCGTGCCGGGCATGCTCGAGGGCGTGGTGGTGGGGCATGTGATGGAGTGCGCGAAGCACCCGGATGCGGACCGCCTCAGCGTCACCCGCGTCGACGTGGGTCAGGGCGGGCCGCTGCAGATCGTCTGCGGCGCGCCCAACGTGGCCGCCGGTCAGAAGGTGTTGGTGGCCCTGGTGGGCAGCACGCTCCACCTGCGCGACGGCAGCACCATCACCATCAAGAAGAGCAAGATCCGCGGGGTGGAGAGCCACGGCATGATCTGCGCGGAGGATGAGCTCGGGCTGGGCGAGGGTCACGACGGCATCCTGGTGCTCGGCGCGGAGGCCGTGCCGGGGACCCCGGCCGCACAGCAGCTCGGCCTTCGTCGTGATGCCGTGCTGGAGATCGGGCTCACCCCCAACCGCGCCGATGCCATGAGCCATCTGGGCGTGGCGCGCGACCTCGCCGCCGCGGTGACCCATCGCACCGGCCGACGCGCCGCGCTCCGCATGCCCGATGCATCCGCCTTCAGGGACGGCGCGGGGGATGGGGCCGTCACCGTGGAGGTGCGGGATGCGCATGCCTGCCCGCGCTATGCCGGGGTCACCCTCACGGGCGTCCGTGTGGGGCCTTCGCCCGACCGGCTCGCCGAGCGCCTCAAGGCCATCGGCCTTCGACCCATCAACAACGTGGTGGACATCACCAACTACGTGCAGCATGAGCTGGGCCAACCCCTGCACGCGTTCGATGCCGACCGCATCCGCGACCGGCATGTGATCGTGGGTCCGCTTCCCGACGGTACGCCGTTCACCACCCTCGATGGGGTGGAGCGTACCCTGGGCGCCGAGGACCTGATGATCGCCGACACCGAGGGCGGCCTGTGCATCGCCGGGGTCTTCGGCGGCCTACATAGCGGGGTCACCGAGGCCACCACCACCGTGTTCCTGGAGAGCGCCTGCTTCGATGCGGTGAGCGTGCGCCGCACGGCCCGCCGCCATGGCCTGCGCACCGACGCCTCCTTCCGTTTCGAGCGTGGGGTGGACCCCGCCATGACCGTGCACGCCCTCCAGCGCGCGGCCCTGTTGATGATGGAGCACTGTGGTGCGCGTCCCGTGGGCCCACTGATCGACCTGTATCCACACCCGAAGCCCTGGCGCCAGGTGCGGTTGCATGCTGCTGCGGTGCGCGATCTGGCCGGGATCGCCTTGAGCGTGGAGGAGCTCGAGGCCCTGCTCGCGCTGCTGGATTGCCGCATCATCGAACGCTCGGACCGGAGCCTGCTCGTGGAGGTGCCGCCCTACCGGGTGGACGTGCATCGCGAAGCGGACCTGGTGGAGGAGGTGTTGCGCATCCATGGGTTCGATCGCGTGCCGATCCCCGAGAGGCTGTCCGTGCCGCCCGCCGCACAGCATGGTCATCGTGCGGAGGAACCCGCCCAGGCCGTGGTGGACCACCTGGCCGCCCGGGGGTTCCGCGAGGTGATGACCCCGTCCCTGGTGAACGGGGCGATGTTGGAGCGGCTCGGTGCGGCCGGTGCCGACGTGCTCATCCGCCTCCTGAACCCCCTCAGCGCCGAACTGGACACGATGCGTCCCTCGATGCTGCCCGGGCTGCTCGGTGCCGCGGCCCACAACATCGCACGTCAGCAGCGCGACCTGCGGCTCTTTGAGCAGGGACGCGTCTATCACCGAGCCGGCGAGCGTCGCTCAGAGCCCGCGCGCATCGGGCTGCTGATCACCGGCAGGAACGTGCGGGAACGCTGGCGGCAACGCCCTCGCGCCGTGGAGATGGCCGACCTGAAGGCCGAACTGGAACTGCTCGTGGAACGCGCGCATCCCACCGCCCGCCTCCAGGTGAAGCCCCTCGAGCATCCCTTGCTGCAGGATGCGTTCGCGCTTGCCGGCCCCACCGGGCAGTTGGCCGTCGCGGGCACCGTGCGTCCGGAGGTCGCCAAGGCCCATGACGTGGACCAGGCCGTGCTCTTCGCCGAACTGTGCGATGCCCTGTGGACCCTCCCTGCTTCACCGGTGCAGTTCGCCGAGGTCCCGCGCTTCCCCGCCGTCCGCCGCGACTTGAGCCTGGTGCTGGACCACGCCACCACCTTCGAGGACCTTCGCCGTGCGGCCCATCAGGCCGAACGCAAGCTGTTGCGCGATGTGGACCTCTTTGATGTGTACGAGGGGGACAAGCTGCCTCCGGGTACCAAGAGCTACGCGGTCCGGTTCACCCTGCTCGACCTGGAGCGCACGCTCACCGATGAGCAGGTGGACAAGGCGATGAAGCGCATCCGTGAGGCCCTGGAGCGGGAGGCCGGGGCGAAGGTGCGCGGGTGAAACCACCGCTGCGCGCTACTTTCGGACATGCGCTTGCCCATCATCGCCGTGGTCCTGCTGACCGCGGCAACGACCTTCGGACAACCGATCACCTCCGTGGCCGACGGGGATTGGAACGATCCGGCCACCTGGGATTGCGCGTGCGTGCCCGATGGCATCGTCAGCGTCACCGTCGCACACATGGTGACCGTGACCCAGCCCGATTCGCTGCTCGACGGCGACCTGTACATCCAGAGCGATGGCCAGCTGTTGGGCACCTCGCTCGTGGTCGGTGGCATCTTCTTCAATTTCGGCCAGGTCACCCTGCAGGCCCTGGAGATCAAGCCGGGCGTCCTGCAACCGGACGCGGTGAACTTCGGGACCCTGGCCGCCATCCGTCTTGGCCTCCAGCGGGAGGCCTTCACCAACCTCGGTGCCATCACCGCCGACTCGATCCGCACCGATGTCGCGTGGGAGAACGCGCCCGTGGGGTCCGTGTCCGCCGGCTGGATCGCCGGCCCGGGGCAGCTTGATAACCGGGGGTCGGTGACCGGCTCGGGCGAGTTCGCCGCACGCTTCCGCAACGACAGCACCATCACCTGGAGCGGTCTTTTCCGGGCACCGTACACAAGCTCCAACCTCGGGAACATCGCCGTGGTGGGCGAGCTGCGCATCGAGTCCCTGTTGCTGGACAGCGGGCTCATCCTCGTGGAAGGCGATGTGCAGCTGGACGGCGACCTGTGGATGGCGGATGACAGTGCCTACCTCTCCATCGCGGGCGACCTGCGCATAAACGGCCTGCTTCGCGGTGCCGGTGCCGTGTGCGTCACCGATTCCACGGTGAACAGCGGGGTGATCACGGACAGCGTGGACGTGTGCGACAAGAGCCCGACCACCACGGCCCCCCCGTACCTGGACGTGGACCAGGGCGTGGTGGGCCCGGATGTGCGGTGGTGCACCGATCCGCGCTGCCAGCCGGTGGGCATCGATGGGCCGCAGGCACCTCGGAGCTGGTCCGTGTGGCCGGTGCCCAGTACCGGCCGGCTGTGGACCGCACCGGTCCCGGCGAACGTGAAGCAGGTGGAGCTGATCGATGCGACCGGCCGTCGCATCCGCATCCACGCCACGCGCAGCGGCGACGGGCTGCAACTCGACCTCTCGGCGCTGTCGCCGGGTCCTTATCTGCTGCGGGCGGTGGGTGAGCCGGGGCTCCCGACCGCACGGGTGCTGCTCGCTCGCTGAGCCTCAGCGCAGCCGGTGCGTCAGGCTCAGCATCGCACCCAGGGCCATGGTGCTGCGCTTCAGACCGCCCTCGAGCCCGTTGCCGAACTGCCCGCGCAGCACAGGCTCCAGACCGACCGACCACGCGCTGTTCCAGCGGTAGCGGATGGTGACCCGGGCCGTGTACCCGAACACCAGGCTCCGGAACTGCACCTCGTTGAGGTCGGTGTACCCATCCAGGGCCGGATCGGGCAGCACCCCGCGACGTGCGGTCAGCACGCCCAGCGTGGGCCCGCCGCGCAGCCCGAACATCCAGCGCCCCTGGGTGAGGTGCGCGTCCAGCAGCAGCGGCACTTCCAGATAGCTCACCCGGTTCACCTGCTCACGCGCCGCGCGCAGCAGGGTGACGGTCGTCGTGGTGTCATAGCCCACGCCGAGCACGTTGATCGTGGTGTCCACGCTGACGATCGTGTTGAAGAGCTGCCCGTTGATCGAGAAGGTGTCCGTGCCCAGGGTCACCGTGGTGTCCACCGGCGTCAGGAAGTAGAAGCGCTCCACCTCCTGCTCCGAGCGGCTGAGCTCCGGCGCCACCAGGCGCTCGGTGTAGGTGCTGTAGTGGATCCCGGTGCCGATGCCCACGTTGCGGCCCATGTGCATCACCTCGGCGCCGGCGCTCCAGCCCAGGCCGGTCCGTACCTCCGCCTCCCAGAGGTCGTGCTGCGCCCCACTGTACCGGCCGCGGCCCCAAAGCAAGCCGCCCATCGCGCTCAGCTCCCAGGGCGAATCCGGCTTCACGAGCGGGAGGGGCACGGTGGCGGTGTCGCCGCTGGTGACGGCGGTGCTGTCAAGGGCCATGGTCGCGGCGGATGTGGATGCAGCGCTGTCGGACGGCTGCGTGACCGCCAGGTCCTGCGGCACCTCTCCCGGCACCTGCGTTTCGTTCGCCACGGTTGATCCCCCTACATCGTTCAGCGATGACGGCGCTTCCTCTTCCTGCATGGTGGAAGGTGGCGGCGCTGCCGCAGTGGTCCCCTGCGGGGTCAACGGTTCGCCGGCCTCGCTGCCGGGCCGACCGTCATCGGTGGACCAGGCCTTTTCGTTCGCCGTGTGTTGTGTTCCACTTCCTGCCGTGAACGGGGATCGATGATCGTCGCTCCCGGGGTCGACCGCATCGGCCCGCATCGCCCTGTCAGCGGTGGATCCTGCGGACTGAACCGGTCCATCGCGCGCGATGATCGGGTCGGCGGTCGTGCCTTCAGCCTGTTCGTGTGCCAGGGTCTCCGCACCGGTTCCGCTCACCTGCGCTGTAGGTTGAGGTGCTGACCCGGAACGTCCCGTGGTGCCGTGCGACGTGGTGATCGCCGGCGCCGGAGCGGTGGTCGGGGTGGTGGTGGTGGACGATGTGGCCGTGCCCTTGGTCGCAGGGATGGGAACGACATCGTTGCTGCTGGCAGGGGTGGGGGTGGCGTGCGGTCGCTCATCCGCTCCGGCCACCTGTGCAGTGCTTCCGGCGCGGTGGTCGGCGGGCTCCTCGCCGGTGAAGGCCAGGTAGGCGATGCCCGAGCCGGCGATGAGCAGCGCGGCGGCAGCGAAGGGCCAGAAGCGTTGGCGCCGCCGACGCGCACGTTCGGCCAGGATCAGCTGCTCTGCGGCCTGCCAGTCCGCTTCCGCGAAGGGGAAGGTGCGCTCCTCCAACTTGCGGCGCACCAGGTCGTCGAATCGTTCTTGCTCGCTCATCGGGAAGGGGTTCGTGCACGGTCGACCGCCAGGGCCCGCGCCAGGGCCTGTTGCAGGATGCTCCGTGCGTTGGATACGTGCCACTTGCTGGTGCCTTCGCTGATGCCCAGCATGCCGGCGATCTCCGCGTGCGGGAAACCGTCGATCGCGAAGAGGTTGAAGACCTGGCGCGACATCGCCGGGACCTGCTCCAGCATGCGTTCCAGTTCCTGGACCTCCATGTGGCCCAGGTAGCTGTTCACCTCGGCGAGGTCCACGCGATCGGGCGGCGCCTCCAGCGTCTCGTGGGCCTTGCGTTGTTTCTGGCGGCGGTGGTCGTCGATCACGGTGTTGATCATGATGCGGCGCGACCAGAGCTCGAAGGGGACCTCCGGACGCCGGTCGGCCAGGTGGGTGAGGATCTTCAGGAAGCCTTGGTTCATCCGGGCCACCGCGTCCTGCCGGTTGCGCTCATAGCGGGTGCAGATGCCCATGAGCAAGGGATGCAGCAGCCGGTACAGCTCGTACTGCGCCTTGGGCTCCTCGCGGAGGCATCGTGCTATCAACTGCTCGCTCACCATGCGGGATGCGGCGTCGGTCGGCCGGGTCAGGTCATCCGGTCGCCGGCCTTCCTCCGATCATCGCTTCATGCTGTGGCGGTGAAGGGCCCAACCGTCGGCCGTGAGCCTGATGAGGAAGGGCCCGGACGGCAGATCCGTCAAGGGGACCTCCACGCTGTTGGCTCCCCGGTCGAGCCGGACCGTCTGCATGCCCAACACCCTGCCGTCCATGGCGAAGAGCTCCAAGCGCGCAGCGCCGGATGTGGAGCTGAGGAAGGCCAGCTGCTGCCGGTCGGTGCCCGGGACGGGCCACAGGCGAACGTCCGTGGGCGCCACCACCTCGGGGACGGTGACGGTCAGCGGGTCCACCACGCGGATCGAGAAGCCGCTCCGCGCGCCATCACCGCCCACCAGCCCGTTCAGCAGGCCGTCCGCATCCACCGTCACGCTGTCGCAGTACTGATCGGTGCAGCCGCTCGTGTCGGTGATCGCCAGGCAGATGGTGTAGGGACCCGGACCGCCATACACATGCGTGGGCTGCGCATCGGTGCTCGTGGTGCCGTCGCCGAAGTCCCAGGCGTAGGCCACCGCCCCGACCGAGCTGGTGCTCTGGTCGATCAGCCACACCTCGTTGAACAGCGGTACCGGATCGCCGGTGATCGAATCGATGAAGTAGGCCTGGATCGGCCAGAACGCCGCATCGCAAGCGCCCGGGACGGAGCCTGCGCAATCGCAGTTCGCGTCCCAGGTGTCGTTCACCGTGATGGGGTTGTTGTCATCGCACGGCGTGCCGGGCAGGGCAGGACCGTTCGGGACGCCCTCGCAATCCAACGGCACACAGTTCAGGGTCACGCTCACCGTGGTCGTGTCGAACACGTTCGCGACATAGCTCACCACTTCCGTCGCGGAGGTGCCGCCGCCGCACGGCACGCTGATCTGGAAGAAGCCGTTCGCGGAGGACATGAACACCAGGTAGGAGAACGCGCAGGATGTGTCGGCGATGACGGTGGTGTTCACCTGGGGCTGAGTGCCCTGCACGGAGAGGATCGTGACGGGTGCGAGCGGAGGGGTGCATGGGACCACGGTGCCTGCCACCTGCACCCAATACCCCTGTCCGAACATCGCGAGGGATGCGGCATGGGCCAGGAGGGTGAGCAGGAAGGGTCGAAGGTTGTTGAAGCGCATGGAGCGTTCGTTCATGGGCATACACGCAGGGAATGATGCCGGGGTTGGGTCCGGGAAGCAGGAAGGTAGTGGATCGCACGGCCCCACAAGGCAAGGACCCGCCTGGGATCAGGCGGGTCCTTGCGCAGATCGGTCGACCGGATCAGTGCCCGCGCACGAACTGTTCGGTGCGGGTGAAGCCCTCGGCGTTGAGGCGCAGCAGGTAGGGACCGGCCTCCAGGTGGGCCAGGTCAAGCCGCAGGGTGTTGGCACCCACGGTGAGGTTGGCGCGCTGCTGGTGGATCAGCTTGCCGGTGACGTCCAGCACGTCCACCTGGAGCGCACCGGAAAGGGTGCTGTTCAGGGAGAGCGTCAGCACATCGTTCACCGGGTTGGGCGCGATGGCCACCTCCTGGAGCACGTCCACCTCGTCGATCGCCGTGGTGCCGCCCATCACGTTGATGGTGAAGCCCTGGCTTTGTGCGCCCATGGGGAGGATGATGCCGTTCGCATCCACGCCCACGCTGTCGCAGTAGGTGTCCGTGCAGCCGAAGCCCGATACGGTGAGGCAGAGCAGGTAGGGCCCGTTGCCACTGTAGGTGTGGCTGGAGAAGGGCACGTTGCTGGTGGTGCCGTCACCGAAGTCCCAGGCGTAGGTGAAGCCCTGGCCGCCGTTGTTCAGGAAGAAGACCCAGATGGTGCCGGGGATGGGACCCTGCAGGCTGTCGTAGGCCTGGGTGACGATGAAGTCGGCCTCGCAGGGCAGGCCACCGGAGCCCACACAGTTGCAGCTGCCGTCCCAGGTGTCGTTGAAGGTGTTGGGATCGCCGTCGTCGCAGGGGGTTCCGGGCATGGCCGGACCGTTCAACACGCCCATGCAGTCGTACAGGAAGCCGTTCGAGGTGTCGGGCACGCACACGCAGTTCCAGGACCAATAGCTGAACGCCGTGAGCGGGTCATTGTCGTCACAGGCGGCACCGGGCACGTCAGGACCGTTGGGCACGCCGAGGCAGTCCACCCATCCGCCACCCTGTCCGGAACAGCCGCAGTTGGCGTCCCACACATCGCCCATCGTGTTCGGGTTGCCGTCGTCGCAGGGTGAACCCGGTACGTTCGGACCCCAGAGGATGCCGAGGCAATCGAACCATACGGCGCCCGTGTTGATCATGCCCAGGCTGTCCACCACGACGGTATCGCACATCCAGCTGCTGCAGCCGTTCGCATCGTCGATGGTGAGGCAGATGCCATACACCCCGGGTGCGTTGAACACGTAGTTCGGCTGGGGCAGATTGCTGCTGGATCCGTCGGGCATCCACCACTGGTAGGTGAAGGGGGCCATGCCCGAGCTCGTGTTCATGGTCAGGATCTCCCAGGGTGCGCCCTGCTGTACGGTAAAGGACGCCTGGCAGAAGGTCTGACCCACACCTGTGCACACGCAGTTCGCATCCCAGGTATCGTTCACGGTCAACGGGTTGCCGTCGTTGCAGGGAGTGCCGGGCACGTTGGGACCGTTGGGAACGCCCATGCAGTCCAGGCCACCGCCGCCGCAGGACAGGTTGATCACCGTGTAGGCCGTGTCCTGGAAGAAATTGAACTGGGCTGAATCCCATGCTGTGAGGTTCATGCCACCGCAGAGGGTGCTCAACTGGGCCCATGCCGGGTTGCTGGCCACGTAGAGCCAGGCCTCATAGTGGCACATCGAATCCACCACCGCGGTCACCGTCTGTGGGGGTTGTGTGCCCTGGATCGTCTGGATGGTGACCACCTGCCCGGGGGTGCAGCCCGCGATGGTGCCGGAGAAGATCCAGGTGTAGGGTTGTTGGGCCATGGAGGCCGTGGCAAGGGCCATGGCCAGGCCGAAGCCGAGGGTACGAAGGGTCGATCTCATGGAGGTGTGATTCAGGGTTCAACCCCATACACGCGGCGATGGTGGGTCGGGTTGGGTGGTGAAGGTATTTTATCCGGATCAGCCGGAAGCGGCCGGGCCCGCCTGTGTGTAGGCGGGCCCGGTGGTTGCGGAAGATGAACGGATCAGTGTCCGCGCACGAACCGTTCGGTGCGTGTGAGGCCGTCGGCGTTGAGGCGCAGCAGGTAGGGCCCGGCCTCCAAGTGGCCCAGGTCCAGCCGCAGGGTGTTGGCGCCGGTGGCGAGGTTGGCGCGCTGCTGGTGGATCAGCTTGCCGTTGACGTCCAGCACGTCCACCTGGAGCGCACCGGAACGGGTGCTGCTCAGGGAGAGCGTCAGTACATCGTTCACCGGGTTGGGCGCGATGGCCACCTCCTGGAGGACATCCACTTCGTCGATGGCGGTGGCGCCCATCACGTTGAGGGTGAAGCCCTGGCTCTGGGCGCCCATGGGCAGGAGGATGCCGTTGCCATCCACGCCCACGCTGTCGCAGAAGGTGTCGACGCAGCCCATGCCGTCGTTGATGGTCAGGCACAGTTGGTATGGTCCATTACCCGCGTAGGTGTGGGTGGGGTATGCGTCCGTGGAGGAGGTCCCATCGCCGAAGTCCCACAGATAGCTGAACGAACCACTGCCCCCGCCGGCCAGGTTCCACACCCAGAGCATGTACGGCACCGGATCGCTTGTGCCTTGCACACTGTCATACGTATAGGCCTGGATCACCCAGAAGTCGGCGGTGCAGGTCGGGCTCCACACGCCGGCGCAGACGCAGCCTCCGCTCCATGTGTCGTTGATGGTGAGCGGATCATTATCGTTGCAGGGCGTCCCCGGCAGGTTGGGCCCACCGGGTATGCCCAGGCAGTCCGGCGTGGTGTTGGCGACGCACAGGCAGAAGCTGTCCCACGTACCATTGACGATGAAGCCACCGACCGTATCGATGCAGGCGGTGCCGGGCAATGCGGTGCCTCCCGGAACGCCCAGGCAATCCAGTGGACCGGTGCTTGTGCCGGTGCACGAGCACCAAGCGGTCCAGGTGTCATTCACCGTGGTGATGTCTCCATCGTCGCAAGGTGCGCCCGCCGTATCAGGACCGAAGAGCGCACCCTGGCAGTCGAACCACATGGTCGTCCCCGTGTAGATCAGACCCACGCTGTCGATCACCAAGGTGTCCCCTTGGTACGAACTGCATCCCAGGCTGTCCGTGATCTCCAACCACATGGTGTAGTAGCCGGAGGATGTGAAGGTGAAGCCCGGCTCGAACGCACTGCTCGTGGAACCGTCGGGAAGCCACCATTGATGGGTCAACGGGCCGGTTCCGGTGCTCGTGTTGGTGGTGGCGATGATCCACGGTGCGATCTGCTGCACGGTGAAGCCCGCCGTGCAACCGAAGTGACCGACACACGCACAAGTGCTGGTCCATAGGTCGCCGAAGGTCAGCGGGTCACCATCATCACACGGCGTTCCGGGAAGGTCTGGTCCCCCCATGACGCCCTGGCAATCCGCGATCGACGTCCCGCAGTTCAGGACCATCGATACATAGGCGGTGTCGTTGGCTCCACCGAACTGCACGCTGTCGTATGTCGATACAAGCGCGCCTCCGCACATGGTCGACAGCGTGATCTCCGCGATCGGGCTGGTCAGGTTCAGCGGAACGCCGAAGGTGCACGTGTTCGGGTCCACCGATAGGGTGAGGTTGTAGGCTGGCTGGGTGCCTCCCACCGTCGTCAACGTCACGGTCTGGCCCGTGAAGCACGTATTCACCGAACCGCCGATGATCCAGGTGTACGGGCCTTGGGCCTCACAGGGGCTCGCCAAAGCGGACAGAACTGCGATGAACAACGTTCGGGAAATGATCGTCATGGCTCAGCGCGGGTTGGTCGTGTTCCTTTGAGCTACACGATCGACCATGGTCCCAGGTTGGGTCCGGGCCGATGTTCGAAGGTAGTTGTCCTTCCGGCATCGCCTATTTCTATGACATGTGCAAGCGAGGTTGATAAGGTCTGCCTGAGTGGATCACGGCCCAGAGGTGGTGGATGATCTTGCCGGCCACGTTGTTGAGCACGACGATGGGTCGTTTGCCTTGAGCGATCTTGCGGTGATAGTAGTCCTGTAGGTCCCCGGGCACACGGACGGCGGCCAAGGCGGCCAGTTTCAAGAGGCTTTTGAGCCTGTGGTTGGCGAAGGAGGACGTGGCGGTCTTTCCACGCACACTGGACCCAGAGGTGCGTTCGAAGGGTGCAACACCGGCATAACAGACCAGTTGCCTGGGTGAGTCGAAGCGGGTGAAGCCTTCGGTGTGGGCGATCAGCTCGCTGGCCAGCACCGGACCGATGCCCGATACGGTCTGTGCCAGCTTGTTCCTGCCCTGCAAGGCGCTGTCCTTGCGGAGGAACACCGCGATGGCCCGGTCCAGCTTGGTGATCGACAGCTCCAGGGCCTTGAGCTGTCGCTGGAGCTCGGCTTTCACCAGGTCCTTGGTGTTCCCGGTGAGGTAGAGCACGTTGTCCTTCAACTGCGCGGTGTTCTTGCCCCGCTCCTTCACCAAGCGCTCGCGAAGTGCCAACAGCGCCTTGAGCTCGGCGAACTCCACGTGGCTCTGGCCGACCAAACGGGCCTTGTCCCTGAACCGGTGCGCGTATTGTGCGATGCGCCGTGCATCCACTTTGTCGCTCTTGCCCCGCTGCATGCCGATGCTCAAGCGGATATCCGTGGCGTGGGCCAGCCAAGTGGGGGTGGCCCAGGTCCAGCAGGGTCTTCACCACCCCATGGCTGTAGTGCCCGGTAGGCTCCAGACACACCAGGGCGGTGGTGTCGCAGTGCCCCTGCCTGGCCCACTTGCGCAGTAGCGACCGCAGTCCAACACAGTTGTTCTTCACCCGCTCCTCCTGCACCAGCTTGCCTTGTTCGTCCTGCAAGACCACATCCAAGGTCGCCTTGCTTACATCGATACCGATCGTTCTCATGGTACTTTTGGTTCGTTCCACCTCTGAAGGGGCTGAGCAGGTGTCCGTTGCTTCAGAACTCTAACAGGCCGCGAGCCTCAATTTCTATCCGAGCCGTGGACACCGGGGTACGAGAGGTCCCAATAGGCGCACAGGACCAGATCCTGAACCTTGGCCCGGTTCACCTCCCGTACCGCTCGGCTTCCTTCAGTTGGTTCATCCGCTAAGTTCAGCGTGCAAGCCTAGAGTACCTTGGTTCCATGCGTTCGCTCTCCCTCGCGGCTGTGGTGACGTTCGCCATCGGATCGAGCGCACAGACCACCGTCTCGTCCGTGGCCGCCGGGGCATGGACCGATCCGTCCACGTGGAACTGCGGGTGCGTTCCCCAGAACGGGGATACCGTCGATGTGCAGCACACGGTGGAGTTGCCGACCGATGTGGTGCACCTCGGCGGTGCCTTGCGCATCACGGCCTCAGGTGCCCTGGTCGGAAGCGGCTCCAGCGGCCTGTGGAGCACCGCGCCTTTCATCAATGCCGGCTCCGTTTCGCTGCACCGGCTGGTGTTGCTGGACGGAAGCGCCTGGACGGATTCTCTCGTGAACACCGGCAGCATCGCCACCACGCGACTGGCCATGCGTCGTGCGGGCCGCAACACCGGGGTCATCTCCGCCATCGACTCCCTGGTGTTCGACCGCTGCTCCTTCCGCAACGAGGCCACCGTCAGCAGTCGCGTCACCTGGGTGCGCGACAGCCTGGTGTGGAACGAAGGGCTCTTCATCAGCTACGCGCTCGTGGTGGACAGCACCGGCCTCTTCCACAACGTGGGCACCTGCCGTGTGCTGGAGCACCTTGCCGTGCGCACGCTGGGCAACTTCAACGTGGCCTCCGGTGCGGTGGAGACCCACGTCCTGGGCGATGCCGACATCCGCTGGGGGCTCAACGTGTGGGATGCGCTCATGCAGGTGGATGGCCGGCTGCATCTGAACGATGCCGAAGTGCCCATCCCACACCTCACCTTCTTCGTGCAGGGCGGCGGCATCCACGCGGGTCACTTCCGCAACCAGGGATGGGCTGATGGACCGGGCACGCTGTGCATCGCCGACAGCGCGGAGAACCTCGGCATCCTTCACCCCGGGCTCACGATCTGCGATGCCACGCCGACCAGCTTCACCTGGCCCTATCTCGATCTGAACACAGGCACGGTCGACCCGGGTGTGCTGGTCTGTCCGCAGGGCAGTTGCACGGTGGGGGGTGTGGAACCACCACGCCTTTCGGAGATCCGCATGATCCAGGTCAACGGATGGTGCGGCGTGACCGGCCTTCCGGAAGGTCGTGT
The DNA here is from genome assembly GCA_016715895.1 of Flavobacteriales bacterium. Lineage (NCBI taxonomy): Bacteria > Pseudomonadati > Bacteroidota > Flavobacteriia > Flavobacteriales > Flavobacteriales bacterium. The sequence goes on along the minus strand of JADJXH010000003.1, from coordinate 1,752,352 downwards.
GGAGGCGGCGCTCTTCGAGGCCGGCGGGCGTCGGCTCGCGTGTGCGCTGACCTGTACGGGGCCCACGCGGGAACTGATCGTGCCGATGATCTCCGGCGGAGTTCACGTGCTCCGCGTCACCACCACGAACGGAACGCACGCTTTGCGTTTCGTGCAGGCGCCGTGATCGGCCACCCGACGGGGCCTCACTTCACCAGCCAACGGGTGACGGTGTCGATGGCCTCCTGGCGCCCACGCACGGCCACCAGCTCCGCGCGGTCCTCGGGGTCGTAGTGCAGCAGCCAGGTCACCAGGATGTCGCGCGCCGCCGCGGGCAGCTCGTGGAGGTCTCGCGCCTCCAGGGTGCGCAGGGCCGGATCCACCGGCAGGGCCACCAGCTTGTCGTCGCGCTCCCCGGCGTCCAGCAGCTCGATCACGCCGATGGGTTCCACCTCCACCACGGTGCCGCTGGGCAGGGCGGTGCACAGCACGAACACATCCAATGCATCCCCATCGCCGCCGGCGTCCTTGTCCATCCGGGTGCCGGGGACGAAGCCGTAGTTGGCCGGATAGGGCAGGAAGGTCACCCTGCGCGGGACGCCGCGCCGCTGGTCCACCGGGAAGGAGCCGCTCGCCGGGTCGTACTGCCGCTTCTCCACCGTGCCGGCGGGGATCTCGATCACCGCCCGCAGCACCCCGGGCCGCACCCAGGAGTCCAGTGCGTTCAGGCTCATCGGAGCGCGCCGTCGATCACGCTGTCATCGGCCTCGTTCGGCAGGGTCACCTTCAACAACGGTGTGCGCTTCATCTCCTGCTCGATGCTCCACACCGCGTTGGGGTTGCGGGCCCAGGCGCGGCGGGCGATGCCGTTGTTCACGTCCCAGTGCAGCATGCTCCGCAGGCGGCGGTCGCTGTCTGCGCTGCCATCGAGCACCATGCCGAAGCCGCCGTTGATCACCTCGCCCCAGCCCACGCCGCCGCCGTTGTGCAGGCTGATCCAGGTGGCGCCGCGGAAGGCATCGCCCACGAAGTTCTGCACGGCCATGTCGGCGGTGAAGCGCGATCCATCGCGGATGTTGCTGGTCTCGCGGTACGGGCTGTCCGTGCCGCTCACGTCGTGATGGTCGCGGCCCAGCACGATGGGCGCGCTGATCTCGCCGCGCTTGATGGCGGCGTTGAAGGCCTGCGCGATGCGGATGCGGCCCTCGCTGTCGGCGTAGAGGATGCGCGCCTGGCTGCCCACCACCAGCTTGTTCTGCTGCGCGCTGCGGATCCAGTGCAGGTTGTCGGCGATCTGCTGGCCGATCTCGGTGGGCGCCTCCTTCATCATCGCTTCGAGCACATCCCCCGCGATGTGGTCGCTGGTGGCGAGGTCCTTGGCATCACCGCTCGTGCACACCCAGCGGAACGGCCCGAAGCCGTGGTCGAAGCACATCGGTCCCATGATGTCCTCCACATAACTGGGATAGCGGAACTCTTCCCCGTGAAGGCCACCGATCTCAGCACCCGCGCGCTTGCTCTCCAGCAGGAATGCGTTGCCGTAGTCGAAGAAGTACATGCCCTGGTCGGCGAGGGTGTTCACGGCGGTCACGTGGCGGCGCAAAGTCTCTTGCACGCGCTGCTTGAAGGCCGCCGGGTCCTGCACCATGAGGGCGTTGCTCTCCTCGTAGCTGAGACCCACGGGGTAGTAGCCGCCGGCCCAGGGGTTATGCAGGCTGGTCTGGTCGCTGCCGAGGTCCACGTGCACTTTACGCGCCGCGAGACGCTCCCACAGGTCCACCACGTTGCCGAGGTAGGCGATGCTGTGCGCTTCGCCCTTCCTCTGCCAGGCGAGCGCGGCATCGATGCACGCATCCACGTCGGTGATCACTTCATCCACCCAGCCCTGGCTGTGGCGCTTGTGCGCGGCGGCGGGGTTCACCTCGGCACAGATGGTGACCACGCCCGCGATGTTGCCGGCCTTGGGCTGGGCACCGCTCATGCCGCCCAGTCCCGCGGTGACGAAGAGCTTGCCCTTCGTGCCAGGCGACGACTTGATCATGCGGCAGGCGTTGAGCACGGTGATGGTGGTGCCGTGCACGATCCCCTGCGGACCGATGTACATGTAACTGCCCGCCGTCATCTGTCCGTACTGCGTCACACCAAGGGCGTTAAAGCGCTCCCAGTCGTCGGGCTTGCTGTAGTTGGGGATCATCATCCCGTTGGTCACCACCACGCGGGGTGCATCGGGATGGCTGGGGAAGAGGCCGAGCGGGTGGCCGCTGTACATCACCAGCGTCTGCTCGTCGGTCATTTCGCTCAGGTACTTCATCACCAGGCGGTACTGCGCCCAGTTCTGGAACACCGCGCCGTTGCCGCCGTAGGTGATCAGCTCGTGCGGGTGCTGTGCCACGGCCGGGTCCAGGTTGTTCTGGATCATCAGCATGATGGCCGCGGCCTGCCGGCTCTTTGCGGGGTAGTGGTCGATGGGCCGCGCGTGCATGGGGTGCTCGGGACGCAGGCGGTACATGTAGATGCGGCCATGCTCCTGCAGCTCCTGCGCGAACTCGGGCGCCAGCGTGGCGTGGTGCTTCGGGTGGAAGTAGCGAAGCGCGTTGCGCAGGGCCAGCTTTTTCTCGCTGGCCGTCAGGATGTCCTTGCGCTTGGGTGCGTGGCTCACGCCGGGGTCGAGCGGGCGGGCGGGGGGAAGCACCTCGGGGATGCCTTCGCGGATGGTCTGCTGGAAGGCGAACAGATCGGAAGCAGTGGCAACGGACATGGCGCGAAGATCGGCCGAAGAGCCTTGACCCTAGCGTGCGATCACCACGGGTTGTGGGCGCATCCCCTCCACGATCATCAGGTAGAGGCCCACGGATAGATGCCGCACATCGATCGATTCCGCGGCGGAGCGGATGAACCGTTCCAGAAGCACCTTGCCGGTCCTGTCCAGGAGTCGTGCGTGCCGACCGACGGGCGCGTTCGTCAGCATGAGCCGGTCAGCGGCCGGGTTCGGGAAGAGCGCAGGCGCAGGTCGATCGGCCGTGCCAACGCTCAAAGTCAGGATATCGTCATCCGGATGAACGGTACCGATCGTGTCGCAGTCCACGACCGAGCCGACCAGGAGGTACTCTTCGTTCGCCTCGAAGTAGTTGCCACGCGACCAGTTCAATCCGATACCGGCGGTATACAGGACCCCGCAGGTGTCGACCGCTCCGCCATCGCAGTGGTCGCGGATCATGCACTGCAGCGGGTCTCCCGGTGCCGGTTCAACAACGATCGCCATGAAGTGTCCGCTCTGGTTCCACTGGTCCTGAACGGTCCGGCAGCCCAAGGTGTAGCGCCCGGATCCATCCCGGCCATGGTGCGCAATGCAGATCAGGCTGTCGCCGAGGAGCTCGCTGCGATGTCCGATCACCTGGCCCGGATAGGACAACAACAGATCGGCCCAGGGCAGTTCCGGCCTGCCAGCGGTCCAGGTAGTACCCAGGATGTCCTGATGGCCGTAGGTGTTCGTCGTCCCTCCCAGCCAGGAGCTCGACCACGCATAGCGGTGATCGATCATCGTTCCATCGAACACCATCTGTCCGTCGTCCACGGCACCCGTATCGATGGTGAACTTGTATAGCCGACGCTGTCCGAACTCGGATGAGACCCCATCCGTTTGTGCCGTGCCAGTGGCGTACTCCACCACGTCATTGGAACCGTACGGGAACATCGCTTCCAAGCGGGGTACGAGGATACCGACCTCCGGCCCATGCACCCCGACCAGAGCATGCTCGTTCCACGTAAGGATCCCGTGGTCCGGAGAAAGGGTGATCGATCCTCCGTTGGAGAGTTCCACCCGTTTCCGCTCGACGTCCATCCCGAACAACTGCACCGTGTCCACCAGCACCACGGTCGCCGTGACGCCCGCAAGGGTGTCGAACAGCCATGAGGTACCGATGCTGCTCTGGGGAAGAACGACCATGGAGCCCGGTCCCTGGAAGTGCCAGACGGTCGGCCCGACGAGCGCCATGCGCTGCAAGAACTGAGGCTGGTCGAGCAACAGGAACAACCCGGATGCAGAGCAGGTGTCGCAGACGGTCGCGATCCTGTTCAGCGCGTACCTGAAGCTGTCCGGCCCGAGCGTATCAACGTGCGTGACGAAGATCTGGGCGTTGATCGTGTCGCTGCCGTCGTCGCTGTAGTTGTACTTATAGGCCGGGTTCAGCAGGGCCCAATTCTGGCCGAGTCCACAGAAGCCGACCAGGAAAGCGGGGACGACGAGCCAACGCATCGTTTATCAGGACGGTCCGTCGAAGGTAGTCGCTGCTCCGCGGCAGGCTGGTCCACCAGACCTCGCTCCACGATCCTCACCCCACCTTCCCCTTGCCCTGCTTGTCGTGGAACCCGTATGGACAATGCCGGCACCCGCTCTGGCAGCAATACCCGCGCTTGCGGTGGTACTGCTCGGTGAACACGAGGTAGCCCTCCTCAGTGAAGTAATAGTCACCGGCTTCGAGGCCGAGCCGCTCCAGGCGCGCGCCCCGTTCGGGCTGGCTGCTGCTGTCGTCCATTCCCTTGTCTCCCAGCCCTCTAACGTTTGACCGGCAAGATTGTTCGATCGCGAAGGTGCAAAGATCGGACAAGGTTATGCGATGGTGATGTCCGACCGCGTTCTATTCACGATCCGTGGTGAGCAGTCCTGTGGATGGATCGTGAACAACCCTCCTGTTCCCCGGTAGTTTCGGCCCTTGGCGAAGACCGCCTTCTCGGACCATGCGGATCGTGAACTTGTTGAAAACCCTGTTGCTGGGCACCCTGCCGGTGCTGCCGGTGGTGGCCCAAGGCCAGCCGCCCAACCGCCGGCTCACGGCCGAAGAGTACATCGCCCAGTGGCAGGAGGTGGCCGTGGCCAAGATGAAGGAGCATGGCATCCCCGCCAGCATCACCCTGGCCCAGGGGCTGCTGGAGAGCGGCAATGGCAACAGCGAACTGGCCCGCGATGCCAACAACCACTTCGGCATCAAGTGCACGCCCGACTGGCGCGGGGGCAAGGTGTACCACGACGACGACCGCAAGAACGACTGCTTCCGCAAGTACCGCGACGCGGCGGACAGCTACGAGGATCACAGCAAGTTCCTGCTGCGGCCCCGCTACGCCGATCTGTTCACGCTGAGGCCCACCGACTACAAGGGCTGGGCCCACGGCCTCAAGAAGGCCGGCTACGCCACCGATCCGCGGTATCCGCAGAAGCTCATCGACCTCATCGAACGCTACGAACTGAACAAGCTGGACAGCGGCCAGCGGCCTGCGCGACCGGCCAAGCCCAGGACAGCGCCGACGACACAGCCCACCCGCCCGCCACGGCGCGGGGACAGCGAGGAGGTCACCGTTACCATCGGGGCCGCACGCCCCGTGGAGCGTTACGCGGGTCGGATCAAGATGGTGACCGCCCGCAAGGGCGACACGTTCGAGCGCCTGGCCGGGGAGCTGGGGCAGATCCCCGGCATGATGGCCCGTTGGAACGACCTGCCCAAGGACGCCGGACTGGCCGAGGGCCAGGTGATCTTCCTGCAGCCCAAACGCAACAGCGTGAAGGCCCCGGCCACCCACACGGTGAAGGCCGGTGAATCGCTGTGGAGCATCAGCCAGCAGCACGCCATCAAGCTGGACAAGCTGGCGGCCTACAACGGCCTGTCGCCCGATGCGCCCGTGAAGCCGGGCACGCGCCTCACCCTGCGGAAGCCGAAGCGCTGAGCACCTTGTGCTATCACCGCGGCGATGCTCACCGCGCGGGCGATGGCCTCCTGCTGCCCTCAGCAACGGCCAGTTGAAGCCCACCGGGAACTGACGATGTGCCGCGATCGCCCTCCGACAGCCTTGTTCACCGGTCGGCACGACGCGACGTCGGTCAAGTGGCGGTGCCCCCGATCAGAGACACTGTTGACGGAAGGAACAAGGGCTCCCAAGGTGTCAGTCGTAAGTGCGAGGGAACCGGAGTGTGGTTCGGTGGTGAGGAGGTCGGAGCCTATGGATGGCCACTGAACATATGTATGGCCATACATATTTCCAGACCCCGTGCTTTGCGCCCCTCAAGTGCGTTCAATGGCTCGCGGATCGGTGGCGGTGCTGCTGGTCATACGACCTCGCATCCCACCGCGCCTGATCTGGCATCATATCGACCATGAGATTCCGCAAAACGAATAACACGCTCAAAGACAAGGGCTTATATGGAACCTGGCCGTGTACGGCCATGGGTTAACATATGTATGGCCATACATATATCAGCCGTCCCACCGAGCCTGTCAGCGCTCTCAACCGAAAGGCATGTGTGAAAAGGACCCAAGCGAGCGGGTCCGAGCTGCCTGATGTATCTCGCACGACAGCCGCTTGGGCCACCGAAGCCAACCGGGAACTCACGATACGCCGGGATCGCCCCTTTGACAACCTTGACCATACACCGGCACGACGCAACGTCGGCCGACCGTCCGGGCACGCGCCTCACCCTGCGGAAGCCGAAGCGCTGAGCACCTTGTGCTTCATCACCGCGGCGATGCTCACCGCGCGGGCGATGGCCTCGTCGGCCTTGGGCCCGGCATGGCGCTCCCGCACCGTATCGGTCCACAGCTCCACCCACCGGTCGAACTGCGCGGCGTTGAGCGGGAGCCGTCGGTGCAAGGCGATGTGGGCGCTCATGGGCTCGCCCGCGTAGCCGGCCTGGCCCAGCAACAGACCCTTCCAGAAGGCCTGGATCCGCGGGGTGTGATGCGGCCAGTCCACCTCGGCGAACCAGGGCGCGAGCACCGGATCGGGCCGCACCCGCTCGTAGAAGGCCAGCACCAGCGCGTCGATGCGCTCCGGGCTGTCCAGGTCGGGTGGTGGGGCGGTGCTCACTCGTTCTCGCCGGTGAAGGCGGCCATCTGCTCCTTGGTGCCGAAGAGCACCAGGATGTCACCCTTCACCGGGGTGAAGTCGTTGTCCACCACGCCGAGCGCGCCGAGCTTGATGGAGCGGCGGCCCAGGAAGCCCTTCTCGCTCTCCTTTCGCAGCACGGTGACCAGGCCGATGCGCCGCTGGCGCAGCTCGCTGATCTGCCCCACCGGCTGGCCCACGTAGCGGTCGGGCACCACCACTTCGGCGATCATGAAGCCGCCGGGCAGCTCGAACTGGTCCACCAACCGGCGCAGGTTCAGCTTGCGCGCCAGCCCTTCGGCCGCCTTCTCCTCGGGGTGCACGATCTCGGTGACGCCCATGGAGTTGAGCACCATCTCGTGCAGGTCGTTGATGGCGCGGCTGATCACCCGCTTCACTTTGCGGTTCACCAGCAGCGCGGTGGTCATGATGTTGGCACCCTCGTTCTCGCCGATGGCCACCACGGCGGCGTCCAGCTCGTCCAGCGGCAGGGTGTCCATCGCCAGCGGATCGTTGCTCTCCAGGCACACCGCGAAGCTCACGTCGTTCTTGAGGCTCTCCACCTTCTCCATGGTGTGGTCGATGGCGATCACCTCGTGGCCCAGCTGGGTGAGCTTCACCGCCAGGTTCTTGCCGAAGTTGCCGAGGCCGAAGACTGCGATCTTCATCCGTTGTGCGCCGTAGCCCGGCGCGGGCGTTGGTTCAGTTGATCAGGATGTCCTCCTTGGGGTAGCGGTAGTTGCTCACCTCCACCTGCTTGAGCACGCCGATGAGCAGGGTGAGGGCGCTGACGCGGCCCACGAACATCACCAGGGTGAGGGCCACGCGTGCGGCATCGTCCAGTTCGGCAGTGATGCCTGTGGAGAGCCCCACGGTGCTGAAGGCGCTGAAGCACTCGAAGGCGATGGGCAGCAGGCCGAGGTCCTTCTCCAGGGAGGCCACCACGGTGACGGACACCCCCAGGAAGATGAGCGAGAGCACGATGGTGGCGAAGGCGCGGCGCACCGTCATGCTGCCGATCTCGCGGCCGCCGGTCTCCACCCGCTCGCGCCCGCGGCCCGTGCTGAAGATGTTGAACAGGGCCACCGCCGCCGTGCTGGTCTTGATGCCGCCGCCGGTGCTTCCCGGGCTGGCCCCGATGTACATCAGCAGAATGGTGATCATCAGCGTGGGCACCGTCAGGGTGCCGTAGTTCACCGTGTTGAAGCCGGCCGTGCGCGGGGTGACGCTGCCGAAGAAGCTGGTGGTGAGCTGCCCGAACCAGCCGCCGTGCTCGCGCAGGGCGTTGTCGCGCTCGAAGACCCAGAAGGCGATGGTGCCGAAGAGCAGCAGCCCCGCCGTGGTGAAGAGCACCAGCTTGGTGCTGAGCGTCACCACCCGCGGATACCGCTCGCAGGGCACGCCCAGGGTCCACTTGCGCACCCGTGCCCGCACCCAGAAGCGGAGGTAGTTGGCGAAGTTGAAGATGATGCCGAAGCCCAGGCCGCCGAAGACGATCATCACCGCCACCACCCACTGCAGCGCGTAGTTGAAGCGCATCACCGGATCGTACAGGCCGCTGGCGTACGTGCTGAAGCCGGCGTTGTTGAAGGCGCTGATGGCATGGAACACCGCGAAGAACAGGCGGTCGCTGAAGCTGGCGAACTGATCCTCCGGCACGGCCTGGAAGATGAACAGGGCCCCGATGGCCTCCACCGCAAGGGTGAAGAGGATCACCTGCACGATGAAACGGCGCGCACCGCCCAGGGTGGTGTTGCTGAGGTCACGGATGCGGAGCTGCTCCTCCAGCGAATTGCTGCCCTTGAAGAAGAAGGCGAAGAAGCTGGTGAAGGTCATCACCCCCAGCCCGCCCAGCTGCACCAGCAGCAGCAGGATCCACAGGCCCATCGGCGTCAGCGTGGTGCCCACGTCGAACACCGTGAGCCCGGTGACGCATACGGCGCTGGTGCTGGTGAACAGGGCTTCGATGAGGCCGAGCGGGCGCACCGCCGCCTTGGGCAGCATGAACAGGGCCGTGCCGATGGTGATCAGCAGGATGAAGCTGAAGGTGAAGAGCAGCGCCGGGCTCAGGGTGAAGCCGCCCCCGAGCTCCAGGCGGCTGAGCTCGATGAACACGAACAGGCCCAGGAAGATCAGGTTGCCCATCAGGCCCACGCCCTCCCACACCGGCAGCCCGATGGGGTGTGTGGCGAAGAAGCTGAGCCAGACCAGGAACCAGGCGATCTCGGCCTTGCGCGGACGCTGGCCCTTGAGCAGGGTGCGCAGGATGGCCCCGAACATCACGAAGCCCGCCCCGAACATCAGCCCGGTGAGCAGCTCCTGCCGCATGCCGCTGGTGGGCGCCTCGCCGCGATAGCCCAGCTCCAGCAAGGCCAGCAGGATGGTGAGCACCACCACCAGCAACCGCGTCAGGGCGACCACCTCGCGGCGGAGCACCGTGCGCAGCATCCAACGTCGGAGGGGACCTAGGGTCCGGTTCACCGGGACCGGGAAAGTGGGCAAACATAGGCGCAGCGGAGGCTAGTTGCCACCGCTCATCGTTCAGGTGCCGCTTGCCGGACCACCTCGGGCGCGCCCTCGGCCGGCAGCACCACCAGGTCCGGTCGCCCATCGCGCTCCAGATCGGTCAGGACGGCCGGGCCTTCCGCCGTGGCCTCGGCCACCGCGCGACCGCGCTCGTCCACCAGGCTCCAGGAGCCTCCCTTCCGCCGAACGGCCCACCACAGCCGGTCGCCCGAACGCACCGTCCGGGCGTCCTCCACATCGCCCGCTGCGGCCACGCCCTTCACGCGTCCACCGGCATCGCGCACGAACAGGCTGTCCGTGGTGGACCACCATACCGACCGGACCTTGCCGTCCACCACCTGGCCGATGGCCGTGGCGATCCGGGCCACCGAACGGGGCGTTCCGTCCAGCGTGGCCTCCTGCACGCCGCCGTCCGATGTGCGCCACACCACCGTGACGGCGTCGCCCGTGGCGGGGAGCACCGCCACCGGTCGCGCGGCCTCGGGCAGCTTCAGCCTGGGTGTGCTGCGCCGCACGCCGCGGCGGTCCAGGTGGTGCAGGGTGCCCGAGGCATCGGCGTACAGCAGGTGGTCCTTGCCGCGCACCCGCAGGTGATGCACGGAGCTGGCGATGGCCGTCGAGGCCTGTTCCGCCTCCCAACCCTTCACCGGACGCCCATCCGCGGCGAGGTTCAGCACCCGGCCATCGGCCATCGGCACCAGGATCCGCAGCTGGCCATCCCCATCGTAGTCGAAACAGGCCACGGGCGCGGAGGCCTCCGCGGCCAGCTTCACGGGGAAGCCGTCCACCGCCCGACCGTTGCGGTCGATCAGGTACAGCGTGCGTGCCGTCAGCGACAGCACTTGCAGCTTCCCGTTGTGATAGCGGTCCACCTGTAGCGCAGGGCCGAGCAGTGGGCCATCGAGCGGCACCTGCCACAGCACACGCCCACCGGGGGTGCGCAGGCTCAGGAGGCCGGCATGGTCCTGGACCAGCAGTTCCTGCGTGCCGTTCACGTGGTTGCGCACGGCCTGCACGTGAGCGATGCCCTGGTCCACCGTGGATGGGGTCACGGTCTCCGGCCTCATGGCGGGCGTGGCCTGCGGACGGATGCGGCCGGCGCGCAGGGCGATGCTGAGGTAGGCCTTCCTTCCGGTGGTGCGCATCCGCTGCACGAACAGCGTGCCCAGCTCGCTCCAGGGCCGCAGGTCGCCGAGGCTGTCGCCCACGGGGCGGTGCAGGGCGAGACCGCCGGCGCCAAGGTCGCACCACCAAGTGCCCTGGGCCGGTGCGGCCAGTTCGGCCAGTTCCGCGGCCACTGCCAGGTCGTTGCCCAGGGTATGACCGTCGACCAGCGCATCCACGGCCAGCCGGGCCGCCACGCTGTCCGAGGCCAGCAGGCACCAGTGCTCGTGCAGAACGCACCACGGTGCGCTGTCGCCCGGCAGGGCGGCCAGCTCGCGAAGGCCTTCCACCTGCATCATGAGCTTGCCCCGGTGCTCGCGGCGCGCCGCTTGGCCTGCCGCCAGGTCGCCCACCGCCAGGGCCGCATCCATGGGGTCGTCGGCATGCAGCACCGTCCACTGCAGCGGACCGTTCGGCCCGTTGGCGCGGGCAAGGACGCGGGTGGCATCATGCCAGTCGGTGAAGGTGGTGTCCGTGGGCAGGCTCACCTGTTCCAGCCAGCGCACCTCACCGGGCAGCACCCGCAGGGCGGGCAAGGGGTCCACCGCGGCCGAACCGTCGCTGGACGCGGCGGGCACGAGCACCCCGCTGGCGATGAGGCCCTCGGCGCGAGGCTCCAGGTCGAGCGCCAGCCATCCGGCATCGGTGGGCAGCGCGCTGAAGAGATCCCGCCAGGGTGCGGCCTTCGCCCACGCCGGGACCGTCCCGGTGCGGAGCAGGAGGTGGGCCGTGGCGTGGGCGCCCAGCGTGGTGCGGGCTTCCTGCAGCAGGCTGTCCGGGGTGGCGGTGCGTGCGTCCCGGGCGGCCATGGCGCGCAGCCGGTCGGCGTCAGGGCCGAAGAGCAGCAGACCGCGGTGCTCCAGCATGTGCCAGCCGCCGGGCATGCCCTCGCCCGCCAGGGCGACCGGTGTTCCGGGTGTGGTGCGTTGGGTGAGCGCGGACATCCACGCGTCCCGTGCGTCCGCGGTCATGGTGGCGATGACCACCACTTCGCCCGTTCCATCCGTCCCATCGCCCCAGGCGGCGAGCACCGGTGAACCGGCGAGGCGCTCGCGCACCGGGGCCAGTGCGGTGGACATCCGTTCGAGGGCGTTCAGGGCGGGCAGGTCCTTCAGCGCCGTGCCGAGCACGCTGCCGTGCGACCAGCGCTCCCAGGCCGCGGAGGCGTCGGGCAGGGCCAGCACGGCACGGGTCCCTTCGGGCAGCGACCGCCAGGGGTCCGCGGCGGGCGTGGTGGGACGCAGACCGCGCAGCAGCTGCCAGGCCCCGAAGCCGGTGAGGCCCAGGAGCACCAGCAGGATCACCGCGCGGCGCATCCCACAAAGCAAGGCCTCACCGGTCCCGCGTCCCGCGCCACTGCTGGTGCCGTTTGCACACGCCCGTGTTAGAAGAGCTCGCCCTGTGCGGGCAGCAGCGTGAAGCTGCGGCGGTGCCACACCGTGGGGCCGTGCGCGGCGATGGCCGACCGGTGGGCCGGCGTGGGGTAGCCCTTGTTCTCGGCCCAGCCGTAGGCCGGATGCGCGGCGTGCAACGCGTCCATCAGCGCATCGCGGTGCGTCTTGGCCAGGATGCTGGCGGCCGCGATGCTGCGGAAGCGCCCGTCGCCCTGCACCAGGCAGGTGTGCGGAATGCCCGGGTAGGGGATGAAGCGGTTCCCGTCGATCAGCAGGTGCTGCGGCCGCGCGCGCAGGGCGTCGATCGCGCGGTGCATGGCGGTGAAGGAGGCACGCAGGATGTTGATGGCGTCGATCTCCGCCGGACCCACTTCGGCCACGGCCCACGCCAGCGCCTTTTCCAGGATCAGCGGACGCAGGGCGTCGCGTTGGGCGGCGCTGAGCTTCTTGCTGTCGTCGAGGCCGGGGATGCGCACGCGGGGCGGCAGGATCACCGCAGCGGCCACCACAGGCCCCGCCAGGCAGCCCCGCCCGGCCTCGTCGCAGCCCGCCTCCAGCAGACCCCGGGTATGGAAGGCGGCCAGGCGGCTCATCGTCCGGCGTCCTTCAGCATGCGTTCGAACGAGGCCCACAGGTCCGTGGCGGCCCCATCCCAGGTGAAGCGGACCGAACGGGCGATGCCGGCCCGGCCCAACCGCTCGCGCAGGGCGGCATCGGCCACCACCTCGCGCAGGGCGCGGCTGATGTCGTCCACGCGGAAGGGGTCGCAATAGTGTGCCGCATCGCCGGCCACCTCGGGCAGGCTCGTGGCGCGTGCGGCCACCACGGGCACGCCGCAGCGCATGGCCTCGGCCACCGGGATGCCGAAGCCCTCGAAGTAGCTCACGAAGGCCAGCGCCAGCGCCCCGCCCAAGGCGCGGTGCAGGCGCTGCTGGTCCAACCGTCCGGTGAAGAGCACCCGGTCGCGGTGGCGCATGCCCTGCCAGGCCTGTTCCATGCGGCCGTCCCACCACATGCGCTCGCCCACGATCAGCAGGCGCAGGTCCGTGTCGCCGATGTCGGCCAGCGTGTCGAAGGCCTCCAGCAGACGCGCGATGTTCTTGCGCGGGTTCAGCGAGCCGATGCAGATCAGGTAGGGGTGGCCTTCGCTGAAGGTGCGCCGCGCGTCCTCCTGTTCGGCGATGCTCAGGGGCCGGAACACCTCGCCCACGCCATTGTACACCACATCGATCCGGTCAGCCGGGATGCCGTAGGTGCGCACGATGTCCTGCCGGGAGTGCTCGCTCACCGTGGCCAGGCGCCTGGCGTGGCGGGCATAGCGGGGGAACTGGCCGCGGTAGAAGGCGCGGTAGGCCTTCGGCAGGTCCTCCGGATGATGCTCGAAGTTGAGGTCGTGGATCACCGCCAGGGTGGGCACACGGCTGCGCAGGGCCAGGTAGCCGTCCGGCGAAAGGAAGGCGTCGGCCTTCAGGCGGCGCAGGGCACCGGGCAGCCGCAGGTCGAACCACAGGCGATACAGCAGGGGGTGCCGTGTGGGCGGCCACAGCACCACACCCTCCACGTTGTCCGCGTAGAGGAAGCGGCGGTCGAACGCGCGGTCGAAGAGGAAGAGGAAGCGGTGCTCGGGGTGGGCACGCACGATGCGCGAGAGGGTCTCGTGCGCGAACCAGCCGATGCCCTCCAGCTTGTCGGGCAGCAACAGCCGGGTGTTCACCGCGATGCGCATGGGGCAAAGGTGCGGCAGCTGGGACAACAGCGATGAGCGTCCCGGTGCTCGTGGCCTTCCGGTGCCTTGTATCCCGTGGGTCGGCCTACCACCCCGTAACCCTTCCTGTGCGCCCACAGCGTGCCATCACTGCGCAGGACGAGGCATGGTCGCGGAATGAACACAAGGAATGGGGTGGCACAGTGGCCGTGCGCCAGCGCTGGATATTCTTCGGCACCCTCGCCCCCGTTCACCCTCGCCCCTCTCGTCGCAAAAGGCGGCTCTCGTTCACCGCCCACGTTCACCGCACCGTCACCTTCCTGACCAGCGGTCCTTCGCCGGTCTCCAAGCGGAGCAGGTAAGCGCCGGGCACGAACGGGTCAAGGTCGATCCGGTGATGGGTCATGCCCGCTGCTGGCCGCTCGTTCAGAACGACCTTGCCGAGCATATCCGTCATCACGATGCGGTCCACGGGCACGCCGCTCGTGTTCGCGATGTTCAGCACGTCTTCGGCCGGATTCGGCCAGATGCGGATGGAGCTGCCCAGGAGGTCCGGGATGGTCGTCGTACCACCCTGCACGGTGAACTGGATCACCGGGCGTCGATCGTTGATGTTCGTGTTGTTCATGGTGCTGGACAGTGTGGCGGGCAAACTGGTGTTCCCGCTGGCATAGATCCGGTCCACCACAGTGGTGTTCACCCATTCGAACGCTCCCGTGGCGATGGGTGCGGGCACGGTGGAGATGTCCCACTCGGTGAGGATCTCCAGGGATCCGCCCGTGTATTGGAACGGGGTGTCGAGGGTGAAGTCGATGTAGTTGGGGCTGGCCGTGGCCGGGATGGATTGGGCATTCTCGCTGTACACCTGGGTGGCGCCCAAGCTCAGGTCGGCCCATGGTTCCGTTGCATTGGCATAGGCAGCGGCGGTGGAGTTCTTCATGTAGATGGTGAAGAGCGCCGGTCCGGCGGCGGAATTGGGCGTGTCCTTCATCCAGCCCACCGCGTTGATCGTGGTGCCGGCGGTGATCCCTGCCGCAGCCAGTTCGGCCTGCGTGTAGAGGTATGCGAACCTGCTGTACCGGTAGAAGAGCGTGGAGGACATGTAGATGGGCCCCACGGCGTACAAGGGGGTGTTCGGCGCACCGGTGGCGATCTCCACCACCTGGGCGTCCGCCCGGAAAGCAGCCCCGGCTTGAAGGGCCAACAGCACTGTTGTGACAAGGCTCCGACGTGTAATGAAGAGGTTCATGGTTCGGTGATGGGTTGAATGGAGCGGATCAGCCCGTAGGCCGACCTCCTGACGTACGGCTCTAGTAAAAGTACGGTATCGCTTAAGATGGCACGGCGCAGCGCACGCGGTCGTGCTCAACGGTGAGCGGCTGAGCGGACCAGGCGGAGCCGGTGAACGGGGGAGAGCATGAACGGGTGCGTGAGCCTAGGCCGTCCCTGCCACCCTCGCAGTTCCGATCCATCCCTCACCACCCCGTTACCAGCAAGCGTCGCGCGCCGGATGGTCCGCATTTCTGGTAGCGGTCGTAGGCCATGGCCGCGCGCTCGCGCACCTGGGCGGCGGTCTCCCGGCGCACCCAGCCCTCCAGGGCGGCGCGCAGCGTGTAGGCCTCCGGCGCCATCAGGCCGGTGGTCCACAGCAGGGGTGTGGCGTTCGTGGCGCGCAGCGGTCCCTGGAAGTACGAGCGGCTCACACAGGCCAGGATGATCACCTCGCGCGGGTTGCTCGCCGGCCCCGTGAAGTCGCGGTCCAGTTGGAAGTCCATGAGCCCATCGTGACCGGCATACGCGATGAGCTGCGCCGCACCACCGGCCTGCACCGTGGTCCCGTCCACGGTGACGGCGCGGGCTCCGGCCCCGCTGGCGTAGCGCAGCAGGTCCTCGGTGGCCTCGCGGATGTGGCGGCCGTCGTAGGCCTCGGCGATCAGCACCACGGCGCTGTCCCGATGGCGCCACGCGACGCGGTCCAGGATATGGGCCTCCACAGCCTTGTCGCAGGGCACACGCACCCATTCCGCGGCCTTGTTGAAGTGGGTGCGCACACCAAAGGCCGCCCCCCAGTAAAGGTTGCCGGTGGGGTCCTGCCCGTTGCCCAGGTGGCCGGGCACCTTCACGATGCCCTGGTGCACGTTGTCGCACAGGGCCACCAGCACGTGCACCACGCGCACCGCCTGGGCCTGCGCCGAGTGGACGAGCAGTAGCGCGATCGGGATCAGTGTTCGCATGGTGCAGCAACGCAGCACGGTGCCCGTCGCGTATGCGGTGACCCGGGTCACACGGAGCCGGGCGGATGGCTGTGCACCTTTGCGGCATGGAACGTCGGCTGCCGTGGATCGTGGTGGCGGTGCTGCTGGGCGCCGCGGGTGGCTATGCATGGTGGCACTGGTACGGCTGCACCAACGGTTGCCTGATCACCAGTGTGTGGTGGCGCAGTTCCCTCTACGGCGCGGTGATGGGCTACCTGACGCTGGGCCTGGTGTGGCCGCACAAGCCGAAGGCGGATACCTGATCACTCCACGCGCACCAGGGTGGCGGTGCTGTCGCGCCGGTGGTCCTCGAAGACCTGCACCTCCAGGGTGAGCGTGTCCCGCCCCACCGGTGTCCTCAGCGTATAGAACAGACTGTCGCCGCTGCGCCGGGTGCGGGGCAGCAGCACTTCGCTGTGGGGCACCGCCTGGCGCACACCGGCGAGGTCGAGCCCGCGGGCGGCGAGGGCGGCACCGGCCCTGTCGGTGCTGCGCACCAGGGTGGCGGCCACGCGCAGCTTGATGCGCTCGCGCGGGGTCCACGCCGCGTTGGTGAGGCGCTCACCGAAGGACCACCAGGCCAGGCCGCCGCCGATGAGCAGCCCGATGGCGTAGAGCAGAAGACGGCGGGTGAGCGTCATGAGGCGGCGGTAAAGATCGGACCGGACGGGAACGTGTGGTCATATGGACATGTGCTCATGTGCTCATGTGGGCATGGGCCCATGTGTCCATGTGAACATGTGCCCATGTGCTCATGTGGGCATCAGGCTTTCTCGCAGGGCGGGACAAGTTGTGGGCATGTGAACTCAGGGTATCTGCCGAGCGGGCATCTGGTATTCCGAGCCAGGTAGTTCGGCTGCTCTCAGCCCTCGTTCCGGTCCATTTTTCGCCGGCGTTGCGACCGTTCCCGCTTCAACCGTTCGATGCTCGTGCTCAGGATCGCGTTGAACAGAGGGAACAACGCCTTCGTGCTTCGCACAAGTTCCGGGTCGTGGGGATAGTGCGCCTTGAGGTGGCAGAGGTCCAGCCGGTAGTCGGTCTCCTCCAGTTCCTGATGGGCCACCTTCATTTTGTTGATGAAAGCCTTCAAGCTCTGAGCACCTTGTGCCTCGCGCACGTGCGACCCTACTGAGGTCCCGCTACGGAGGATCTGGTCCGCGAATACCGCATTGACCTTCACCAGCGCCTCGGCGTAGTCCATGACCCGGCTGGCAAGCGCAAAGGTCTCATCCACCACGGGGTTCCGCCGTCCCGGTGCAGCGCCGTAGGTCATCCCCGGCTCTGAAGCCGCGCTGCTTCCGAAGGAAGCCAGCCACTCCAAGGCATCGAACTCGGATCGCATCGGATCAGGGATCTGAATGAGCACATGTTCACATGGACACAACTTGTCCCGCCCTGCGGGATGCGCACATGTGGATCTAAAAGGCCGCCAGCAGGATGTCCAGGTCCTTGTAAGGCAGCTTGAAGGCCTCGCCGAGGATGGGGCTGGTGAGCGAGCCGTTGTACAGGTACACGCCGTGGCGCAGGCCGAGGTTGGTCTTGATGAGATCCTCGAAGCCGCCCTTGTCGCCCATGCTCAGTAGCAGGGGGCCGAAGATGTTGCTGAGGGCATAGCTGGCGGTGCGGGGCACGCGGCTGGCGATGTTGGGCACGCAGTAGTGGATCACCCCGTAGCGCTTGTACACCGGATCGGTGTGGGTGGTGACCTCGCTGGTCTCGAAGGTGCCGCCGCGGTCGATGCTGATGTCCACGATCACCGAGCCGGCCTTCATGTCGCGCACCATCTCCTCGGTGACGACCATGGGGGTGCGGCCCTGTTCGGGGCGGAGGGCGCCGATGGCCACGTCGGCATGGCGCAGGGCCTTCTTGAGATCCTC
Organism: Flavobacteriales bacterium; assembly: GCA_016715895.1. Taxonomy (NCBI): domain Bacteria; kingdom Pseudomonadati; phylum Bacteroidota; class Flavobacteriia; order Flavobacteriales; species Flavobacteriales bacterium. Next base: position 1,734,579 of record JADJXH010000003.1, on the reverse strand, counting down.
GGGCTGGATGACGCTGGTCCAGAGGCGGTGGCCCAGGTCGTTCTGCAGGCGGCGCAGGCGATAGATGCTCTTGTCGAAGAGCTTCACGCTGGCGCCGGTGCCCAGGGCGGCGCGGCAGGCGAACTCGCCCACGGTGCCCGCACCGATGATCACCACTTCGGCGGGGGCCACCCCGCTGATGCCGCCGAGCATGAGGCCCGGTCCCCCGCGCTCGGCGCTGAGGTATTCGCCGGCGATCTGGATGCTGGTGGTGCCGGCGATCTCGCCCATGGCCCGCACGATGGGGTAGATGCCCTCGCGGTCCTTGATGAAGTCCCAGGCCACGGCCGTCATGCGCTTCTCCATCATGCGGCGCAGCGTGTCCTTGGGCTGCACGGTGAGTTGCAGGGCGCTGATGAGGATCTGGCGGTGGCGCAGCATCTCGATCTCGCGGTGGCTGGGCGGGGCCACCTTCAGGATGAGGTCGGCCTTGAAGACCTCCTCGGCGCTCTCCACCACCTGGGCGCCGGCCTCGCTGTAGTCGCTGTCCTGGAACTGCACGGCGCGGCCCGTGTCGCGCTCGATCAGCACCTGGTGGCCGCGGCCGGTGAGCACGGCCACGCTCTGGGGGGTCAGCGGCACGCGGTGCTCCTGGAAGCTGGTCTCCTTGGGGATGCCGATGAAGAGGCTCTTGCGGCGCCGGCCCACCTCCAGCACCTCCTCCTGGGGCAGGAGGGTCACTTCGCGGGCCAGCTGCTTGAGGAGTTCGCTGCTGCTCATGGCTCCAGGTGGATGGCGCGGGTGCCGTCGGTGATCACCTCGAAGCGCACCTGCACGGTGTCCGCCGGCAGCTGCCCCTTGGCCAGCTCGGGCCACTCCACGAAGCAGTAGCTGCCGCTGTCGATGTACTCCCCGAAGCCGATGCCCTCCAGTTCGCGGGCGTCCTTCAGGCGGAAGAGGTCGAAGTGGTACACCGGCCCGCGGCGCTCGCTGCGATACTCGTTCACCAGGGCGAAGCTGGGGCTGGTGGCCTCGTCCTCCACGCCCAGCTCAGCGCAGAGGGCCTTGATGAGGGTGGTCTTGCCCGCGCCCAGCTCACCGCGGAAGGCGAACACGCGGCGCTGCGGACAGGCGTGCAACATGGCGGCGGCCAGCTCGGCGGCCTCTTCGGGGCGCTGCATCACGAGGATCGTGCTCATCGCTCAGCGGGGGTTCAACACCACCACCGGCACCATCATCTCTTCCATGGAGATGCCCCCATGCTGGAAGGTGTGGCGGTAGTAGTTGACGAAGTGGTTGTAGTTGTTGGGGTACACGAAGAAGGCGTCGTGCTTGGCGAAGATGTAGGTGGAGCTCACGTTCGCCCGGGGCAGGAAGGCCTTCGCCGGGTCCTTCACCACCAGCACCTCGCGCTCCTCGTAGGTGAGGTTGCGGCCGTGCTTGTAGCGCAGGTTGGTGTTGGTGTTGCGGTCACCCACCACCTTGCTGGGGCTCTCCACGCGGATGGTGCCGTGGTCGGTGGTGATCACCAGACGGCCCTTGCGGGCGGCGATGCCCAGCAGCACGTCGCGCAGCGGGCTGTGCTCGAACCAGCTCTTGGTGATGCTCCGGTAGGCGGCATCGTCCTCGGCCAGTTCCCGGATCACCTCCATCTCGGTGCGGGCGTGGCTCAGCATGTCCACGAAGTTGTAGACGATGACGTTGAGGGCGTTGCCCATCAGGTTGTCGATGCTCTCGGCCAGCTTGCGGCCCTGCGCCAGGGAGGTGATCTTGTGGTAGCTGTGCTTCACGCCCTTGCCCAGGCGCTGCAGCTGCCCGGCCAGGAACTCCTCCTCGTGCGCGTTCTTGCTGCCCTCGGCGTCCTCGCTGATCCATTTGCCGGGGAACCGCTTCTCGATCTCGCCAGGCATCATGCCGGCGAAGAGGGCGTTGCGGGCGTACTGCGTGGCGGTGGGCAGGATGCTGAAGAAGAGGTCCTGCTCCTCCACGCGGAAGTGCTCGTTGATGATGGGCTCCAGCACCCGCCACTGGTCCAGCCGCAGGTTGTCGATCAGCACCATGAAGAGCGGCGCGCGCTTTTCGTCGATCAGGGGCGCCACCTTGGCCTTGAAGAGGGTGTGGCTCTGAAGCGGCACATCGTCGCCCTTGCCGTTCACCCAGTCCACGTAGTTGCGTTCCACGAAGCGGCAGAACTGGTCGTTGGCCTCTCGCCACTGGCTGCGCAGGATCTCGGCCATGCCGGGGTCGGCGTTGCGGTTCAGCTCCAGCTCCCAGCGCACCAGCTCCTGGTACAGGTCCTTCCAGTCGCTCGTGCTCAGGCGGTCGCCCAGGCGCATGCCCAGCTGGCGGAACTGCTGCTGGTAGTCGCTGGTCACCTTCTCGCTCACCAATCGGCGGCCGTCGAGGTGCTTCTTCAGCGCCAGCAGGATCTGGTTGGGGTTCACGGGCTTGATCAGGTAGTCGCTGATCTTGCTGCCGATGGCCTCCTCCATGATGTGCTCCTCCTCGCTCTTGGTGATCATCACCACGGGCGTCTGGGGACGCAGGCCCTTGAGGCGCGACAGGGTCTCCAGCCCGCTGAGGCCGGGCATGTTCTCGTCCAGGAACACGATGTCGTACTCCCTGGCGCCCACCTTCTCCACGGCGTCGAGCCCGTTGTTCACGGTGTCCACCGTGTAACCCTTCTCCTGGAGGAACATCACATGGGGCCGCAGCAGGTCGATCTCGTCGTCGGCCCAAAGGATGTTCACGTTCATGGTCGGGAGGTTGCGCCGCCGGGCGGCTATTTTCGGCCCGTGAAGGTACGGCGGTGGCGCCGACCCCGATCCCCATCGCGTGGCCCGCAAGATCCTCAACGACCCCATCTACGGGTTCATCACCGTGCCGGACGCGCTGGTGCTGCGGCTCATCGACCACCCGTGGTTCCAGCGGCTGCGCTACATCAAGCAGCTGGGGCTGTCGCACCTGGTGTACCCCGGCGCCCTGCACACCCGTTTCCACCATGCGCTGGGGGCCATGCACCTCATGGGCCAGGCCATCGAGGTGCTGCGCGGCAAGGGCCACGCCATCAGCGAGGCCGAAGCGCAGGGCGCCGCCATCGCCATTCTGCTGCACGACGTGGGCCACGGCCCCTTCAGCCACGCGCTGGAGACCAGCATTGTGCAGGACGTGGGCCACGAGGCGGTGAGCGCCCGCGTGATGGACGCGCTGGACACGGAGTTCAACGGGGCGCTGGCCCTGGGCCTGGCCATCTTCCGCGACGCGCACCCGCGCCACTTCCTGCACCAGCTGGTGAGCAGCCAGCTCGACGTGGACCGCATGGACTACCTCAACCGCGACAGCTTCTACACCGGCGTCAGCGAAGGGGTCATCGGCGGCGACCGCATCATCAAGATGCTGGAGGTGGTGGACGACCGGCTGGTGGTGGAGGAGAAGGCCATCTACAGCATCGAGAAGTTCATCGTGGCGCGGCGCCTGATGTACTGGCAGGTGTACCTGCACAAGACCGTGGTGAGCGCGGAGGTGATGCTGGTGGAGGCGCTGCGCCGTGCCCGCGACCTGGCCGAGGGGGGCGCCGACCTCTTCGCCAGCCCGGCGCTGCTGCGCTTCCTGCGGGGCCGCCACGACCTGGGCGGCTTCGACGACCCGGCGGTGCTGGCCGACTTCCTGCGGCTGGACGATCACGACATCATGGGCGCGGTGAAGGTGTGGGCCCAGCACCCCGACCCCGCCCTGGGGCGTCTCTGCGCGGACATCGTGGAGCGCCGCACCTTCCGCATCCGCCTGCAGGACCGGCCGTGGGACGATGAGCGGCAGCAGGAGCTGAAGGAGCAGGTGGCGCGCACGCTGGGCATCCCCCTGGCGCAAGCCGACCACTTCGTGCTGCACGGCCGCATCGTCAACAACGCGTACGACGACACGCGGCAGCGCATCGAGCTCCTCTACAAGGACGGCAGCCTGCGCGACATCGCCGCCGCCAGCGACAACTTCGGCATCCAGGCCATGGCGCGGCCGGTGGAGAAGTGGTACCTGGCGTGGCCGCGGTGGGTGGGGTGATCACCGTTTCGTGAACCGCACTGTCCGCGAACCCTCCGGTCCCGTCAGCCTGATCGCCTGGATACCCGGGGCACAACGGTCCAAGGGCACCTGGAACACCGGACCATCCACTGACCCGGTCAGTACCGTTCGACCTTGCGCATCGACCACCGACCAATCCGACCAGGACCGCCGTGCGCCGCATACCACAGTCACGACGTCCTCGGCCGGGTTGGGGTACAGCTGAACATCCCCGCTGCCGATGACCGGCAGACCGGTCTGCACATCCACACGCAGGATGGCCGGCTCCGTGATCACCGGTGGGTTCAGGTCGAAGAAAATGTTGGCGCGGTTACTGATGCTGTCACCGATCGACAGGCCGGGGATCACCTTCATCCGGAAGAGCACGAAGCCTTGGCTCCGGATGGGATCGCTTGCGCTGTCGGGCAGGTGGATGTCGTCGTGGATGAAGGAGAGCACATCGCCCGTGCAGCTCCAGGTCATGGTATGGCTGCTGGCAAGCACCTGCACGGTGGAGCGGTCCAGCCGGTGGTCCAGCGTGTCCGTGATCACCACCCGCAAGGCTTCCGCGTTGCCGCAGTTCTGGAACCGGACGCGGTAGGTGAACCACGGATCGAACTGAAGTTCCGCCGGCGACACCACCGCAGGCTCCACCTGCTTGTCGTTCGGGTCATAGGAATTGAGCGTGCTCGACAGGAAAATGGCCTGGTCGTCGAGCGGCGTCTGGTCGCCCACGGTCGGGTCCACCTGGGCTGTACGAAGCACCGGGGTACCGAACGGCGTGGAGCCGAGGACCTCCAGCACCAGATCCACAGATCTCCACATGCCTGCGGGGATCGATCCCAGCTCCCATGTGAGGGTCGCTCCATTGATCGTGGTGGGCGCCGGCGTGCTGCTGACGAGCTGATCCACCGTATCCAAGGTGAGGGTGAGCGTGGCGATGACCGGCACCGTGCCCGCATTGTGCACGGCGGCCCACATCGGCACAGGCAGTCCGCTCCGGGGGGTGGGCCCGGCCAGGTGCACGCGGAGGTCCTGCATGCTTGGGGTCAGCACATGGCCGAAGTGGTTCAGGCTGTCCATGTCGCCCGGTGCGAGCAGGTTGGCCGTATGGCTGGCCGGCAGCACCGAACTCACGTATGGGTGCGGTGCGCTGCTGAGCACATGGTTCCCGGTGCCGGGATCGAACCGGAAGAAGCCCGTGCTGTCCGCGCCCACCATCGACGCACCGGGATCCACCCGGATGGTGGCGTTCGGGAACGGCGGCTCACCGGGATCCAGCTGCCCATCGAGGTCCAGGTCCTCGTAAGCGATACCTGAAACGGCATTCGCCGCGCAGGACGGATCGAACACCGCACACGGTCGAACACGAAGGACATCCGGGTCGATGAGAAAAGCCGTGGTCGGCAGGTTGGGCAGGCAGGTGATACCCGTTCCGCCCACATAGACGTTCATGGTGTCATGGAGCCAGGGAAGACAGTACACGAGCGGGCAGTTCCACACGGAGAACGAATTCAATCGCGCCGGGATGGTATCGGGAAGCACCTCCAGGAGCGGGCACACACCGACATCGAAAACCCTCGTGTTCGCACCGAGGCTCTGGATCGCCGTCAGCCCGGGAATATCGATCAGCGCGATCTCCGCGAGGTCATCCGGGACCGGAGGCATAGCACCGGACAGTGAAACGTAGAACAGCTGCAGATCGCGGAGAGAGTCTGGCCAGGCCGGCCAGGTGTTGAGCCCGGGGACCTGATGCATCCAGAAGGAACGCAGCTCATTGGGAAGCGTTGGAAAGCCGATCAGCAGGGGGCAATTGAAGACTTTGAGCAGACGCAGGCCATTGGGAAGTGACGGCAGCGCGGTCATCAGCGGGAGATCCCTTACCCAAAGGTCACGCAGACCAGGTGGCAGGGCTGGGAAGTTCACCAAAGGGACAGAGGCCAAGCTGAAGCCTTCGAGTGATGCTGGCAGCGGCCCTATGGAGATCAGTGAGCCACCGTCGATATCCAAGAAGCGCAGGGCCGGTGGAAGACCTGTCACCTGCTCAAGTCCGCCCATATACTCCAACCGCAGTCGCCGCAGACTGTCCGGCCACACCGAAATGCTCGGCTGCACCATGACATCCAGCGCACCGATCGCTAGTTGCCGGACGTTCGGCAGGGCCTCGAGCCCGGTGAGGTCGGAGTTCGGCCAATTGATCAACAGTCCGTAGATCGTATCCTGGATCCCCGGATGCGATGGATCGAACCAGCCCAGCGCGTCCACACAGCCGCTGGCCTGGGCGTTGAACCATACGCGCAGGTTGGTATCCGGAACGAAGACCGGCTGCGCTGAACCGATGCCGCACGTAGCGAGCAGCACGATGATGGAAAGCACCCGGACGAAAGCGCGCATCGTTGATCTGTGTGGTGTCGAAGCTAGTGAACACGAACTTCGCCTCGAGGCGATCCCCGACCTTCGCCATCCGCGTTCCGCATCATCATCCGCCCCATGCCCAAGACCCTCCTCATCACCGGCGCCACCAGCGGTTTCGGTGAGGCCACCGCACGGCGCTTCGCCGCCGAGGGCCACCGCGTGATCATCACCGGCCGCCGCAAGGAGCGCCTGGAGGCCCTGCGCAAGGAGCTCGAAGGCCTGTATGGCGACCTGGGCGACCACGACCGGGTGCACGCCCTCCACTTCGACGTGCGCGACCACGACGCCACGGTGCGCGCCATCGCTGCCCTTCCCGCCGCCTGGAGCAGCATCGATGTGCTGGTGAACAACGCCGGGCTGGCCGCCGGCCTCGACCCCATCCAGGAGGGCAACCTGCAGGACTGGGAGCGCATGCTGGACACCAACGTGAAGGGCCTGCTGCACGTGACGCGCGCCGTGCTGCCCGGCATGATCGCCCGCAAGGCCGGCCACATCATCAACATCGGCAGCACCGCCGGCAAGGAGGTGTATCCCAAGGGCAACGTGTACTGCGCCAGCAAACACGCGGTGGACGCCCTCACCAAGGCGATGCGCCAGGACCTGCTGCCCCACGGCATCAAGGTGACGCAGATCGCGCCGGGCCTGGCCGAGACGGAGTTCAGCGTGGTGCGCTTCCACGGCGATGCCGAGCGCGCGAAACAGGTGTACCAGGGCCTGCGACCGCTGCGCCCCGAGGACATCGCCGAACTGGTGCACTACGTCACCACCCTGCCGCCGCACGTGTGCATCAACGACCTGGTGGTGACGCCCACGGCGCAGGCCAACAGCATGGTGGTGCACCGCGGGGGCTGATCGCATGTGCCCATGCGACCCTGTGCTCATGTGCCCATGCGACCATGTGCCCATGCGACCATCCCGCTGGGGCGGGACAAGTCGTGCCCATGTGCACCTGCGCATTTCGTTCGCCTACCTTCGCCGCACACCCCCCTCCCAGATGAAGAAGTGGTTGACGTGGTTCCTGCTCGGCGTGGCCGTGCTGCTGGTGCTGGCCTTCGCCGGCTTCCAGTTCATGAAGTTCAACACCAAGAAGGCCAGCCCCGAGGACCGCATCGTGTTCACGCAGGGCGACCTGACGCTGGAGGTCTTCTACAACCGGCCCTCGAAGAAGGGACGCACCATCTTCGGCGGTCTGGTGCCCTATGACGAGGTGTGGCGCACGGGCGCCAACGAGGCCACGACCTTCACGATCAACAAGCCGATCACCATCGATGGCAAGGTGCTGAAGGCCGGGGCGTACACGCTGTGGACCGTGCCCGGGCGTGAGTCCTGGACGGTGATCTGGAACGACCGCATGTATCCCTGGGGGGTGGACTTCGACCAGAAGGCGCAGCGCCGACCTGAACACGATGCCTTGCAGGTGCAGGTGCCTGTGGAACGGCTGGCCGAACCGGTGGAGCAGTTCACCATCGCGGTGCAGGAGGCGCCGCTGGCCCTGACCCTGAGCTGGGACGACGTGCGGGTGACGGTGCCCATGGCCCACTGAGGAAGACCAGGGCGCGGCCTACTTTTGCGGGCCATGCAGTTCTCCGCCGGTCAGATCGCCGAGTTCCTCCAGGGGGAGGTGGATGGCGACGCGCAGGTGCTGGTGAGCGACATCAGCAAGATCGAGGAAGGCCGCCTGGGCACGCTGAGCTTCCTGGCCAACCCGAAGTACACCGAGCATGTGTACACCACGGCGGCCAGCGTGGTGCTGGTGGAGAAGGGCTTCCACCCCACGCGGCCCATCCCCAAGCATGTGACGCTGATCCGCGTGGCCGACCCCCGCGCCTGCTTCTCGCGCCTGCTGCAGATGCACGACGCGCACCAGTACGAGAAGAAGGGCTACGAGCAGCCCAGCTACATCAGCCCGAAGGCCACCATCGGCAAGGACGTCTACATCGGCACCTTCACCCACATCGGCGATGGGGTGGTGATCGGCGACGGGGTGAAGATCCTGCCCAACTGCACCATCGGCGACAACGTGAGCATCGGTGCGGGCACGCGCATCCACGCCAACGTGGCGGTGTACGGGCGCAGCGTGATCGGCCGGAACTGCATCATCCACAGCGGCACGGTGATCGGCTCGGACGGCTTCGGCTTCACGGTGAACGCGGCGGGTGAGCAGGAGAAGATCCCGCAGATCGGCAACGTGGTGATCGAGGACGACGTGGAGATCGGCGCCAACTGCACGATCGACCGGGCGACGCTGGGCAGCACCCTCATCCGCCGGGGCGCCAAGCTGGACAACCTGATCCAGGTGGGGCACAACGCGGAGATCGGCGCGCACACGGTGGTGGTGTCGCAGACGGGCATCGCAGGCAGCAGCCGGGTGGGCGCCTACGCCATGATCGGCGGGCAGGTGGGCATCGCCGGTCACCTCACGGTGGGCGACCGGGTGAAGGTGGCGGCGCAGAGCGGCATCGGGGAGAACATCCCGGACGGGGTGACGGTGCAGGGCAGTCCGGCCTTCGCCATCGGCCCCTACAAGCGCAGCTACGTGGTGTTCCGCAACCTGCCCGAGCTGCAGCGGCGCGTGGCCGAGCTGGAGAAGGCGCTGGCGGAGCTGCGCCGGGCGGCCGGCGGGGACGCCTGACCCGCCGCTTCGCGGACGCGCCGTAGCTTCGGCCGGCGATCCCGGGGACCGCGACGGCCCGGGCGCGCGAACGCATGAGCGACAAACAACGCACCCTCAAGCAGCCCGTCTCCATCACCGGCGTGGGCCTGCACACCGGCGAACCGGTGACGCTCACCCTGGATCCGGCCCCCGACGGACACGGCTACAAGTTCCAGCGCATGGACCTGGACGGCGCCCCCGTGATCGAGGCCGACGCCGACCTGGTGGTGAGCACCGACCGCGGCACCACCCTGGGCAAGAACGGCGCCCGGGTGAACACCACCGAGCATGTGCTGGCCGCGCTTTACGCCCTGGGCGTGGACAACTGCCTGCTGAAGCTCACCGGACCCGAGGTGCCCATCATGGACGGCAGCGCGCTGCCCTTCGTGCTCGCCATCGAGCAGGCCGGCATCGTGGAACAGAAGGCCGACAAGGACTGGTACGTGCTGAAGGAGCCCATCTGGTTCGAGACCCAGGAGCGCGGCACCGAGATGCTCGGCGTGCCCACCCCCGGCGGCGAGTTCCGCCTGACGGTGATGGTGGACTACAACAGCCCGGTGCTCGGCACCCAGCACGCCAGCATGTACCACACCGGCGAGTTCAAGACGGAGATCGCCCCGTGCCGCACCTTCGTGTTCCTCCGCGAGCTGGAGCAGCTGGCCAAGGCGGGCCTCATCAAGGGCGGCGACCTGGACAACGCCATCGTGATGGAGGACCGCGAGGGCACCACCAAGGAGCAGCTGAAGGAGCTGGCCAGGTTGCTGGGCAAGGAGTACCGCGACGTGGAGATCCGCCGCAACGGCGTGCTGAACACCACGGACCTGAAGTTCTTCAACGAGCCGGCCCGCCACAAGCTGATGGACATCGTGGGCGACCTGGCGCTGGTGGGGCGTCCCATCAAGGGCCACATCCTGGCCGCGCGCCCCGGCCACTTCGGCAACACCAGCTTCGCCAAGCGCATCAAGGAGGCCATGCGACAGGAGCGGAAGGCCGCCGGGTTCCAGTACGACCTGTCGCGCGAGCCGCTCTACGACATCAACGCGATCGCGCGGATGCTGCCGCACCGCTACCCCTTCCTGCTGATCGACAAGATCATGGAGATCACGGAAGACACCATCATCGGGGTGAAGAACGTGACCATGAACGAGCCCTTCTTCCAGGGCCACTTCCCGGGCAACCCGGTGATGCCCGGGGTGATCCAGATCGAGGCCATGGCCCAGGTGGGCGGCGTCTTCGCCCTCAGCCAGGTGCCCGACCCCGAGCACTACACCACCTACTTCCTGAAGATCGACGGCGTGCGCTTCAAGCGCAAGGTGATCCCCGGCGACACCGTGGTGTTCCGCCTGCAGCTGATCACGCCCATCCGCCGCGGCATCGTGCACATGAAGGGCGTGGCCTACGTGAACGGACAGCCCGCGATGGAGGCCGAGATGATGGCGCAGATCGCCCGCGACAAGGCCCCCGCCAAGCAGGACACACCGACGCCGCGGACCACGGCGGTGAACGCATGAGCATCTCCCCCCTCGCCTCCGTGCACCCCGACGCGAAGCTCGGCCGCGACGTCGTGGTGGAGCCCTTCGCCACCATCTACGCCGATGTGCGGATCGGCGAGGGCACCTGGATCGGGCCCAACGCGGTGCTGATGGACGGCGCCCGCATCGGCAGCCGCTGCCGCATCTTCCCCGGCGCGGTGATCGGCGCCATCCCGCAGGACCTCAAGTTCGCCGGTGAATACAGCACCGCCGAGGTCGGCGACGGCACCACCATCCGCGAGTGCGTCACCATCAACCGCGGCACGGCCGACCGACAGCGCACCGCCGTGGGCAGCAACTGCCTGCTGATGGCCTATGTGCACCTGGCGCACGACTGCGTCCTGGGCAACAACATCGTCATCGCCAACAGCGTCAACCTCGCCGGCCATGTCACCATCGACGACTGGGCCATCCTGGAGGGCAACGTGGCCGTGCAGCAGTTCATCCACATCGGGGCCCACAGCTTCATCGCCGGCGCCAGCCTGGTGCGCAAGAACGTGCCGCCCTTCGTGAAGGCCGCACGCGAGCCGCTGAGCTACGTGGGCGTCAACGTCGTGGGCCTGCGCCGCCGCGGCTACGACGACGAGCAGGTGGCCCGCATCGAGGACATCTACCGCGAGATCTTCGTGCGCAACAACAACGTGGAACGCGCCGTGCAGAACGTGGAGCAGACCCTGCCCCGCAGTCCCGAGCGCGGCCAGATCCTCGACTTCATCCGCAACAGCCCCAAGGGCATCATGCGCGGGCTGGCCGAATGACCATGTGCCATGTGCGCATGCGTCCTCCCGCCTGTCACACGCACCATGTGCGCATGGTCCGTCCAGGCCATGTGCACATGACCACATGGTCACATGAGCACATGGTCACATGAGCACATGGAAGTAGCCCTCCGCTCCGTCACCCGGTCCTTCGGCCGCGAAGTGGTGTTCCGCGGGGTGGACCATGTGTTCGCGCCGGGCAGCCGCACAGCGCTGTTGGGCCCCAACGGAAGCGGCAAGAGCACCCTGTTGCAGGTGATCGGTGGCGCGCTATCGGCCACCTCGGGCACGGTGACCCACCAGCTGAACGGGCGTGCGATCGACCCGGGGTCCGTGTACCGCCATGTCGCCTTCGCCACGCCCTACCTGGGCCTGTACGAGGACCTGAGCCTGCGTGACACCCTGGCCTTCCACCGGCGGTTCAAGCCCTTCCGACCCGGCCTCACGGATTCGAACGTGGCCCGCGCCGCCCTTCTGGACCAGGAGCTGGACAAGCCGGTGCGGCAGTTCAGCAGCGGCATGAAGCAGCGCCTCAAGCTGGTGCTGGCCGTGATGAGCGATGTGCCCCTGCTGCTGCTGGACGAGCACACCAGCAACCTCGATGCACGCGGCACGGCCTGGTCCGTCGACCTGTTGAGGGAGCACCTCGACGGACGCACCCTGGTAGTGGCCAGCAACCGGGTGGAGGCCGAGACCGCCCTGTGCACCGCCCAGCTGGACGTGCTGGCGTGGAAGCCTGCCGCCCGCGGTTGAACCGCGGACCGGAAGCGAACGGCTCCGCTCCAGCGACCCCGCAGGGGACATCCATGTGCCGGTCGGTCCATGATCCCCGGAGGATCACAGCCATTCGATCCCGTACCCGGAGCGGTTCCGACCCCGGAGGAGTCGCAGGCACCACTTGTCCCGCGTTGCGGGAGGGGCCGATCACCGATACCCGGGGACAGGGTCCGTTCACCTCGACCCGCGGACCTGCGCCTTCGTCCCGATCCCCTATTTTCGCGCCCGCCTTCCGGAAGCGAAGGCCGCATCCCACCCCGCCATGGCCACCACTGCTGACGTCAACATCGGTTCCTACATCCGCTTCAACGGCGACATCTGCCAGATCATGGAGTGGCAGCATCGCACGCCGGGCAACCTGCGCGCCTTCTACCAGGGCAAGATGCGCAACCTGCGCAACGGCAAGCTGGCCGAGAACCGCTGGCGGAGCGGCGAAACGATCGAGGTGCTGCGTGTGGAGGTGCACGAGCTGCAATACCTCTACCGCGAGGGTGACAACCTGGTCTGCATGGACCAGAAGACCTACGACCAGAAGTACATCCCCGTGGGCCTCTTCGGCGATGCGCTGGGCTTCATGAAGGAGGAGATGGTGGTGCAGATCGGCTTCGAGAGCGAGCAGCCCATCTTCGCCCGCCCGCCCAAGACCGTGGAACTGAAGGTGGTGTACACCGAGCCCGCCGTGAAGGGCGACACCGCCAACAAGGTGATGAAGCCCGCCAAGCTGGAGACCGGTGTGGAGATCAACGTGCCCATCTTCGTGGAGGAGGGCACCGTGGTGCGGATCGACACGGAGACCGGCGAGTACATGGACCGCGTCAAGAAGTAAGGGGCGACGTTCACATCGCCCGGCACAGGCCGACCCGGACCCCGCCCCTGCGCCCGCAGCCGGCGGGGTCCGCGTTTCCGGCCCTGAAGGCCCTGCGGTTACCTTCGTGCCGATGGACCTGTCCGAGCCCCGCACCGCCGCCGAACTGGCCGCCCTGCTAGGCGTGCGCGTGGCGGGCGATGCCTCCCGCGCCGTCACCGGCATCAACGAGATCAACCGCGTGCGCCCCGGTGACCTGGTGTACGTGGACCACCCCAAGTGGTACGCGAAGGCGCTGGAGAGCGCCGCCACCACCATCCTCATCGACAAGGAGGTGGAGGCTCCGCCGGGCAAGGCCCTGCTCATCAGCACCGACCCCTGCGGCGACTACAACCGGCTTGTGCTCCACTTCAGCCCCCGCAAGGCCTGGAGCGAGGCGCGCCCCGTGGTGGGTGCCGGCACGGAGGTCCACCCCAGTGCGGTGCTGGGCCCCGATGTGCGCATCGGTGCGGACTGCCGCATCATGCCCGGCGTGGTGATCTACGGTCCGGCACAGCTGGGCGACCGCGTGACGGTGCACGCCAACGCCGTGATCGGCGCCGACCCCTTCTACTACAAGAAGCGCCCCACCGGCTACGACAAGATGGTGCCGTGCGGCAGCGTGGTGATCGAGGATGATGTGGAGATCGGTGCACTGTGCACCATCGACCGGGGTGTGAGCGCCGACACGCGGATCGGCGCGGGCACCAAGATGGACAACCACGTGCAGGTGGGACACGACACGCTGATCGGCCGGCGCTGCCTCATCGCCGCGCATGTGGCCATCGCCGGCGCGGTGGTGATCGAGGACGAAGTGACGCTGTGGGGCCAGGTGGGCATCCCCAGCAAGCTGCGCGTGGGCAAGGGCGCCGTGCTGCTGGGGCAGAGCGGCATCATGAGCGATGTGGAGGGCGGCCGCAGCTACCTGGGCTCGCCAGCCACCGAGGCCCGCCAGAAGCTGCGCGAGATCGCCCTGAGCCAGCGCCTGCCCGACATCGCCCGCAAGCTGGGGCTGTGAGCATGACCCGCCTCGACCGCCTCACCGAGCGCCTCGGCCTGAAGGAGTTCCAGCTCAAGGCCCTGCTGGAGGTCACCAAGGCCATCAACGGCAACATGGACCGTGCAGGCCTGCTGCGCCTGTACAGCGGCATCGTCCACCAGGAGCTGGGCATCACCCGCCTGCTGCTCTACGAGCGCAGCGACCGCTGGCAGCTGGCCCTGAGCCATGGCGCGGGCCACGCCACACCGGCGATCGACCTGGACGCGCTGGCCACCGCGGGCGAGGGCATCCACCTCACCACCGCCCAGGAGGAGGACCGCTTCGCGGGCTTCGATGTGGTGGTGCCCGTGTTCCACGAGCAGCGGCCGCTGGCCTACCTCTTCATCGGCGACCTGGACGAGGACGAGCAGCGCATGAGCCCCTCGGTGAAGCACCTCAACTTCATCCAGACCCTCACCAACCTGATCGTGGTGGCCCTGGAGAACAAGCGCCTCGCCGCCCAGGCCCTCCAGCAGGAACGCGACAAGCGCGAGCTGGAGCTCGCCGCCGAGATGCAGGGCATGCTCGTGCCGCAAGAGCTGCCGCGCACCGACCGCTTCGAGGCCGCCGCCTGGTACCTGCCCCACCGCCAGGTGGGCGGCGACCACTACGATGTGGTGCACCGCGGCGACCGCATGGTGCTCGTGGTGGCCGATGTGAGCGGCAAGGGCATGGCCGCCGCGCTGCTGATGAGCAACTTCCAGGCGACGCTGCGCGCCCTGGTCGAGTACTCGGACGACCCGCTCGACGAGCTGGTGCGCGACCTCAACGACAAGGTGTACGGCAACGCCCGCGGCGAGCGCTTCATCACCTGTTTCCTGGCCGACCTCGACCTGCCCACCGGCGCCATGCGCTACGTGAACGCCGGGCACAACCCGGTGTTGCTGCGCACCGCCGAGGGCTTCACGGAGCTCTCCACCGGCAGCATCGCGCTGGGCATGATGCCGAAGCTGCCCTTCCTGCAGGTGGGCACCACCACCCTGCCGCCGGGCAGCCTGCTGCTGGCCTACACCGATGGCCTCGTGGAGCAGGAGGATGTGCACGGGCAGGCCTTCGAACTGGACCAGGTGCGCCGCGCGGTGGACGAGGTGCGCCACGCCGGGCCCGGCGCCGTGATCGAGGCCGTGGTGGCCCGCTTCGAGGCGCACCGCGGCGGGCAGCCCTACCTGGACGACATCGCGCTGCTCAGCTGCGCGCTGCGCTGAGCGCTTCGGGACGCCGCTTCGGATACCGCAGGTCGAACAGCACCACCATGGCGGTGAACATCCAGAAGGGCACGGCGGCCTTGTCGGTGTCCAGGAAGTTGTTCAGGGCTCCGTGCAGGTAGTAGGTCACCAGGCCCAGGAAGGCCACCACCATCAGCGTACGGTCCGGACCGGCGGGCATGCGCGGATACAGCCGCATCACGGTGAACACGGTGACGGCCACCAGCAGCACCATGAGCAGCATGCCGGGCACGCCCTGTTCGGCGAGCGGGCCGAGGTACTCGCTGTGCGCGTTGCCGCCCGTGCCGAAGTTGGTGCTGATGATGGTGCGGTCCTCGCTGGCCTGGAAGGGCGCGTACTGGAACATGTAGGTGCCGGGCCCCCAGCCGAACACGGGCCGTTCCTCCCACATGCGCAGGGCGGAGTTCCACCGGTTGAGGCGCTCCAGGTTGCTGGCATCGCTGCTGATGTTGCTGATGCTCTGCACGTGCTCCCCGAGGTCGTCACTGCTCTCCTCGCGGTTGCGCTCCAGCGCCACGGTGATGCGGTCGGCGTTCACCGCATAGAGCGCGCCGCCGGAAACGAGCACCAGCAGCAGGGCCCAGGGAGGGATCCGCAGCCGCAGCACCATCCACATGCCCAGGGCGCCCACCAGGCTCACCCAGGCCGCGCGCGTGTAGCTGAACACCAGGCCGGTGGCGAAGAGCACCAGCATCACCACCGCGTAACCCCGCAGGGTCCGCGGGGTGTTCCGCATGAACGGCGCGGCGGCCAGGAAGGGCAGGAAGAAGGCGATGATGGCCCCGTAGCTCGTGTGGTCCTTGAAGAAGGGCGTCATCACCCAGTGCGCGGGGTCCTGCTCGAAATGATGCTGCGCATGGTTGATCACCGTGTAGACGATCACACCGGCCATGGCGGTGATGAACAGCCACAGCATGCGCTTCATGTTGCGGCCGTCCTCGAACAGCCGGGTGGCCATGAAGTAGCAGGTGGTGACGAACCACAGGCGGGCCAGGAGGAACTTGATGCTCACCACCGGCATCTCGCTGGGCACGATGCAGGCCAGCATCCAGACCAGTTGGGCGATGATGATGCCGGTGATGGGATGGCGCAGCACGCCCGGCGCGATCACCCCTTTCTCCAGCCCGACCTTGAGGAGAAAGAGCACGGTGAGCCCCACCATCAGCGGTTCGGTGGGCAGGCTGATGCCGATGCCGCCGAGGTCGAGCTGCTCGAGGTTGATGGAGAGCGGTGTGGCGAACACGATGAATAGGAGCAGCTTGTCCGCCCCGGCCACCATGGCCCACACGGCGATCAAGGCCGCGGGCAGCAAGGCCAGCCAGGGCATGTCGTTGGCCGTCAGCAGCAGGTTGAGCAGCACGAAGACGGTGCACACCACCGTGATCCACTGCCGCTTCAGCACCTGCACCATGGTCATGGACAGTGGCGGAGCGCCAGCAGCACGTAGGCCAGGAAGAGCGCGCTGGCGGTGGTGATGAGGACGATGAGCCACCGCACGGGGAAGACCTTCTTGTCGGCCACCTCGGGGTAGCCCACCACGTTGGTGTAGGTGAGCACCTTGTTGACGTCGGTGCGGGCCTTCTCCACCTCGTTCAGTCGGGCCACGTAGGTATCGCGGAAGATGCTGCTGAGCTCGGTGAGCTGGCGGAACTCGCCGCCCTTTTCCCCCAGCGCCTTCAGCAGTGCACGGGCCTCCTCACGCGCGGCAGCGGAGGCGCCGCCGCTCTGCATGCGCAGGTAGCCCCGCGTCACCTCCTCGGTCTGCGCGGCATAGTCCAGCAGGCCTGTCTCACGGCGCAGCTCGGCCAGCCGGGTCTCCACGCTGTCCAACTTGCGCTTCGCGATGGCCATCTCGCGCTCGGAGATGGCCAGCAGTTCGTAGGACTTCTCGCGCTGCAGCCGGCGGGCCAGCAGGTCGGTCTGCCGCAGGATCTCCTGCACCATGTCCCGCGCCAGCTGCGGGTCCTCGTCCGTCACCTCGATCTGCACGCTCTCGAAACGGGTCTTGCCGATCTCCACCCGGTCGTGGTACTCGGCATCCAGGTAGAACCGGCCCGGCGGCTGGGCGATGTCGATGTCGTAGTGGCGGGCGAGGTCGAACCGCTGGATGAGGCTGTCGCGGATGCTGTTGCTCTCCAGCAGCTGCAGCAGCTGGTCGGACCGGGTCTCCACGCTGTAGCTGGTGAGGTTCACCGGGTACACGGTGGCGCTGGAGCGGTAGCGCGGTGCGATGAAGGTGGGTCCGCTGAACACGGCGCTGAGGACCGCCGCCAGGACGCCGGTGATCGCCAGGGTGCGCCAGCCGCGCCGCAGGATGGTCAGCGCGTGGGAAAGGTCGAGTTCAGCGGCCATGGCGGGTCTTGATCTTGCGGACGTTCTCCTGCACCACGATCAGCAGCAGGGCCAGCAGGAAGGCGCTGATGGTGCTGACGGCGACCACGAGCCAGCGCACGGGGTAGCTCTTTTTGTCCGCGGGTTGGGCCTGGTTCACCACGAACTTGTGGGGCAGGTCGCTCTCGTGGTCGGCCTGGGCCTGCTCCAGCTTCATGCGCATCACGCTGAGGCGCTTCACCTCGTTGAACTGGCGGTCCTGCAGGGTGACGTACGCCCCACCGTACTGCGCCAGCACCTTGAAGCGCTCCTCGAACTCGCGCACCGCCCGCTGGTCGCCCTTCACGATGGCGGCGCCGAGGTATTCGTTGTAGCGCTCGGTCTGGGTGTGGTAGTCGTGCACGCCGAGCTGCCGCAGCACGCGCATGCTGTCCTCGATGGCGGCGATCTCGCGCTCGAGCTTCCCGACCTTCTCAGCCACCAGTTGGAGGCCCTTTTCGGCGCGCTCGCGCACCATGTCCTTCCACACGCTGTCCACCTGGGCGGCGATGTAGTTGGCGATGAGGGCGGCGGTGTCGGGTTGCGGGTGCAGCACCTCCACACGGACGCTGCCGAACTTGGTGTACTCGAAGGTGATGTGGTCCCTGAAGGCCTCGCGCAGGTCGGTGTTGCGCGTGCGGCTGTCCGGCTTGATCCGGTAGGCCCGCATCAGGTCGAAGGTGGTGGAGGTGCGCTCGCGGATCAGGTCGCTGTTGAGCACCTGCAGCAGCTGCTCGGCGTCCTCGGCATCGCCCAAGGCAAGGATGTCGTCGCGGCCGGTGCTCTGCTCCGTCAGCAGGGCCTTGCTCACCGAGTTGGTGATGGCCGGGAAGAGGATCACCTCGCTCTTGTACAGAGGCCGGATGATGAAGGCGGCGGCCACCCCGGCCACCAACCCCAGCAGGGTGATGCCGAGGATGAGGCGGCGGCGTTCCCAGAGGAAGAGCACCAGGTCGAAACTGTCGTCCGGCCTGGCGCTGCGGGCGTCGGTCATGGAAGGGGCGGTGAAAAGGAGGCCTAAAGTACGGGTTCGCTCCCGGCCACCGGCTTCAGTGCGCGGAGGTCGGCGGCGCGCACGGTGCGGGTGGCGAAGGCCAGCAGCAGGGCCGCGACGGGCACGGCCAGCAGCACGGTGGGCGGCGCGGCGTCCACCGCGCCCAGGCCCAGGGCCACGGCGGTCAGCCCGGCGGCGTACAGAAGGGGACCGCCCCACGCGGATGCGCCACGGGGCAGGCCGAAGCGGCGGGCGGCCAGCACCGCCTGGGCGATGGCCATGGCGGCCTGGGTGAGGAGGCTGGCCCAGGCGGCCCCCAGCCCCTGGTGGCGCGGGATCAGCCACAGGTTGAGCGCAAGGTTGACCACCATGCCCGCGGCCGCCAACCGGTTCAGCGTGCGCAGGTCGCCGCCGGCGGTGAGCAGCGTGCCGAAGACGTAGGTGGTGCACACCGCCACGAAGGAGACGCCGAGCACCGCCAGCACCGCCGCGCTCTCGCCCACGTGCGCCGTGTAGCGCAGGGCCATCACCTCGGGTGCCAGCAGCACGGCCAGCATGGCCAGCGCCACCGTGCCCGCCCACACCAGGCGGAAGGCCAGCCCGGCCAGGGGCGCCACCGCATCGCCGGTGCCGAGCAGGCGGCTGAACATGGGCAGCAGCAGGCCGGCCAGCAGGTAGCCCAGCATGTTGAAGGCCTCGAAGAAGCGGAAGGCCTGCGCGTAAATGCCGGCCTGCAACGGACCGTCGGGCAGCAGGCGCTCCAGCATCACGGTGTCCGTGCGGTAGTAGAAGGTCATCAGCAGCACCAGCAGGGCGTAGGGGAAACTACGGCGCAGCAGGGCGCCCGCCTCACGCCCCGGCCAGCGGGGACGCAGGCTGCGGGTGCGCTGCCGCACCAGGGCCCAGGCCACGCCCACGGCCACCACGTACACGGCGGTCTGCGCCTGCACGAACCAGAGGATGGGCAGCGGCGCACCGGGACCGCGGCCCCACAGCAGCCAGCCCATCAGGGCGATCAGCAGGGCGCGGTCCAGCACGCTCAGCAGGCTGTCCTGTGCGTACCGCTGGCCGGCGGCCACGGCGCCGCGCAGGAAGAGCAGCAGGGCCGCCAGGGCCTGGTTCACGATCAGCCAGCCCAGCACGTGCAGGTGGGTGCCCGCATAGCCCAGCACGAGCGCCGCCACGAGGGTCACCACGGCGTACAGCACCACCAGGGCGGCGCGCACGCCCAGCAGGGCGGGCAGCTCGGTGGCCATGATGCCCGGATCGCGGGCCAGCCGCCGCGTGGTGTGGTTGGTGAGGCCCAGGTCCAGCAGGATGTTGAGCAGGAAGCTCAGGCTCAGCAAGGCGGCGTAGGTGCCGTAGGCCGCGGCCCCCACGCGCTCCTGCACGGCGGCGTCGATGCCCAGGATGTAGAAGGGCTTCACCAACAGGTTCAGCACCACCACCAGGGCCAGGTTGCGCAAAAAGCGGCCTTGCATCGCGGCGAAGGTGCGAAAGGCGGGGCAAGCAGCTTCAGGTCATCCCGCGCACAGGCCACCAGGCCACCCTGCACCCACGGGCCGTCCGACCATCCAATCGACGGAAGGAGGCCACTTCACCGCCCGCCCCGCGCCCTCCGCTTCCGCTCGGCCACGATCAGCTTCAGCTCGCGGCCCATCTGCCCCGCTGCGCTGGTGTTCTCCTGCGCGCGCGAAGCCTGCCTCGCGAAGTCGGCGAACCGAACAGCAACAACACCACCTACCAGCTGTGGCAACAGAACAACCAACCCTTGCAACTGGAGCGCACAGAGGAGGTGGAGCGAGTGGCCGAATACATCCGGCAGAACCCCGTGAAGGAGGGGATCGTGGCGGATCCTGAGGACTACCTTTATTCCTCCGCGCATGAGCCTGGTCTGTTACGCTTGGAGGAAGCTTAGTGGGACGAAGTCGCAGACTTCGGGAGATCACAGGATCGGAGCACGTGGTAGCATCAACTACGGCACAAGTGACCCCGCGCGAGCTCAAGAGCGCGGGAACACTTGCGCCCGTTTGGGGGTTAAGGTTGGCGGAGCCCAGTGGTTTTCTGGCTTCGCGGTCTTGTGGCACGGCAGCCTGCTGCCATCAGGCCCAAAGGCCAATGGACTCCGGCCACCTATTCCTTGCGTTGGCGAGATGAATAGCCATCCGTGTTACAAACGCGGTCGAAGCACTGTATTTTGTGTTGCATGACTGATCAGGTTGAAGCGTATCAAGAGGCCGTGGCGCATGCGCTGAGCGCCATTCAGGACCTTGGCGACCACGATGTCGATGATGCATTCGTGGAAACTGTCTTGAGGATTAAGGCACTCTTGATCCGGCAAAACGTATCAGCATACATACCCATTTATCGTGCTCGTGAGATTAGGGCGGTTGGCGAAGAGAACAGAACGAGCGCATATGGTCCACCACCACCAGAAGGCTGCAAGGTTGATGGAAGGGCCCACATTGCTGGCTATCCGGTATTCTATGGTGCCATCGACCAGGATACCGCGATAAAGGAAGTGCTACGTACTCTTGGCAATGATCACACCGTCACAAAGCTGTACGTCTCGAAGTGGTGGGCTACTCGCGAGTATAACGTCCTTGAATTCCTTTATGATGATGAAGTCCTCCAGACTGAATCGGCCAAGTCGATCAACAGCCGTTCTCTCGCGAGATTGAAGGAGATTCTTGCAGAGTTACCAGGTAGTGGTGCCGACCTGTTGACCGTGTGCAGATTCGTCAGCAAGCACTTCCTCGATGACAATTATACCGTATCATCAAAGCTCTCCCATTCTGTGCTGTACTCGGAGAAGAGTGCTATTTCTGAGCATGTCGAGGTTCACGGCCTGTGGTATCCAAGCGTCGTCAAGAAGCATGACGGATACAATGTTGCATTCACTCCCGACTTTGTGAAGGAATCAATGAGTTTGAGGTTGGTCTATGAGTATTTGGTCAAGGACAACACTGACAAAGGCGTGCGGGTGTCGATCAAAGGTGTCGGAATGGTTGATGGGGCTCGTCAAGTTGTGATGTGGTTTGATGTGGCTCTTCGTGAGCCTGAGTTTCGCCGAATTCAGTGCGTGATCGAAGGTGATTTTATCGTGGATATTGGCGAAGAGTCTGTCTTCTGTAGTGGGGTGCATCAATCAGACGCAACAACGGTCCTCAACACCGTGTTCAAACCCGTTATCGCAGATCTTGCAGGATACATCGGAACGATAGATGTCGACATTGCACCAGGCTCTTTAATAGAGCGGCCGGTATCGATTAACCTCCTAGAACCTCTGGAGGTCATTCATTCAGGTCAGCGGTATTCGGTGAAGGCGATAAATGCACTAGTAGTCTTACGGCCTAGGTTCAAGCAACGCAATGGATAACAAGCAACAGTACAGATCATGAAGAATGAGTTACGTAGTTGGTTCGGCCAATCGATC
>JADJXH010000002.1 GCA_016715895.1 Flavobacteriales bacterium | reverse complement strand
GGCAGCAATGGCAGGAGATGACGATGCCAGATAAATACTACGCAACCGGCCCGGCCCACGGCAAATACACGCACGGCCACACCATCGCCGGCCAGCGCCACCGCCTGGGCTACGTGTCGGACGAGACCTGGCAGCGGATGGTGGCGCAATGCGAGGCGCTGCAAATCAGCGCCAATGAGCTGACCATCCGCGCCATTCTGGCGTATTTGAAACAGTTGGAGGGGTAAATGGATACGATCACTGAAACGAGACAACTGGCCAGCGACCTGCGTACAGCGGGCGCGGGCCATGACGAGATTATGGCGTATGTTCGATTTTACACGGCGCTACAGGCTGAGTTCGCCAGCAACGTGCGGCTGTACTACGTAGTCAATACGTGCGGTGAGGCGCTGTTGACCGTGCAAATCAATGAGGGCAGGTATTACGCATCCATGGACGTTTCGTGGTATGGTCTGCAAATGTTTCCAGAGACCACCTTCGCCACGCAGGTGGCGCTGGACCTGGTACACGCAATGGCCGAGCGCATGTTTTTGCGCCAGGGTGAGACAAAGTAAAGCCCCGGCCGGGGGTTACCCGGCCGGGGCTTGCCGTGGGGGTGGGGAGCGACTTCATTGTGCCATAATCGCGGACAGTTTGCAAATGCTTGACGCCCCGGCCGGTCCGTTTATACTATAGACATGCCCATATGTGGGGCGCAGATGGCCGCAACGGCCTGTATCTACCTTGCTTCGTATAACCATCATGGGTGAAACCCGCACAAAGAAACACACCAAACCTACATCTTTTGCGCAATGCGCGGTGTGTGGTCGCCGGCTGACATCGCCGGCCAGCATCGCGGCCGGGGTGGGGCCGGTGTGCGGGAAAAGCCCCGGCCGGGGCCACAAACACGCCCTGGCCATTCATGGCTCTAGTGCCTCCTCAGGCGGCGCGGCATTGGCAACCGCGCCGGATTCTCCTTATTCGTGCCCGGCCGGGGATGGTGCACCCCGGCCGGGCGAGGTGCCCGGTATGTTTCAGTTCAAACCAGCTAACGGCGATTGGCAGCCCTGCACAGAGGCAGACGTGCGGGCGGCTATGCGTTGGCTGTACCGCACCGACGAGGCCATGCGCAGCCGGCTGCAATCAATCCGCGCCGGCATCATTCTCATGACGCCAAATGGCCAGTATCGTTGGCTGGACGACGATGCTGTACCAGTGACGTGATTTCATTCCTCCCTCCTGTGCAAAGCCCGGCCGGGGATGGGACGCCCCGGCCGGGCGAGGATGTAACCAAATGACCCCCGAACAAGTGATCGACATTGCGGTGAAACTGCTACTGAACCAGTTCGATTTTGACGCCGAAGAGGCGGAGAAGTTCGCGCAGTTGATGAAGCTGGCGCTGGGCGGTGGCTGATGCCATCCCGGCCGGGGAGTGTGTGCTTGTCTCCTGGCTGCGCGGCGGTGGTCCCGGCCGGGGCTGGCGGCTGGTGTGATGCGCACCGGCCAACCAGCAGCGACGAGCGGGGCAGCGCGGCCAGTCGTGGCTATGGTGCCCGCTGGCGCAGGCTGCGCCGCATGATCCTCAGCCGCTCGCCGTTGTGCGCTGACCCATTCGGCGACCACGCCGCGGCCGGGCGGGTGGAGCTGGCCACCGACGTGGACCACATCGTACCGCGTCGTGACGGTGGCAGCGACCACGCCGCCAACTTGCAAACGTTGTGTCACTCGTGCCACAGTCGCAAAACCGCAGCGGAGCGCGCGCGATGGGAGGGGGGTGGTAAATCGCTGACAGCCGGGGTCGCGGGACTGTAATGATTTTGGGATATAGTTGGGATATATAACATTATGTCAAGACCTGGGCCACGACCAAAACCGACCCGCGTGAAGGAGCTGGAGGGCAACCCTGGCAAACGGCCGCTGCCGCGCAACGAGCCGCGGCCGCAGTTGCCGGTGAAGCGGCCGCGCGGGATGGGGCGGGGGCAGCGTGCGTATTGGGACCAGCACGCGCCGGAGCTGGAGCGGCTGCGGATTTTGACGGGGCTGGATGTGCCGGCCATGCGGCTGATGGCGGAGCACTACACGTTCGCGCTGGAGGCGGCGCGGATATTGGGGGACGAGGGGTTGATTGTGGAGGGGCGGGACGGGCCGAAGAAGCACCCGGCGTGGCAGGCGTTGAGAGACGCCAGCGGGATGTACCTGCGGTTGGCGGCGGAGTTTGGGATGACGCCGAGCGCGCGCACCCGGCTGCAACTGCCGCCGGAGGTGGAGCAGCTCAGCCTGGCGGATTTGCTGTTTGAGGCGGCCAACGGGGGAGAGGCGAGTGAGTGAAATTCGAGGCGGAGCGGTATGCGGCGGATGTGTTGGGGGGGCGGGTGGTGGCCTGCCGCTGGGTGCGGCTGGCGTGTGAGCGGTATGTAGCGGATAGGGAAACGGGGGCGGCGCGGGGGTTGCAGTTTGATGAGCAGGCGGCACGGATGGCGATTGCGTTTTTCGGGGTGCTGCATCACTGGAAGGGGGAGTGGGCGGGACAGCCAATCAAGTTGGAACCGTGGCAGCAATTTATTATTTGGAATGTGTTCGGGTGGCGGCGGGCGGATGGGCTGCGCCGGTTCCGGACGGTGTACCTGGAGGTGGCGCGCAAGAACGGCAAAACGACGCTGGCCGGGGGCATTGGGTTGTACCTGGCGTTTGTGGATAATGAGCCGGGGGCGGAGGTGTACAGCGTGGCGACGAAACGCGACCAGGCGCGCATCAGCCACCAGGACGCGACGCAGATGGTACGCCGCTCGCCGCAGTTGGCGCGGGAGGTGACGGTGTTCAGGGACAACCTGCACAGCCGGACCTCGGCCAGCAAATTTGAGCCGCTGGGGAGCGACAAAAACACGTTGGATGGGTTGAATGTGCATGGGGTGATTGCGGATGAGGTGCACGCCTGGCCGGATGGGGGGTTGTGGGATGTGATGGAGACGGCGACGGGGGCGCGCCGCCAGCCGTTGATGATTGCGATCACCACGGCGGGGTATGACCGGCACTCGTTTTGTTATGGGCTGCACGATTATGCGGAGAAGGTGCTGGGCGGGGTGGTGGAGGATGATAGCTTTTTTCGGGATGATTTACACGCTGGATGTGGGGGATGCGTGGGAGGATGAGGGGGTGTGGGTGAAGGCCAACCCGAACCTGGACGTGAGCAAAAAATCAGATGACATCCGGCGGTTGGCCGGCCGGGCGCGGGAGATGCCGGCGCGGCTGAATGCGTTCCTGCGGCTGCATTTGAATGTGTGGACGCAGGCGGAGACGCGCTGGATTGATGGGGACAAATGGCGTTCGGCGGGTACCCGGCCGGTGCCGGCTGAGGCGGCGCTGGCGGGGCGGCGCTGCTATGGGGGGCTGGACCTATCGACCACGACGGACATCAGCGCCTGGGTGCTGGTGTTTCCGCCGGCGGAGGAGGGGGAGTTGTGGTGGGTGCTGGTGCGGCTGTGGCTGCCGGAGGAGAATTTGCAGCAGCGGGTGAGCCGGGACCGGGTGCCGTATGACGCCTGGGCGCGGGCGGGGCTGTTGACGCTGACGCCGGGCAACGTGGTGGATTATGATTGGATTGAGGCGCAGATCCGCGCGGACGCGGCGCAATTTGATTTGGTCGAGGTGGCGTTTGACCCGTGGAATGCGACCAGCGTCACCAACCATTTGGGCGAGGAGGGGCTGACGCTGGTGGAGTTTCGCCAGGGGTTTGTGACGATGAACCCGGCCATGCGGGCGTTGGAGGTGGCGATTGCGCAGGGGGTGCTGGGGCATGGCAACCACCCGGCGCTGGCGTGGATGGCGGACAATCTGGTGGCGGCGCAGGACCCGGCCGGGAATATCAAGCCGGATAAAAACAAATCGCGGGAGCGGATTGACGGCATGGTGGCGCTGATTATGGCGCACCAGCGGGCGGTGTTGGGTAACAAATCGCGGGAGAGCGTGTATGAGGGGCGGGGGCTGCGGGTGCTATGAGTGACGACGCGCTGCTGCGGCTGCTGGATGGTAGTGACCCGGTCCCGGCCGGGGAGGGGTCGGCGGTGTTCCTGGACTACCTGGAGGCGCGCCGGGCGGCGTTGATTATGGAGCTGCGGCAGGTGGACCGGCTGCTGGTGGAGCACCGGCGGCTGAAACATGAGACGCTGGAGCGGCGGATTCGTTGACAGGGCGCGGGTGTTGGTGTATGATGGTCATTGTCACATACAGGTTTTCGGGGCGTTTTGTGTTTCTAGCGCCGATTTCAACAACTGATTTGTTGGGCAAAGCACCCCGTATCATTGGACTCGCGTCCCGCCTGTATGTGACAATATCGGCGCAGTGGTACGGGGTGTTTTGCGTGACGGAGGCGCAGGATGGCAAACCAACAAAAATCGTTGTTTGAACAGGATAGATTAACGTTACAAGACGCGATGGAATTATCACTCGCTTCATTGGCGGAGTATGGCCGTCGTTATAGGCGGTGGTCGATAGCGTATAGTGGCGGTAAGGACAGTTCGGCCACCGTTACGTTTGTAGCATATGCGATCAAACGGGGATTGGTCCCGGCCCCGGAATCATTGACCATTTTGTATGCTGACACACGGCAGGAGTATCCACCATTGCACGCCACAGCCATGCGGCTGCTGCATCGGCTGCGTGATGATGGATTTGACACGCAGGTGGTATTGCCAGCAATGGATAACCGTTTTTATGTGTATATGCTGGGTTACGGTGTGCCGCCACCATCAAACCGTTTTCGATGGTGTACGCCTAAATTGAAAATTGAGCCGATGGCAGCGGCGCTCGATGCCCAGCGGGGTGACGAGAAATATTTGTCAATTACGGGCGTCAGATTGGGGGAATCATCGGTACGTGACCAGCGGATTGCCGTTAGTTGTTCCAAAGATTCTGGTGAATGTGGCCAGGGTTGGTTTGAGGTTAAGCCGCCCAGTTGGGCCGGAGACACGTTGGCACCGCTGCTCCATTGGCGGTTATGCCATGTGTATGACTGGCTGTATTTTGAGCAGTATCGTCATGGTTACGAAGAGGTTGCGGGGATTGCGGCTGTATATGGCGATGGTGACGTGCGCACTGGCTGTATTGGCTGCCCGTTGGCCAGTAGGGATGTAGCGTTGGAACGGTTGGCCAATACGGCAGAATGGGATCACCTGCTGCCGTTGTTGGAGTTAAAGCCGCTGTTCCGTGAGATGAAAGGCGCGCAATGGCGTAAGCGCAAGGTTTCGCCGGAACGCACACAGGACGGCGGTTACAGTAAAAACGGTCAACGCAAAGGGCCGTTAACGATGCCGGCGCGGGCACATTTTTTGAAGCTGGTGCTGGACATCCAGCGGCGGGTCAATGAGGCTGCTAACGGTCGGCCTGGCGTGGATTTAATTGACGTCGCCGAAGAAGCGCGAATACGGGAGATGTGGTCATTGGATATGTGGCCTAGAAAATGGTCAGCGGCGGATGTAGCGGCCGATGAGTTGATTCCCATTGTGCGGTCAGTTGGTACTGAGTTGGTCGTGCAGCCAATGTTGTTTGAGAGGAGGTGATGCTGGGAGAATGCCTTGCGCTGGCAAGCAAACAACTGACTGACAATATCGGCAAATGATACGGGGTGTTTTGCGTTTATCATGCGATTACTAGATTTGTTTTGCGGTGCAGGCGGGGCAGGGATGGGGTACCATCGTGCTGGTTTTGAGGTGGTCGGCGTGGACATCGCCCCCCAGCCGCGTTATCCGTTTGAGTTTCACCAGGCGGACGCGCTGGAATATTGCGCCGCACATGGTCATGAGTTTGATGCCATTCACGCGTCGCCACCGTGCCAGGCGTATTCATTGGCGTCGCAACAATGGCGCACCAACGGCCAGGAGTATCCCGACCTGGTAGCAGATACTAGACAGGTGTTAGTCGCAACGGGCAGACCGTACATTATCGAAAATGTACCAGGTGCACCGCTTGTTGACCCGACTATACTCAACGGCGCATTTTTCGGGTTGAATCTCAGGCGGACGCGCTGGTTTGAAACCAGTTTCATTGTGCCGTTTGTTTTGTTGCCGGCGGAAGGGCCATCACGGTTTCGAATGGGTCGCCGGCCTGCCACGCATGATCCGGTTGTGCCTGTTGGGAATTTTAGTGGTGTTGCGCGGGCGCGCCAGGTCATGGGCATTGATTGGATGACACGGACTGAGTTATCCCAGGCCATCCCGCCAGCGTATACTGAGTGGATTGGCCGGCAACTGATGGCCATAATGACGAGGAGGTGATGCTGGGAGAATGCCTTGCGCTGGCAAGCAAAATTGACTGG
>JADJXH010000001.1 GCA_016715895.1 Flavobacteriales bacterium | reverse complement strand
TCATCACGACGCCCGCCTGACCCTGCATCAGCGGCCCGATTTGAGGCTGGTCGTTGACGCCGTATGTGCCTACATTCGCCCGTATCGCATTATTTGTCATGTGCTCTACTCCTATCCATTGCGGTACATGCCCTCTGGATTCGGCCCAAGCTGCGGGTTGACGCCGCGCGCCCGCATCTGCTCCTCCCAATCCGGTGGTGGTGGGCCGTAATTTCGCCAATCGTAAAAGAGCAGCGGCGCACGCCCGCCGCCGCGCCGCCGGAACGAATCAATATATGCCTGCGCCAGCGGATCCGAATTGCCGCTCCGCCCGGCCGGTTCAATCGCCTGCCCCGCCACCAGCCCCGCGCTTTGCAGCGCCACATCCAGCCGCGCGCTGGGGCTGGTCGGCGTCACCGTGGCCACCCGCCCATTGTGATCATAATCCACCGCCACCACAAACAGCCCGCGCCGCTGCACCAGGTCAATGCTGCGGCTGTCGGCCGTATTCTCCCGGCCAATCACCCGCAGCAGGCCGGGCGCTTTCAGCAGCCGCCACGTCGGCCAGTTGCTCCC
Organism: Flavobacteriales bacterium; assembly: GCA_016715895.1. NCBI lineage: Bacteria > Pseudomonadati > Bacteroidota > Flavobacteriia > Flavobacteriales > Flavobacteriales bacterium. The sequence goes on along the minus strand of JADJXH010000001.1, from coordinate 16,977 downwards.
GTCGATTTTCTGGATGTAGCGCCCGCCAATGCTAAACGAATCCTGAAACGTCGCCTGGGTATAATCCTCCAACAAATCCGCCGCCAACTGCGCCGCCTGCGTGGCGTTAAGCTCCGGCATGTCCAGGTAGCCCAGGCTGGCATCCCACAACTCCGTCGTGCCGCTGTCCGTCACCGTCAGCACCCCCGGCTCGCTCAGCCGGATGCTGTAGGCGTCCCCGTTGGCCCACGTCTCGCTCTCGCTCAGCCGCATCGTCAGCGTGTCGTTGGGGTTGGTCGTGCTGGTGATGGCCGCGATGGCGCAGCCCACCCAAACGCCCAGGCTGGTCGTCTTGGTCGTGTTGGTCACAATGTCGCCGGTGCGGATACCGGCCGCGGCAAAATCGGTGGCCGTGTCTATCAGGTAGATATTGGCGCTGGTCGTCGTGCCCGTCACTTTGCCGTAGCGGATGTGGATTTTGTTGCGCCGCTCGTAGATGTCGGCAATCTCCCGGCCGTCATCCTGGAGCAGCGCCCCGGCATCCACGTACCAATCCGCATACGTGGCGGTTTTGCTGCGCCCCTGGTAGTACGCATGGTCCGCCACCGGATACACCCCGTTGGCAAATGGCGCAGCCTGCGCCCAATAATCATACGTCGTGGCCCCCACATCGCGCATCGCCAGCAGCGCGTTGATAATGTCCGCCGGCAGCACCCCGTCCCCCTCGGCAATCTCCTGCGCGTACACGTCGCCCACCGCCGTGCTGTTGCTGTCGAAATTGCGCGCCAGCACCGTCACCGCCGGCACCTGCGCCGTCAACACCTGCTGCAACACGTCGCTGATGCCGTCCGCCGGGTCAATGAAGTCGGTGAAAAAATCATCCTGATGCCGCCGCGCCGCCCCGGCGCACTCATACAACACATGGCGGCCGTCCCGCTCGATGCGGTACACCTGCCCGCTCAGCAGCGTGCCAAAATCATCGTGCACCACCATCCACTGCCCCTGGTGCTCGCGCCAGCGCCGCCGGGCATCGTCCACCGATTTGCCGCGGATGATAAAGCTAAATTTTTGACACCAATAGGGCAGCGCGCAGCGGGCGCGAAACCCGCCGTGCTCCTCGCCAAACGACTCCAGCAGGTCGCTGCCGTCCACGCTGTACCGGTTGATGTACAATCCGCTCATGTCGTCCCCAGCAGATAGCGGGTGCGCGGCGTGATCCGCGCCCGGATGGTGGCATAGTCGGCCATCACGTGCTCGTTGTCATCCGCCGCCCAGCCAAAATATAACACGCTGCTCACCGGCCCGGCCGGGAGTTCCCACACCCCGCTGCCCACGTGCGGGATGGCCAACCCCTCATTGGCGCGGACCGTCAATTTGCGCAGGCCGTCAATCCGCACCACCTGGGCATCGAAAAACGCCGGGAATGCCCAGCGGGCAAAATGGCCGGGGGCCACCGGCAAATAATAGGCCACGTCCAGGTCAATCGTCTGCCCCGTGTTGACCGTGGCGTAAATCCGGAACACGCTGCCATTGGCCGCCGTGTAATTGTCGGCGATGTCGCTGTAATTGAGGTTGATTGGCCCCAAATCGTGCCACTCCCAGGTGTTGTCCGCGCTAAACGTGACCACCTCCTCATTGCGCAGGACGATGGCCGTGCCATGCTGCGCCAGCCCAAACTGCAACTGCGCGCTCGTTTTGTGGCTGGTCCGCGCCCGCACGTACACGTGCCGGGTGATGGCGCTCCAGCGCCGCGCGTCGTCCAGCCCCAAAATCATGTACAGGTATTTCTCGCTGCCCGTGGCCCCGGTCAGCCGCCGATGGTTGCCGCCGTGCGCGGTGGCGTCCACCGTCGGCGTCCACGTTCCCGCCCCTACAAACCACGTCGTCGTGCTCTCGCACTCAAACGACGGCACCAGGGCGCTGTACCGGTCCTCGTCGTAGCGGTGCAGCCACATTTGTTTGGCCGCGCTGGCCCAGCCGCCGTAGGCGTAACAGGTCACATCCAGCGCCAGCGCCGCCGGCGCGTCCCCCGGCAAGTTGAACACGTGCACGTAGTTGTACCGGTTTTCTGTGCCGCTGGCCGCGTCGTTGCGGTTGTAGATTTTGCTGTCACTGATGGCCGCATAATCCGCCACCAACCCCGCCACCTGCTCCGTTTGCCAGGTGTACACGTGGTCCACGTACAATGAGACGCTGCCGCTGCTGCCATCCACCGCCAGTTGGATGCGGAACCCCGGATAGGCGCTGTTCGTGCCGCTCAGCTCGTAAATGGCCCAGGTGTTGGTGTCATCCCCGGTGGCTGTGGTCAGCGCCTCAGCGTAGCTCGTCGGGTCATCGGTGATGCTGTCCAGCACGTTGCCCGCCCCGTCCAGCAGGCTCAGCGTAAAATCATCCTCATTATCCGTGTCATCCTCGTCATGGTACAGCGCCACCCGCACCACCCACTCCTCGTTGAGCGTCTCGATTTCAAACAACTGCGAGTAATACAGCTGCGCATTTTCCAAAATGACCAGCTGCGACCCCTCGCCGCCGAAATACACATCCGTCTCAATGGTCACCGTGCCGTCGCTGTCAAAGCCGCCGACCAGCCCCGCTTTGCCGCCGATGATGTCGCCGGGAAAATCCATGTTGGGCAATGGCGGCCTGGTCACCGCGTCCAGCGTGCGGATTTGGGCCATGTCCACGTACAGCGTCGCCAGCGCCGTGGCCGTCACCACAAACTGCACGCTCGTGGTCGCCGTCAGCGTCACCGCCGGCAGGAAAATCAGGTACCAGGCGTTGCCGTTGCGGTCGTTGGTCGTGTAGGCCGCCTGGCTGGCGATGTTGGCCGCCGTCAGCCCCGTCTTTTCGGCCATCGTCCCCCCGCCGCTAACGTTGACCAGCCGCACGTCCACCGTCCCGCTCACAATTTTGAGCCACACACTGCCGCGCATCTGCTGGTACGCCGGCACCACCGTGGCGTCGCTAATCAGCCCGTCCCCGCTGGCAATCCCGGCCATTTTCAACCCGTAGCGCCCCACCAGCGCCACCGCCTCATCCGCCGTAAACGTCTCCGCCCCGTCGATTTTGGCCCAATTCAGCGGCACGGTGCCGCTAAACCGTGCAAATGCGCCGTTGCTCAGCGCGTTGTACAAATACAGCGGCTTCTCCGCCTGCCCATACGGCCCCAGCGCCATGTAGACGCCGATGTGATACAGGTGCCCGGCCGTGCGCTTGTAGGTGTGCAGCAGCGCATTGCTGGCATCCACGTCCATCCGCCGGATGGGCTGGAGCGTGGCATTGCTGGCATTTGGATACTGCACCTTCAAGAACACCGGCCGGTACCGCTCCGGGTTCAGTTCGGCGTTAGCCGCCTGCCTGGCCCACCGCTGGAGCGTGGTCAGCGTGTTGAGCAGCTCGTTGTCCGTGCCCGTCACCGTCATCTGGAACGTCACCGCCCGGTCGCCATCGTGCCATTCCAGCAGTTGATTCCCGCCCGCGCTGGTGGTGTGCCATTTGGTCACCATATCGCCGCTGGCGAACTGGATGTTATTCTCCACCACCATGCTGGTCAGGTCATAGCTGCTGTTACCGTCGGTCAGGCTGAAAATCAGGCTCATCGTGTCGCTCCGCTGTACCGCCGGCCGTAGTTCGCCAGGGCGTTGTCCAGCGTCCCCGGCGAGACGCCGTTCGTCCAGTAGTTGTTTGTCGTGTAGTTTGTTGTGTTATTGCCCGCCGGTCCACGCCCGGCCGGGCCACTGCCCCCCGGCGCACCACCACCCCCACCGCCGCCGCCGGTGCCCCCGCTGCCTGTCGGTGGCGGAGGCGCGCCGCTGCTGCCGCCCGCCCCGGCCGGGGGTGTCCCGGTAGTCGTCACGTTAAACTCAATCGGCCAGGGGCCGCGCATCGCCGCCGCCCACACCTCCATCTCATCCAGCACCGACCGCACCGCCGCGTCATTCGTTTCAAACTCCAGCGGCTTGGGCATCGTCACCAAATCCTCGGTGCGGGTGCGCAGCTCATCCACCGCCGTGGTCGCCGTCCGGCTGGCCGTCGTCGCTCCCTGGCTGACCCCCTCTACCAGCGCCAACGTATTCGCCTTGATAACGCTCGCCGCCGTCTCAGTGCTGAGTACCGTTGGTTCCAGGAGTTCAGTCGGGTTGAGGTTCAGGTTTTGCGCAAACTGCTCCAGCTCCGCCAGCGCCTGCACCCCGGTCATTGCCCCGGCCGCGACGGCATTGCCCAATTCCTCAGCCTTTGCCGCAATGGTGGCATCCACCAACGCCTGCAATGCCTCATCCGTCGCCCCGGCCATCTCGTACAGGTTGCGCGCACTCGCCCCCGCCGCGGCCGCCGTGTCCATCAGCAGCCCGGCCGGGTCAATCGCCGCCCCCGCCGAAATCTGGTTAAAAAATCCGCCCACCTCCGCCCGCGCCTCGCGCAGTTGCCCAATCATGCCCACCAGCGGCCCGCTAACAGACGTTAGCCCCCGCTCGGCCATAATCGCGCCCCGTTCAAACGCCAGGGCCATCTCCGTGGCCCCAATCCCGGCCGCGGATAACATCGGCAGCAGGCTAAAACCGAAATCCGCGCCGGTGGTGGTCACCGCTGCGTCCAGCGCGTGCGCCCCGGCCGCGATCCGCGCCAACTCATCGCCAAAATTAAGCGTACGCATAGCATCGCGTACCTGCTGCAATCGTTCGACGGCACCATCAAATCCCAGCGCAGCCTTAAGCGCTAACTCGTTATACTCCTCTTGAGTGACCAACCCCTGGCCATAGGCGCGCTGCAAATCATCGTTAGCGTTGGCCACCTCGTCCATAAACTCAGTCAGGCGGTCAACCGCTGGCGCAAACCCTTCAGCCAATCCGGATTTAAGCCGGTCGGTTAAATTGGTCCAACTGGTCTCAAATCGTTGTAGCTTGCCGGTGGTCGTTTCTGCCGCGTCGCCGAAGAGACTCATTTTCTCTTCCAACGCCTCCAGCACCGCCAGGTCAAACGCTTTGCTGGTTTCATACCCCATGTTGACGAATTTTTGCGTCTTTTCATTAACCACCGTCATGGACAAACCGAGACTGTCCAATCTCGCGGTGGAGTCGTTGGCCAGCGTCAGGCCCAACACCTGCATGTCCAGATTGAGCGCGCTGATTGCCGCAGACCAGCGTATAACCTCCTCATGGCTCTGCACCAGTCCCAGGTTCATCAAATCCACTGCACCGGCCACCAGCTTGGCATCGGTCACCATGCCCCCGGTTGCCGCTTGCAAATCCGTCAGCAGCGCATCCCCCACCGTGCCGATGCTGGCCGCCAGTGCGTCAAATTTTGCCGTTTGTGACTCAAGCGCCGCCCCCTCTTTCAATGCGTCGTAAAACTCGCCGACCATTTGCCCGGCCGCCTGGAAACCGCTCATAGCCAAATCCAGGCCGGATTTGAGGTCAGTCAAGCTCAAACCGGTGGTGTGGCTGGCCGTGCCTACCTCCTGAATGTCTGCCGCCGCGCCTTGCGCCGCGCCTTTCCCGGTCCACGAAGCCGTAATCAGATAATCCAAAACTTTATACGCCATGCAGCCACGCCTCCAGATTGACCTCGTCCTGGCCCCAATCCGTATCCTCCAGGTAGGCATACTGCCGCCAGCAGCGGTATAGCAACTCCATCAACATCATCTCAGTCTCGCCATACATCAATGCCGCCTGCTGGTGATACGTCCCGGCCGGGAAATGCCGCCAGGCCACGCCCGCCGCGCCGCTCAATTCGATGCACCGCCGGGTCTGTGACCAAATCCACGGTGCCCGGCCGGTGCCATGCCGAAAATACGCGCGCGCCTGGCGGGCTAGTTTTTTGGGTTCGTCACCTGCTCCATGTAACGCTGCATCTCTCGACCCAGCCAGGAGACCAGCTTAATCCGCTCCGCGGCCGGGTCACTCTGCCAGCCGGCCACCTCGGCCAGCGGCACCGACAGCGCCCACGTACCGACGCGCTGGATGAACGCCACCCCGGCATAGCAGTACAGGCGGCTGATGACCGTCTCCGGCTGCTCATCCACCGCTGCCCGCCATGCCGCCCAATGCTCGCCGCTGAACTCGTCCGGGTGCGGCAGCCGGATAATGCCCGGCCACCGCGCCAGGGGCGACTCAATGGCGAAATCAGATTCGTCAGGAGGTTGCGCCATTAGGTACCTACCAGCGATTGCGTCATGTCGTCGCACTCAATCTCGAACGTGAATTTTCCGGCCATCGTGTTGTTGGCATCAATGGGCGGCAGCGAGCAAGCCACCAGCACCGGGTTAATTGTGGTATACAAAAAACTGGTGGAGGCGGTATCTTTGCTGACCGTCAGTGACACCAAATCCAGCGCCGTGCCGGCAATGAAAATGTCATTGAGATTTTTCCAGGGGCCGGTGCTCTCTTCGTCATACACACAGGTCACCGCCACCCGGCCAGCGCCGAGGTTGCCCACGCTGCGCAACTTGCTGCCATCCAGCAGCGGCTCCGTCTCCACGCTGTACGTCCCGCGCGTAAACGTCACCATGTTGCTCCAGGTGGTGATGGCCGCATAGGTGGAGCCGCCGTCAAGCGACACTTTCACCACCGCGTCCTTCCAGACCACTTTGTCATCACTATCAAACGAACCTGAGATTGCCATTTGTATCCTCCACTAAATGCTGGCCGTGATTTCGACCAGCTTATAAAACACCTCATCGGTAAAATCCCAACCGTCCGGGCCATCGTTGACCCCGAACCCGGTCAGGCTGCCGTAGTCGGTGCCCTCCAACTCCTGGAGCGCACTTTTTAGCTGCAAAATCACGCCGTAGCTGCTGCCCAGCAGCGTCAGCTCATACCGCACCTCGCCGCCAATCACCGTCCCGCCCAGCGTCAACTCCTGCTGGCTGTCCAACTGGCGGTACGTTATCGCCGGCGTGGCCGCGTCCTGCGGCAGCCGCACCGGGTAGAACCGGGTGCCAATCAGGTTGGCCAGGTTCGTCACCGCCAGCGCCGCCGCCCGTAAATCGCTCTCGTAGCTCATCGCATCTCTCGCTCAACAGCCTCGGCAACCGCCTGGCTGATGATGTCCCCGATCCGTTTCCGGTTGCCGTAAATCCCCGGCTGCATGAATGGCCGCGCGCCGCGCACCGGTTTGCGCGTGCCCCGCTCCACAAAATAGCTATAAAACACCCCGGCGTACACCTCGGCCGAGTTTTTGTCACTCCCCGGCCGGGCCTCGATACTGTCCGCCATTTTGCCGGTACGCCGCGGTGCCCGCTGCCGCGCCTGGTCCGCGCCATATTTCGCCCCGGCCAACACCCCGGCCGGGATGGCGTTGGCAATAATGCCATCCATCCGCCGCAGCTCGTCCGCTGCCCGCGCCACATCCTGCTCAAACGTCACGCCAGCACCTCATCGCACATCAGTTGCAGCTCTTTATGGCGCATGTCCGGGTCAATGACCGAGCGCACGTTGTACGTATGCTCGCCAAACACCACCCGCTGCTCCGGGACCACCCCCGGCCGGTAGCGCATCACCACCCGCGTGGTCACCTCCGCATACTCCGCCGAGGCAATCGCATACTCCCGGCCGGTCAGCGGTTCCACCCCCGCCCACACCGTCGCCACGTTGACCCAGGTCACCACCTCTTCGCCCTCTGCCGAGAGCGTGACCGATTTCTCCTGAATCGTGACCTTGTTTCGCAGTCGTCCGGCGCGCATTAGAACCACCCTGCCCGGTCAATGTCCCGCAGCTGGGCCAATCCCAGCGGTATCTCGCTCACGTTGCCAATGCCCGTGGCCTCGCGGTTTTCGTAGTAGTGCGCCGCCAATAAACGGATGGCCAGCCGGTGCCCGGCCGGGACGTCATCCGCCCCGCCATACCCGGCCACGTAGCGGATGGTGATGGCGTCCACTTCTTGCAGCACCACCGCCGGCCAGCTCACGCCGTTGCGCAGCACAATCTCGCCCGGCTCCGTCACCGTGCTCACCAGGTAATCCCCGCTGTCGATTGTCGCCACCGCGCCATCCTCGTCCGTGTAGCTGATGCTGGTCACGCTGGCCAATGGCGGGTGCGGCAGTCGGATCCGCCGGCCACCCGGCCAGTTATCCAGCGTCAGCTCGTAGGTGCGCGTGCACAGCGCCCGGCGGGTCATCAGCTCATACGTCTCCCGCGCCGTTTTGATGTACAGCGCCAGGCCGCTGTCGTCCGTGTTATCGTCGATGCGCGCCTGGTTTTTCAACTCCTGGAGCGTCACCGGTTCCACCGTTGGCGCGGTATACACGCTCAGTTTCATTTTGTCACCCGTTTCCGTGGCCGTGGCTTGGTCGCCGTCTCCGCCGGGGCCAGCGTCGCCGCCTCCGGCCCGGCCGGGCGCACCAGCCCGCACAACAGCCAATCCGCCCCATCCGGCAGCAGCAGCTCGTCATCCTGCGCCACCCGGTACGTCTGCCCGCCCAACCGGCTCACAAATGATTTATTCGCTATGACTCGCATCGCTCTCTCCAATTCACCGGGTAGCCCTGCGCCCGCCGCGTCAGGTACGTCTGCCGGTCCACGTCATGCAGCGGCCAGGCATCCCGGTACGTCCGGTCCATGCGCGCCGTCTGCCAATCCGGGTGTAAATGGCGGGCCACCGCGCCCGGCGCCGGGCTGTACGCGTTACGCGCACGCGCCACCTCGCACACCTCGCGGTCGAACCACCAGGCGTAATACTCCGGTGGCACAAACAGCCCGCCCAAAACCTCCTCCACAAATGCGGCCTGGGCCATGTAATGCGGCGCATACAGCCGCAAATCAGTGTGGCCGCCGTCGTCCAGGCCAATCACCTCCACCCCCGGCCGGGCTTCGGCCAGCGCCGCATCCAGCCACCCCGGCACCCACACAATGTCATCTGCGCCCAGGATGTACCAGTCTGCGCCGCCCCGCGCCCGCCGGAACTGGTACGCCATGTTCCAGCCCTGCACCGCCGTCGAATCCGCCGGCCGGCTGGTCGATTCCACCCGAAACTGCGCGAAGCGGCTGGTATGTTGCAGCGCCTCCGCGGCCGTCTGCGTCTCCGCGTCGTCCAGGCACACCGCCAGGGTGATGTAAATGGTCACCCCGGCCGGGGGCACCTGCCACAGCAGCGAGGTCACCCGCTCAGTCAACTGCGCCGCCCGTCCGCGGCTGGGTAGTAAAATGGCGACTGTCGTCATGCCACCCCCATGCCAATCTGCTGCACCCGGCTGGCCACCACATCAAACCAGCTCACCCGCTCCGCCGCCGCATACGCCGCGGCAATAAAATCGAAATCGCTGGCATACCGGGCGCTCAGCCACGCCGCGCGGTGGCGCACAAACACATCGCGCCGCGTCACAAACGCGCTCACGCCAATCAGGCCGCACACCGGCGGCCCCTGCCACCGCGCATCATCCGGCAGGATGCCGCGCGGGCCGTGGTCCATGCGCATCATAATCAACTCCGGCTCGCCGTCCTGCGCCGCGATGGCCTTGAGTTCTGCCACCAGCCCCGGCCGGGTGCACATATCATCATCATCCAATATCCACACGTACCGCCCGCGCAGTTGGCTGGCATAGCCCGCCAGTTGCATCTGCGCCTGGCCAATGCCCAGCCCCACCTGGTCCTCCAGGATGGTGTGCACATAATCGCCATCCGTCTGCTGCCGGATGCTGGCCTCATTCGCCGCCAGCAGCGCCGGCCGCTTGCAGGTCCGCGTGATAATCTCCAAAAACGGCATCACCACGGCCACAGTAGCTCCCCATCCTCGCGCACGTGGCCGCAGATGACGCTCATATCCGCCATCTGCACCAGCCCGCCGCGCAGCACATCCCGATTAAACCAGGTGTCGCAGTGCGCCGTGTCCTCGTGCCGAAACTCAAACTGCTCCAGCACGTGCCGGGCAATCAACACACAGCCCAGCCCGCCGCCACTGCACGGGGTCACCCCCGCCGCCCGCGCCACCGCCAGCTTGTGCGGGTGCAGCGTCAGGCTTTCGCCGGGGTTGCGTGGCCGGCCGGGATACCGCTCAAACACGTTGATCACATTGCTGACCCGGAACCGGTAAACGCCATAGGCCAGGTCCGCCTGATGCTCGTCAATCAGCCGCGCCAATTTGAGCAGGGCATCGGCCGGCGGCACAATGTCCGCCTCAATCACGAGGAGGGCATCATAGCCGCCGGCCAGGAATAGCTCGCGTCCCTGCTGGTATTGGTGGAGGATGTTTTCACGCCCGCTCTCGTGCGGATTGTCGCGCTGGATGACCAGGCGCAGCGCGCCCGGCCATTGCAGCGATAACAGCGCCGTCGCCGTCTCTGCCTCGATGCCCCGCGGACCCAGGGGCGTGAAACCCATCACTCGCTCAATCATCGTCGTCCTATGCGCTCGGATGTACCCCATAGCCCAGCGCACCCGCCTGGCGCAGTTTGTACACTGCCCCAAACGAATACTCCAGGATGGTCAGGCCGGGCGAGCGGTAGGGATTGACCAACAGGTTGATGGTCGGGTCCTCGCGGTAGCCCATGTAATACCAGTTGCCAAAGTACAAGTCTTTGGCGCTGGCCGCCGTGGCCGTGACCTGGTTGCTGTACAGCACCGGGTACCCCAACAGCTCGCGTCCGAACGACCCGCCGGGGGTCTCCGCGTACAGCCGGGCGTTGCCGGTAATGCTGGCGATGTTGCCGAACGTCGACGGCCGGGTGACCCAGGCGTTGCTGTTGCTCTCGTCCAGGTAGTAAGACAGGGTGTCGTTAAACACGATGTCCTCAGGCTCACCGGCCGCGATGGCCGTGGCGCTGGCGTAGGTTTTGAGCGCCGTGCCGCTGGCGGCCGCCTCGGTAATCAGCAGACTGTTGTGCGTCTGCGCATACTCGCGGCTGATTTTGTCGGCGATGTAACCCATGAGGTTGACGTCCTCATCGCGCATCAACTGCGTGGTCAGCTCCACCGCGCGGGTGTAAAAGCCCAAAGTGAACGCCACGAGTGCCAGGACGCCGGCGTTCCGGCTCCAGGCCACGTCATGTGCGTCACTCTGCTCGTTCGTGGCTGACAAACGACTGCGGGTCCTGCCCTTCGGCCGGATAGTTGACGGTCGTGCCTTTGCCGATGAATCAACAGGCAGCCCAGCCGGTCGGCCAGCATCATCTCGCTTTTGCGTTTGGCAACGTCGCGCACAAACCCGGTCGGCACGGCATACCCACCGTCCGTGGTCGTGGTGATGTTCATGGTGCTGTCCGTGACCGCGCGCATTTCCCGCGCCGTCGGAATGCGCATGCTGACGCCCACACTGCCGTTTTCCATTTCCGTCCGCATCTCGCCCAGGTGGCCAGTGTTGCCGGTGCGGAAAAAGTGCGCCAGGGCGCGGGTCTCATTGTCACCGCGCGGGATGCTCAGCACGGCCGGGGCCTGGCGGGTGCTGGTCGCGGTCTGCGCGCCCAACCCCTCCAACCGCCCAATGCGGCCGCGGAGCTGCTCCACAGTGGCCAGCAGGCCGTCATACTGCGTCTGTTCGTCTGGCGTGAAATCCCGATCCTCGGTTTCCGCCGCTGTTACCATCGCCTGCGCCTGGCTCAGTGTTTGCTCCTGACGCTGGCGCAGTTCCAACATAATGTTACTCATGGTCAATCTCCTCTTAGAGTTGGTATTGTGCCAGTTGCAGGCGTCGCCGGCGCATTGCCTGGCGCACCTGCGCCACGCTCACCGGTTCCGCCGTCGCCGGGTGGTCCACCTGGACCGGCGCAGCGGGCAACATGGTCGTTATCTGGTCAATCAGCGCGCGCAGCTCGTCCGCGGTAACGTCCATGCTGCGCAGCGCGCTAATCACATCATTCATCGAGCGGGCCGTGACCTGTGTCTGCGGATAGGCCGGGTAGGTCACCACGCTCACATCCAGCAGCGCCACCTCTACCAATTCCCGTTCCCGGCCGGTGTCGGCATTGCGCCACTCATCCCGCACCACCCAAAACCCAAACGACGCCTGGTCAATGTCGCCCCGGCTGATGCTGGCCCGCAAATCCGCCGCCCAGCCCGTCGCCGGCGGCGTCACCCGGAACAACAGCCCGTGGTCATCCTCGGCCAGTTCCAACGTGCCCGCCCGGTTGCGCCCCAGGACATAATTGGCGTCATGGTTAAACAGCGCGCGCACGTCCGCTTCCTGAATCGTTTTGGCAAACGCGCCGGGCCGTATTTTTTCGCGGAAACCGCCCAAATCCTCGCTCTGCGCGTTGAAAACCGCGGCATAGCCCTCTATTGCCCCGTCGGGCGAATCGGCGCGAAATTCAGCCGTTACAAATCGTCGTTCTAATTCTCTCATCGTCTTATCCTCATCCCGGCGTAATCACGCAGTCACAGCCCAAATGCGCCGGTGGGTGGCCCACGTCCCGGCCGGGGCGCAGCGGTCGCTCTGCCCCCTCCGGCTGGAAATCCTGCCCGGCCGCCAAAAAGTTGGCCTCAATCGACACCACCATGCCATCCAGCCGCCGGCAGTAGGGGCACGTGTCGCCCACACTCCGCCAGCGCAGCATCGAAATTCCAGCCGCGGCGTACACAATTTTAGTGATGGCCCCGCCGCCGCGTACCGTCTCATTGCCCGCAATCGTCCCCGGCCGGGTATCACGCCAGCCGTCGAACACCTGCTCCAGCGCCGTCAACGGGTCATCCGTCGCCAGCGCGTCTGTCACCTGCTGCCGGCTGATGGTCGTATGCCGGTCCGCATACGTCTCCAGATACGCCTGCACAAATGCCGCCAGACGCTCCTCGCTGATGGCGGCCGTCTCGTCCCCCGCCTCCGCCGCCACCAGCCGCAAATAGGCATCCATCACCGCCCGCATCTGGGTGATCACAAATTGCCGGTGCTCGCTGTAGAAATCATCCAGCCACTCGACGAACTGCGCCGCGTCCCGCTGGCCGAGTTGTTTTTTGGCCTGCGCCCCCACGTCGTTGATTTCCCGCCGCAGCACCCTGGCCGCCGCCTCGCGGTACGTCTCCGTGTTGGCCAGTTGCAGCCGCCGCCGGGCGTTGATGCTGCGCACTGCCCGCTGCTCCACCGCCGCCCCGGCCGGGGTCATCGTCTCCAGCGCCCGCAGCGCCCTGGCCGGTGGTTCAGCCCCGGCCGGGACCATGTTCAACGGCATCAAATAATCATCCCCGCCGGCGATGGGGTTCATGTTCTCCATCCGGCGGATGTCATTGGCGCTCAGATACCCCCACTGGCGGCCGACAGAATACACCTGTGAGCGGCTGATTGCATCGCCGCGCAGCAGCCCATCCACCAAAAACTCCACAAAATAACTCTGCCGCTCCCGCTCGCTCATCAGCCGGCTGTGGATGGCCTGCTCCAGCCGCACCAACCACGGCCGCAGCGTATCCACCACAAACGAGATGGCCTGGTGCTCGATGTTGGTAAACGTCGCCCGCTCCAAATCCATGATTTTATGGGGCGGCACCAGGTACATCCGCGCAATCTCCGTCACCTGGAATTTGCGCGTCTCCAGGAATTGCGCATCCTCCGGCGGAATCCCAATGCGCTGGTACGTCATCCCCTCCTCCAAAATCGCCATGCGGTTGGCGTTCGCCAGCCCGCCCCAGCGGTCGTTCATCTCCGTGCGCAGCCGCTCAAATGCTTTATCCCCCAACACACCCGGATGGGACAGGATGCCGCCCATGTGCGTGCCGTTGCCGAAGAACCGCGCCCCGAACTCCTGCGCCGCCAACCCAACCCCCAGCGCCTCGCGCTGCATCCGAATCGGCGACCAGCCCCAAATGCCGTCACTGCTCAGCCCGCGCACGTGGAACACCTGCCACTCGGCCAGCTCCTCAATGCCGCCATTAGGCAGCCGGTAGTGGTACACCAGCCCATCCGGCGTCTGCTCAACCTTCTCCACCCGGTCCGGCCGCAGCGGCCACAACGCCTGAATCCGTCCATTCGTGGACCACTGAATCTCGGACAGATGATTGCCCCAGGTCAACACGTGGCCCATCATCATCTCGCGGTATTCAAACGACGTCATCACCGGGTTGGGCTGGTCGTGCAGCAGGTTGTACAGGTAGTAATCCGTGGCCCTGGCCCGCCCCTCCCCCTGCCGCCGGTAGGTGATCAGCGGCAGCGAGGCCACCGCCTCTGCCAGCACCCGCACGCAGGCATACACCGCCGGCAGCGCCATCGCCGTGTCCGGCGTCACGCTCACCCCGGCCGCGGAAGAGCGCACCAGCCCGGCATCCACCCACCCCTGATAATCCGTCAGCGACAACTGCCGCTCCTCCTCCCCATCCGTCACTCTCAGCGCCCGCGATAAAATACCCATCAGTCACCGCCTCGCCGCGCGCCCGTCACCCCCAACGCCACCAGCAGCGCCCCCGGCACAATCAGCGCCAACGGCCAATAGACAAACACCAACCCGCCGGCCATCAGCAGCAAACCCAGCAGCGCTACAACGTCATTTCGGTCCAATTTGATTATGTCCTGGTCATAAACAAAAACCGGCGCGGGTCACATTGACCTCGCGCCGGTGGTAATCCATCAGCAATTAGATTGTTGTAATTCTACAACATGACCGGGGTTATTGTCAATCTATCCCCCCGGCCGGGGTGGGCAGCCCCGGCCGGGGGTCTGTCGTTCTTAGTTACCAGTCAATTTTGCTTGCCAGCGCAAGGCATTCTCCCAGCATCACCTCCTCGTCAACGAATCCGCCGCTCCAGCGTCTCATGTTTCAGCCGCCGGTGCTCCACCAGCAGCCCCCCCCCCCCCCCCGCCCCCCAACAACCCCCGCCGGCCCCCCCCGGCGGGCGCCTCCAGGAACACCGCCACCCCCGCGCCCCCCCCGGCCGGGACCGGGTCACTACCATCCGCAGCCGCAGCGGCCTCGTCTCCTCTCTCCACCCCCCGGCCCCCCCCCCCCACCCGCCTCCCGCGATTTGGTTCCCCAACACCGCCCGCTGGTGCGCCATAATCAGCGCCACCATGCCGTCAATCCGCTCCCGCGATTTGTTTTTGTCCGGTTTGATATTCCCGGCCGGGTCCTGCGCCGCCACCAGATTGTCCGCCATCCACGCCAGCGCCGGGTGGTTGCCATGCCCCAGCACCCCTGCGCAATCGCCACCTCCAACGCCCGCATGGCCGGGTTCATCGTGACAAACCCCTGGCGAAACTCCACCAGCGTCAGCCCCTCCTCGCCCAAATGGTTGGTGACGCTGGTCGCATTCCACGGGTCAAACGCCACCTCCACCAAATCAAATTGCGCCGCGTCCGTGCGGATCTGCGCCTCAATCCAATCATAATCCACCACGTTGCCCGGCGTCAGCGTCAGCAGCCCCGCCCGCGCCCAGGCGTCATACGGCACCCGGTCCCGGCTCACCCGCTGCTGCAAATTCTCCTCCGGCAGCCACAGCCGCACCAGCACCCACCACAACTCCCCCTCCTCCGCCGGCGGAAACACCAGCACCCAGGCGCTGATGTCCGTCGTGGTCGATAGGTCCAGCCCGCCATAGCAGCGCCGCCCCGCCAGCGCCGCCTCAGCCGGCACCGGCCGGGTACCCGCCGCCCGCCATTTGTCCCCATCAATCCAGCGCGTCTCCGCCTGCGTCCACACATTCAGGTGCAGCCGCAGGAACGCATTCAGCCGCGCCGGCATCTCCCGCGCCCGGCCGGCCAGCCGCCGGATGTCATCTGATTTTTTGCTCACGTCCAAATTCGGGTTCGCCTTCACCCACACCCCCTCATCCTCCCACTTGTCCCCCTTATCCAGCGTGTAAATCATCCCAAAAAAGCTATCATCCTCCACCACCCCGCCCAGCACCTTCTCGGCATAGTCGTGCAGCCCATAGCAAAACGAGTGCCGGTCATACCCCGCCGTGGTGATCGCAATCATCAACGGCTGGCGGCGCGCCCCCGTCGCCGTCTCCATCACATCCCACAACCCCCCATCCGGCCAGGCGTGCACCTCGTCCGCAATCACCCCATGCACATTCAACCCATCCAGCGTGTTTTTATCACTCCCCAGCGGCTCAAATTTGCTGGCCGAGGTCCGGCTGTGCAGGTTGTCCCTGAACACCGTCACCTCCCGCGCCAACTGCGGCGAGCGGCGTACCATCTGCGTCGCGTCCTGGTGGCTGATGCGCGCCTGGTCGCGTTTCGTCGCCACGCTGTACACCTCCGCCCCCGGCTCATTATCCACAAACGCCAGGTACAACCCAATGCCCCCCGCCAACGTCGTCTTGCCGTTTTTCCTGGCCACCTCCAGGTACACCGTCCGAAACCGGCGCAGCCCATCCGCCCGCCGCCACCCGAACACATTCCAAATAATAAATTGCTGCCACGGTTCCAACTTGATTGGCTGTCCCGCCCACTCCCCCTTCCAGTGATGCAGCACCCCGAAAAACGCAATCGCCATCCGTGCCGCCTGCTCATCAAACTGCAACCCCCGCGCCGCCCCCGTTTCCCTATCCGCTACATACCGCTCACACGCCAGCCGCACCCAGCGGCAGGCCACCACCCGCCCCCCCAACACATCCGCCGCATACCGCTCCGCCTGGAACCTCACTCACTCGCCTCTCCCCCGTTGGCCGCCTCAAACAGCAAATCCGCCAGGCTGAGCTGCTCCACCTCCGGCGGCAGTTGCAGCCGGGTGCGCGCGCTCGGCGTCATCCCAAACTCCGCCGCCAACCGCAGGTACATCCCGCTGGCGTCTCGTAGCGCCTGCCAGGCCGGGTGCTTCTTCGGCCCGTCCCGCCCCTCCACAATCAACCCCTCCTCCCCCAATATCCGCGCCGCCTCCAGCGCGAACGTATAGTGCTCCGCCATCAGCCGCATGGCCGGCACATCCAGCCCCGTCAAAATCCGCAGCCGCTCCAGCTCCGGCGCGTGCTGGTCCCAATACGCGCGCTGCCCCCGCCCCATCCCGCGCGGCCGCTTCACCGGCAACTGCGGCCGCGGCTCGTTGCGCGGCAGCGGCCGTTTGCCAGGGTTGCCCTCCAGCTCCTTCACCCTCGTTGGTTTTGGTCGTGGCCCAGGTCTTGACATAATGTTACATATCCCAACTATATC